>NZ_BAAAFD010000003.1:0-347262 GCF_039523355.1 Aliiglaciecola litoralis | reverse complement strand
GCATCACTGCTGAGACACTACTCATTAGGGAGATGGCCCCAACTAATAATGTTTTCTTATCTGTGAAAAAACTCATGTTACAACTCCATTACGGATAAATATTATTACTCTGACCAGACAATGCATATAACATGCCAACTCTAAAAACAAACGTAACCCACTGTTATCAAATGAATTTTTTACAACCTTACAATTTAACTTAAATTATGAACTAGTAAACTTAATATATGAACATAGTTATGGATTAATTGATTCATTATTTAAGTCACTTTGTGAGGTGCAAATAAATTACCTAGACTTTGGGTCATTATTTTAGTCTGAGGGCTCACTGCTAATCGCACCACCAATCAACCTGGCGCCACATCTCTAGTTACGCGCACTTAACTCTCTGATTATCTCTGGCAACCAGAGGTAAGGAGCTTTGGTTTGGCTTGGTTTGGTTTGGCAATCGTAAGCGATGACTCGGCGACTCCCCATAACAAGCAAAAGTAGCGCGCATAAAAAAAGCCGCACTCAATTGAGTGCGGCTTTATTGTTGGTTAACTATTAGATACCGTCTGTTGCGATTTCCAAAAGTTCATCGCTGGTTTCTACAGCTTCGGCAGGTAACTCTTCTGCTGACTGAGTATCGAAGGATTCGCCCACAACACTGTCTGCACTTTCAGAGTTTACTGAGCCCCAATCAAAACCTTGTGCATCAGCGCCACCCCAGTCAAACCCCTGAGAGTCCATGTTACCCCAATCGAAGCCTAGCGCATTTGCGTCACCCCAATCAAAGCCAAGTACACTTACATCCCAGTCAAAGCCTTGTGCAGAAACTTCCCAATCAAATCCAAGTGATTCAGCATCTCCCCAATCGAAGCCTAATGCATCGGCATCGCCCCAATCAAAGCCTTGCGCCTGAGTATCACCCCAATCAAACCCTTGAACGTCTGCGCCATCCCAATCAAAACCATGAGTTAACACGTCGCCGTTGCTCAGTTTAATCGCTAGCTGGCCATCAGCGGTTACCATTGTTGGACCTTTAAAATGCTTTAATCCATTCAGGTCAGCTTGGATATCCATGCCTACGTTGGCACAGCCACTAGCCTGACTCATTACTGCTGCATACGCATTGACCAATCCTGCACCTTGAGTAAGAGGATCATAAGCCCTGCCTGTCGCTGGATCGTGTAACTTAGATGCACTGTCAATCAAACGACATTTCACATCATCCGGCGTTAAGAACGGGTTGTGCTGAAGCATCAACGCCACTGTTCCTGAAACCACCGCCGCAGCTTGTGAGGTACCCGAAATCTGATAATAATCTTCACCTAACAGGTCAGAGACAAAATTTTTCTTTTGCAATAAATTTTTATTCATTTTCGAACGAATGTGACCGCCAAAAGCCACCACTTCTGGCTTCACAAAGCCTTCAAAGGTCGGCCCTTTAGACGAGAACGTAGCGATACGATCGTCCGAGAAATCGAATTCAGTGAAGTTATCGGTCACAGCACCAACGCTAATAACATATGGATTGTTACCTGGCACGGTGACGGTGCCGTAATCAGAGCCTGAGTTACCTGTGGAAGTTATCACAACCACACCGGCATCCCACAAACGCATTACAGCTTGGTTAATAGGATCATTCCAATAGTTAGACTGCACATCAGCACCTAACGATAGGTTGACAACTCGAATTCTATAACGGTTGCGATTTTGATAGATGTAATTCAAACCATCTAATACATCGGAATAACTGCCACTGCCAGATGCGTCAAAGGCTTTAACAGACAATAAGAACACATCAGGCGCCATGCCGTTGAACTTGCCGTTCTCACTTTTCAGACTACTGGCAATAATGCCTGCTATATGACTACCATGACCGTTTTGATCGTCATTAAGTAAACGTGTACGCACCCCTTGTCGAGCATCATATTTAAAAAACGCTCTTGGGCGGTTGTAGCTGTTACGCAACAACCCTTTACCTTTTTTACCGCCCATTAAGGTACCACTATCCAAAACCGCAACGGTGATGCCTTTACCGGTAATACCAAACTCATGCAACTTATCCGCTCCAGTTTGGGTAGTAATGTAGTTATCTATAGAGAATTTTTTTGTAATACTGGTAACTGTCGAGAGTGCATCACTGATCCCAAGTCCCATAGTCATCACATTACGGTCTTCGGTCATTCTAAGACCTGACACGCTGGCCAGCTCAGTGGCTTGTGACGACGTTAGGTATGCGCTAATAGCGTTGATAATTGGAAATTCACGGGCTACTGCACCGCCGACGTTCTCAACCGCTGCGACCAAAGCATCACGTCCCAACCCTTGTAGAATGTAAGAGTTTTCTTGGCGTAATTGATTGCTCACAACCATCGTTGGCGTATTGCCTGATTGAGTAAAGAATGGCGTGCTGTTGGTATTAGCTTGCGTTGTCAGCATCACTGCTGAGACACTACTGATGAGGGAAACTGCCCCAACTAATAGTGTTTTCTTATCTGTGAAAAAACTCATATCACTTCTCCCTTACGGATGAATAAAATTACTCTGACCAAATAATGCACAACCCGTGCCAACCTGAAAGTTCAACATATCCCATTGATTTTACTAGAAAAATACTCAGACTTAAAAAGTGAACTTAAAAAGTGAACTGGAAAACTTAATATATGAATGAGTGAACACATCCCCTGGTCACTTTTTAAGTTCATTTTTTAAGTGGAAATAAATTACCTCAGGCTTTTATTACATGTTGATTACAGATATCAACAGGGTATGAACACAGACTTTCGATTAGCAATTAAGTTGTATCGATGGGTTTACCTATATATGCTTAATATTAATTTTAGTGAGTACGAGTGCAAAATAGATATGAGCCAAGGTTTAAATAGAAGCAGTAAGACGATTATTTCAATACTCGTTTTAGCCATCGCAATTCTTAGTTACGTTGTTTTTGTCAACCCTAGCCATGATCCCATCACCCTTTCAGAAGAAGCCGAAAGTAGCTTACTGGACGATGATGCTAACGCAGCCTTGTGGGAACAAAACCGAGAGGGATTACAAGGGACTCAAGAAAATGTTGATCTTGAAGGACTCGAACAAACACCGTTAGATTTGACGTTACTTGGTTTAGTCGCATCTGACACTCAATCTGAAGCGTCTGCGACTATTCAATCTCGGCTGCAAGTTAGAACCTATTATGTCAATGATCAGATTGCCTATACCAAAGCAACCCTAGTCGAAATACGGAATGATCGCGTGATATTGCTTAATAATGGCAGTAAAGAAGTATTGCTTTTGCAAGGTACTAAAAGCTCAGATCACAATTATGCAATTGATCCTAAAGACAGTGACGGCGAAAATTACACAATAGTTGATGATCCTGAAGGATTAGCCAAGAAGATCGGAAATCGCCCCAAGTTGCTAGAGCATGTTATTAGTACTCAACCACACACGGCAAATGACGGAACTTTAGGAATGTTAGTTTCGCCAGGTCAAAATCCAAAGCTATATAAGGCTGCGCGTTTTAAAGAAGGTGATGTACTTCAGAAAGTGAATGGTCATGATGTCACCACTGACGAAGGACTAGAAGCCATTCAAACATTAATCCCCAATGCGCAAACCTTAGTATTTAGTGTACTAAGAGGTGGTCGGGTGATCAGCTTATACTTGGATATCCCTTCTGAAGGATTAAAAGTAAAAACCAATTAAGCATCAGAACAAATATCTGATCGGGGATCTTCTAAACTCCTGTTTGTAATTAACTTCGTCAGACGTTGTAGGAGATCCCAGCTAACAACACCGTCATTCCCGAATGCTTTTGTCGGGGATCTTTTAAACTCCTGCTGGTAGTTAACTGCGTCAGACGTTGTAGGAGATCCCAGCTAACAACACCGTCATTCCCGAATGCTTATGTCGGGGATCTTCTAAGCTCCTGCTGGTAGTTAACTACGACAGACGTTGTAGGAGATCCCAGCTAACAACACCGTCATTCCCGAATGCTTTTGTCAGGAATCCTCTAAGCTCCTGCTGGTAGTTAACTACGACAGACGGTTTAAGAGCTCCCAGCTAACAACACCGTCATTCCTGAGTGCTTTTGTCGGGGATCTTCTAAACTCCTGCTGGTAGTTAACTACGACAGACGGTTTAAGAGCTCCCAGCTAACAACACCGTCATTCCCGAATGCTTTTGTCGGGGATCTTCTAAACTCCTGCTGGTAGTTAACTACGACAGACGGTTTAAGAGATCCCAGCTAACAACACCGTCATTCCCGAATGCTTTTGTCGGGGATCTTCTAAACTCCTGCTGGTAGTTAACTACGACAGACATGAACAACAATCAAAATTGGCAATTGTGGCTTTAGAGTGACAGCTTTGTTTCAGGGAAATAGATTTTTTGAAGAGAATTCGAGAATTACTGCATTTTGATAAGTGTCTATTGAGTAGACCAACAACATCAAAATGGTGCGGAAGGAGAGACTTGAACTCTCACGCCGTGAAGCACTGGAACCTAAATCCAGCGTGTCTACCAATTCCACCACTTCCGCAAGTGGGGTGGACGATGGGGTTTGAACCCACGACCACCGGAATCACAATCCGGGGCTCTACCAACTGAGCTACGTCCACCACTGAGTCTTACATTTTTACACTATTTCTTTGTTGCTCGCTACCGAATTATCACCTTTTAGTCGTTCTAAACTGTATCAAACAATTTAGTCTAACTTTTAAGGTATTCATCCTTCCGACCGCTGGCGCGTCCGGCAGGACTCGAACCTGCGACCACCCGCTTAGAAGGCGGGTGCTCTATCCAGCTGAGCTACGGACGCGTGACGAATCAATACAAACAAAAAAGTGGTCGGTGAGACAGGATTCGAACCTGCGACCCCTTGGACCCAAACCAAGTGCGCTACCAAGCTGCGCTACTCACCGAACAATCGTTGCGAAATCCTCTTCGCTACGGGGGGCGCATATTACCCACTTGCCCCTACCTCGTCAAACACTTTTTTAAACAAAATATTCAGATGCTCAATATTAGTCCAATTGGATTAAATATCAGCCAAAATATTGCCGATTTAATGAGGGTTGCTCATTTATTTTAACAACTCGTGATCTGGCGGCAATTTATTCTTAATCCACACCGCCAATCGGTGTTTCATGCTCAATAGATCTTCAGAGTCACTGGCTAATGGTGCAACCAATTTATCATTTACCAACAAACGGTAGATAATTTCGACTTTTTCTTTTTGTCCCATCTCAGGACTAAAATCTTTATAGCCACGATTTTTAGCATAGGTGCCGCCGACCGCAATAGCCATCTTCAACAATTGAGCTTCATTTTTAATTTTTTTCATGCATTAGGGCCTGTTGAACGTTTTTTTAAGTTGTTGGTTTATAAGACCATACGCCATTCTCATTCGCTGAGAAACCAATTTCCTTGAGATAGTTTTCATGTTCGGGACTGTCGGCTTCAGCCACTATTTCATCATATTGCGTCACCTGTTTAAGATGCTGGCCCGAACCCAGTACAAATTGTCCCAAACGACAATCTCGATAAGCGGGGATCACAAAATCAAAATCTACCACAAAAGTACCATCATCTAATTCAAATCCCGACAATAATCCCACCACTTCGGTGTTTTCCATTAGATAGAAAAAGCGCCGATTGAGCTGCGCCATCTTATTTAAAAAGCGAGGGAATAAAACATCTACCTCTTGTTTGTGAAAGTCTAAAAAAAATTTCACATAATTGGAGGGTAGGCTTACTTCTAAAATAGATAAGTGCTGATCGGTTTGCGTCAGCATTTTTCGTAAATAAACCACGTTGGTCAGCGCAATGAAGCCGTTTAATATGGCGACAGGGGCCGCGCCAATGATGACACCGTAGATACAAAAAGAAGCAGCGCCGAACAAGTTATACCAGCGCAGTTTAATGATAGAGCTTCTTGTTAATGAGAAGGCTATGAGCGCAGATGCGCAATAACCAAAAATTTCGACACCTGAGAATTCCAAAAACCACTTCCTATCATAAATTTAACATTGAATCGCAATCGTCTCGGTATTATACGTTAAATTGAGCTGAGCATATAACTCAAATCCACCGATAACGAGTAAGTCGAGATTGCAGAAAATGCATTGGATATGGGACAATGGGTACATCTCTTAGTTACACAAAGAAACCAACATGCCAGCGCAACTGATTAACGGTAAATCCATAGCACAGCAAGTAAGACAAAATGTAGCAGCGCAAGTTGAAGCCATCACGGCTGCAGGTAAGCGAGCACCGGGACTAGCTGTGATTAAAGTTGGCAATGACCCGGCATCTGGCGTTTACGTTGCCAATAAACGTAAAGCCTGTGAAGAAGTAGGATTTGTTGATCGCGCTCACGACTTACCTTCGAGTATCAGCCAAGAAGAATTATTGACCTTGGTCGATGAGCTTAATAATGACAACGAAGTCGACGGTATTTTGTTGCAATTGCCCCTACCCGCCGGCTTGGATGCGAACGAAGTATTAGAGCGCATTCGTCCTGATAAAGATGTAGATGGATTCCATCCATACAATATTGGTCGTTTAGTGCAACGTATGCCCGCCTTACGCCCTTGCACACCTAAAGGCATAATGACCTTAATCGAATCAACAAAACGCCCAGCAAAAGGATTGGACGCGGTAATTGTTGGCGCCTCGAATATTGTTGGTCGCCCAATGTCACTGGAGTTATTGTTAGCCGGTTGTACCGTAACAACCTGTCATAAATTCACTAAAAACCTAAAAAGCCACGTACAACGTGCTGACATTTTAGTGGTTGCTGTTGGTAAGGCAGAATTTATCCCCGGAGATTGGGTGAAGCCTGGCGCTATTGTGATTGATGTCGGTATCAATCGACAATCTGACGGTAGTTTGGTCGGTGATGTGGAATTTGACGTTGCCAAACAACATGCAGGCTGGATCACACCAGTTCCTGGTGGCGTTGGGCCAATGACGGTTGCGAGCTTGATAGAAAACACCTTAGAGGCGTACATTAAGTATCGTTACTGATGGTCAACGAATCCCCTGCAATTAGCGCCACTAAAGTCTGGGTTGAACAGGTAATAGTTAAGCTAAATTTCTGCCCATTTGCGAAAAAAGAAGTGCTTAATCAAAGCATTCGATATTGTGATATCGCGCAACCATCGACGCAGGTCGAACTTACCAGTGTGCTGCACCAAGAAATCATCTACCTAAATGAAAACCGGCAAACAGAAACGACTTTGATAATCGTCTCAAAAGGGTTAGAGAGCTTTTTTGATTATTTGGATGTTCTCGACAAGTTCGAAGATTGGATTGATGATAATCAGTATCGCGGCATCTATCAGATTGCCAGCTTTCACCCCGACTATTGTTTTGAGGATGAGCACTATGATGCGCCTTCAAACTACACCAACCGCTCGCCCTATCCCGTTTTTCATTTACTTAGAGAAGACAGTTTGGAAAAGGCGATAGCGTCATACAAACATCCTGAGCTTATTCCTCAGAATAATATCAATAAGGCCAATGACATGGGCAGCAGCGCTCTAAAAGAGCTTTTAAAGCGCTGTTTTCAATCACCTCAGTGCTAGACAAATAACAGCAGTCGTCTAAAACGACTCACTCATACCCAAGAAGTTACTCACCTGAAGGTGATTCACCCTCGTCAATATTCACATCTCGAGTTTGACTTTGCTGTGCTTGGCTTTCAGATTTAATAAAATCCGTCACCTGTTTATCTAATTGCTGTGCTGAGAAATTGGAAATTTGATAGCTAAGTCCGTCCCAATAACTCTGCCCTGTACTCGTCACTCGGCTAAATTTCACCCAAGCTTTTGGATCAGCGTTTAGTAACTGCATCTGGATAGCAGTGCCGTCCTCAAGCGATATTTCGTAGGTAATGATGTCGGTTTCTGCAGACCAGTTGGCTTCAGCGTCTGTTAGGATTTTATCAAAACTCAAATTGACCACAGACTCAACAAATCCATCAATCACAGTAGCATATTTCAGTGCTTGATTGGGCTGCAGATTGGTAAGTTCGAACGCACCGTCCTCAGCTTGATTACGCTGTATGCTAAAGCCTTTATCACCCATTCGAGCAATGGCCGAGAGTTGCTTTACATCAAAATCTAAAATCGGTTGTCGGAGCCAATCGAATCCATCAGTAGGTAGTTGAATCGATTGATCCAATAACCAACTCTGATTGTTGTCTACAAGGCGTGCGTAGGTCCCCTGACCAGAGCTCGCCTGACTACCAATCAATACTTTGTGAGTTTTCCCCGGCCTTGATACCTCGACTAAAGTCGCTAAGCTATCGGGGTTAGACACATCGGTTAAATTCAATTTATCGAAGTTTTCCGGACGCTTTGTTTTGGCTTCAAACAACACCGCCTGTGAAAGACCTTCGAGTAGCCCAGCTAATTGAGCTTGGTCCACTGGGTAATTGACAAAAACACCGTCAAGACGTGTTTGCCAGCCACTGCGAGCAGGCACAGCGTCAAGCAATACGCCATTGACTGATGATATTTTGATACGCTCAACTCGCGTCGCATTGTCAGCCAATGTTGGGAAAAGTCGCACTTTGTCTTGGTCATGCATAGCCGATTGCACAAACAAGTAATAAATCGCCGCGCCAACAATGGCCAAAAGAATAATCAAAGAAACCAGTTGTTTATTCATAGTTAGAGTCCTTCTGATCCATTTGACCTTGTCCTAAACAATCTGGAAAGCAGCATTAACACCAGCATCAATATGAAAGGAGTAACAGCAATGTTGATGAACTTGAGCCAGTTACCCAATTCTTCAATATCCTTATCTAGCTGATGCCTTACTTCTCGAAGTGCTTTTCTTATCTCAACCCGTTTGGCAACAAAGTCGTCGATGGCTTGTTGCTGCGCCGGAGACAATACCAATGCTGCCCCTTCAGCTTCTTGTTGCTGTAATTGAGCAAGTTGCTGTTCGGTTTCATCTAACTGTTGTTGCAGTAATTGCTCTTGCTCTCTGAACTTACGTTCCGCTTCTACGGTGAGCGCGTCGACCGTGGTAAAGGGTCTTGCGAAAGTGCCGCGACTACGTATGCTGATCAGGGCATTGCTGCCGGCTAAGTTTTCCACGGCATTGGTCACAAAGTCCCCGTTATTCGCAAAGGGCGTGAGCATGGTTTGGCCAAAGAAGTTGGCTTGTTGTACCCAGAATCGATCCGCTAGCATGTCTGTATCACCCACTAGGATGACATTCAACTGCTCAGTACTGGCTATAAAGTCTTGCTGCTGCGAAGTATCTAGCGCCTCATCAAATGCAGACTTTGCTTTACCGGTTAATCGCACAGCTAATACATGCTGTTGATTAGCGTTTTCAAACTCTCTTGATAGCGCTTGCGGCTCTCGGTTAGCAGCGTACGTTCCAACCGGAATCAAGGCAGTGTTGTTAGAGGAGCTCATTAAGGTTTCCCAACGAACAGAGCTACTTGGGTTTTTACTAAACACACCAAAGGATGCGCCATTAATCACTTCGAGGCTGGCCGTCGTTACGTCGCTACGGTTTAACTGCGCAGATTCAATTCCAATAAAACCAAAATGACGTGCAACGCCACCATCACTGGTGCGAATATCGAGTCCAAGTTCTGCATCCAACAGAGTTTGGGTCGCATCAAAGTTAACGCCCCACGCTTTGAACAGCGAGGGCAGATTAGAGCTGCTAGGCCCCATCGCGCCCATTCCCGCCATCATCGCCATGGGATCTGATTCGCTATTAGGATCAACAAATACCAATAACTTGCCGCCCTTAAGCGCATATTGATCAATAGCAAACATCAGCTCTTCAGACACTTCGGTAGGATGAATTAACATCACTACTTCAGATCCTTCAGGCAAGCTCTGGGCTGAATTACCAATTTGCTCTACATCATAAAGCTGTTGAAGTTGGGTTAAAAACGACCATGCAGGATCGAAGCGACCCGACATTGGGTTCTGCCCGCCTGACAAGGGTAGATCACTGACCACTGTTACTTTAACAGCTTGCGGGCTCGACAATTTATGCAATAGTTTGCTGATTTCATACTCTAGAAACTTCTCTTGCTGAGGATCAAAAAACGCAATAACTTCTTGATCATCCAGTGCATTGGTCGCCGCTAAACCCAGATAAATAGCATCACCCAGATTGCCAACGGTAGCCGCTGTGAGGCCAAATTGATTGGCTTGATCTTCGGCTTCGGAAAAAGCGACGGGGTCGATCACATTGAGTTTGATTTTCCCAGGCGCAGCATTGGCATATTCTTGCAACATGCTCTCTACACGACTGGCATAATTACGTAGCGTGGTCATTCCTTTGGAAGATTTATCCGAAAAGAAAAAGTACAAATTTATGGGTTCATCAATGTTAGCTACAATCTCCTTGCTTCCCTTTGACAGGGAATAAACTTGATTTTCGGTCAAATCAAGGCGCAACGGACTGAGTAACTGATTATTGAGCACCGTCAGTGCAAAGAACAAAATTGCCAGTAAAAATAGAATGAAAGAGGTAGATAATTTACTCATCCGATTAATCCGCCTTTTTGTGTTCGATGATCAACAAACTGACATACAGCCAAATTGCAATGGAAATCAGGAAATAACCCACATCGTTGAGTGCAATGACGCCCTTGGCCATGGATTCAAAGTGAGTTAAAAAGCTAAACGAGGCCACCGTATCTATGACTAACGAAGGTGCCCAGTTTTTAAAGGCATCAAGCACAATATTGCTGCCACTAACGACAAACAAGAAGCACACCACTACGGCTAAAATAAAGGCCACCACCTGATTTTTAGTCAGTGCTGACATGCACATGCCTATTGCTAAGAAGGCTCCCGCCATCAACCAGCTGCCAATATAGGCAGCAATAATGACACCGTTATCCGGCGCGCCGAGATAGTTGACCGTAAGCCACAGTGGGAACGTCAACAATAACGACAATCCCAGCACAGCCCACGATGCTAAAAACTTCCCAAGCACCGCTTGCAACGTACTGATAGGCAGAGTCATTAACAATTCAATGGTGCCACTTTTGCGCTCTTCCGACCAAGTGCGCATGGCAATCGCTGGCACTAAGAATAAATAGAGCCAAGGATGAAAATTGAAAAACGGTAACAAATCCGCTTGTCCACGTTCGTAAAAACTTCCAATAAAGAAGGTGAAAACGCCAGATAAAATCAGAAAGATAGTAATAAAGACATAGGCAACGGGAGTTGCAAAAAAGCTGGATAGCTCCCGCCTAAACAAAGTAAAAACCAGTCCCATTAGGCTTGCTCTCCTTGTGTAATTTCTCTGAAAACTTGATCTAGACGGCCTTGTTCAACAAAAATCGTATCCACCGGCAGTCGTCGTTCTTTAATATGTTCAGTCACATGATGCAAAATATTAGCACCATTCTGTGTCAACAAGGTCACTCGACCAGAGGTTCTGTCATGCTCCAAATCTAAAACGCCTGGTAACTCAAGGAAACCCGAAATATCAGAAGGGTAACTTAGGTGCAATGTGACTGCTTTATAGTATTTTGACCTTGCCAATAAGGCATCTGGGGTATCATCAAAGCGAAGTTGACCTGAGGATATAATCATCACCCGATTACACACAGCGGTCACTTCTTCCAAAATATGGGTAGATACGATGACGATTTTGTCTTTTGCTAAGTTCTGAATAAGCTCACGAACTTGATGTTTTTGATTGGGATCGAGGCCATCGGTAGGTTCATCTAGGATCAAAATCTCAGGATCATGCAAGATAGCTTGAGCAAGTCCCACTCGGCGTTTAAACCCTTTGGATAAATTTTCAATCGGCTTGTCTAGCACGCTTTGTAAATCAACCTGCTTGATAACAGTATTGATCCGATTCTTTTTGTGCTCACCTTTTAGCCCTCTTACCCTAGCAATAAAGTTCAAGAACTGTAACGGTGTCATATCGCCATAAGCAGGTGCACCCTCTGGCAGATAACCAATCCTTTTTTGAATTGATTTAAGATCATCTTGCAACGACATATCGCAGATTTGGATGTCGCCCGAGCTGGGCGCAAGAAATCCGGTTAACATTTTCATCGTGGTTGATTTTCCAGCGCCATTGGGGCCTAAAAAGCCCACAACATCACCAGCATGTACATTGAATGAAAGGTCATTTACTGCAACAAAATCACCAAACAATTTAGATAAATTATTTACATAGATCATACTATTCCCATCATGATCAAGAATTAACAAAATTCAGGGTGTATATGGTGCCCATAAAAAAGAATTCAACAATTTTTATTGGACAAATAAGCGCAATGCTAAACGGACGAAAATGGATTTGCTGACATAAGTCCCCAAGGTCAGATTTTTAGTATCTGAACGAATTGTCACCATGATACTAAAAAAAATGACTTAAGCTAGAACGAACTAACTTAAGTCCAAATGGGTCGGGGAAATGAGTTGGCGCAAGGCTAGCAAAGAAATATGTCGGGAAAATGTCAAAAGGCATTAAAAATGTTGCAGAATATATCAATGCGCTCCCTCATTTAAACAGGCTTAGTTAATGACAATTGCCATCGAACCCATTGCGTTTATCCGCACACCCTATAAACAGAAGTTTGCGATCCCTAGGCAGCCAGGATTGGCGGATGCAGCATTAGGTGAGATCCAATTTGTTGAAGGGCTCAATGATGCCGATTTTATTCGAGGCATAGAGCAGTTCAGCCACCTTTGGTTGTTGTTTCATTTTCATCAAACCCACTCCGCTGATATTTCCGCCTTAGTCAGACCACCGAGATTAGGAGGAAACCAAAAAATCGGCGTATTCGCGTCACGCAGCACTCATCGGCCTAATAATATTGGCATGAGCGTGGTCAAACTCATCCATGTTGAGCAGCGCAAAACCGGACCATGCCTGATTGTCTCTGGTATGGATTTAGTTGATATGACACCGATTGTCGATATTAAACCTTATCTGCCCTATGCCGATGCGATCACCGATGCACAAGCGGGCTACGCTCAAGCGCCTCCGACACAATCACTTGAAGTGGTATTTTCAAAGGCCAGCTTAGCCACCATTGCACGGCATGAAACAACCTATCCGCAGTTATTTACCCTAATACAACAGGTGTTATCACAGGATCCTCGCCCTGCATACCAGCAAGGTAAAGCGTCCGATAGGATCTATGGAGTTAAGTTGTTTGATTTTGATGTTCATTGGCGCGTAGAGCAAGCGCAATGCATTGTTGAACAGATACTTTTGGTCGAAACCTCAATCCGTTAACATCGTAGCTGTTTTTATAGCGCTAAACACGACATTATCGCTTTTGCGTCACCCGCTGTTTTGCTAGACTGTGTGCCGTTTTGCACCCCTGTGATTAAAAGGATCCACAAAGCTGATGCGTACCAGCCAATATTTACTGTCAACTCAAAAAGAAACTCCGGCAGATGCCGAAATAGTCAGTCATCAATTAATGCTGCGAGCCGGCTTGGTGCGTAAACTCGCCTCCGGCTTATATACCTGGTTACCGACTGGCCTGAGGGTATTAAATAAAGTCAGTGAAATCGTGCGTGACGAAATGAATAAAGCCGGTGCTATCGAGATGTTAATGCCAGTCGTACAACCTGCTGACTTATGGCAAGAAAGCGGGCGCTGGGAAGAGTACGGTCCGGAATTGCTACGCATTAAAGACCGCCACAATCGAGATTTTGTTTTAGGACCCACACACGAAGAAGTCATTACCGCGTTGGTCAAGAACGAGATCAGCAGTTATAAACAGCTGCCGATTAATCTGTATCAAGTACAAACTAAATTTCGAGATGAAGTGCGTCCTCGCTTTGGCATTATGCGTAGTCGTGAATTTACCATGAAAGATGCCTATTCATTTCATATCGACAATGACTCTCTTGAAAAAACCTATCAAGATATGTTTCAAGCGTACTGCAATATCTTTGAGCGCCTAGGGCTAGAGTATCGTCCAGTAATAGCAGACTCAGGTTCCATAGGTGGTGCGGTATCTCATGAGTTTCATGTACTGGCAGAATCGGGCGAGGATGCCATCGCCTTTAGTGATAGCTCGGATTACGCGGCCAATACTGAAATGGCTGAAGCGCTAGCGCCAGCAGGAGAAAAACCGACAGGAACTCAGACCATGAGTGAAGTCGCTACTCCTAATGTGGGCACCATTGAGCAGGTTTGCGCCCATTTTGACGTTACAGCAGAGCAAACGGTCAAGACATTGATTGTGCTGGCTCAACAACAAGACGACCAACCGCAAGGATTAGTCGCCTTGGTGCTGCGCGGCGATCATCAACTCAATACCATAAAGGCTGAGAAACTAGCCGAAGTGCACGCACCTTTAACGCTAGCATCTGATGATGCAGTCAAACAAATGTTGGGCTGTGATATTGGTTCTTTAGGTCCCGTGGGATTAACTATCCCAGTGATTGTCGATAGAAGTGCCGCCCATTTGGCTGATTTTATATGTGGTGCCAATAAAACCGGTTACCATCTACAAGGTGTAAATTGGCAGAACGATGTTGGCGAAATTCAACAAGCAGACATTCGCGAAGTGCAAGCCGGAGATCCTTCACCAGATGGCCAAGGGAAACTCGAAATTAAGCGCGGTATTGAAGTTGGTCATATTTTCCAATTAGGCGACAAATATTCTAGCGCGATGGGTTGTGGTGTATTAAACGAGCAAGGTAAACATCAAATCTTAACCATGGGATGTTATGGCATTGGTGTTTCACGCATAGTTGCAGCGGCAATTGAACAAAACCATGATAAGTATGGGATCATTTGGCCTGATGCCATTGCGCCGTTCAAATTAGCACTGATTCCAATGAATATGCACAAGTCGCATCGAATTCAGGAAGTGGCTGAAACTTTATATGAGAAGCTCACGGCTGCGGGCATTGATGTGTTGTTTGACGACCGGAAAGAGCGGCCTGGGGTCATGTTCAATGATATGGAACTGGTGGGTATTCCGCATACATTAGTAATCGGAGAACGCAACCTCGATGAAAACAAGGTGGAATACAAGAGTCGCCGCAGTGGTGAAAAACAGCTACTGGATATAGACAACGTCATTCGCTTTATTACCCAGTTGTAATTCAAATACAAAACGCCAGTTCTCACTGGCGTTTTTACTTTTGAATTCAATTCCATATAGTTTTCAATAACTTTGCATAGCAAAACATCTTAATTGTTGATTTGTTCACTGATACGCTATGCTAATACTTGCATGAAGTAGCAAAGCTTAAAAAGAGATAATCTATGCGCCTAACCTTTTATGGTGTGCGAGGCTCAACTCCCGCACCCGGACCAGAATTTATAAAGTACGGAGGCAATACTGCTTGCGTCCACTTGCAGTTGAATGACGGTACCGACATTATTCTTGATGCCGGAACGGGAATTAAAAAGCTAGGCCAAGAGTTAATCAAAAAGCAGTCTGATGTGCATTTGCTGCTCTCCCATAATCACTGGGATCATATTCAAGGCTTTCCCTTTTTCGCTCCCATCTACCAACCGGGACGCAACATTTTCATTACCCCAGGTATGATTTCATTTGATGAGCACGATGCGGTGCTAAAACAGATGACCGGCAGTTATTTCCCAGTTGATTACAAGACCCTACAATCAAACATTGAGCTCAAGCCGATTGGTAAAGACGTTGAAAGTTGGAATATCAATAGCGCTAAAATATCTCGCCTTGCGATGAATCACCCGGGTAGTGGCAGCTCTTATTTAATTGAAGCTGACGGCGCCAAAGTCGCTTACATTACCGACAACGAACTCTATCCTCCTTATCGCAAAGAAACCGATTTTCTAGAATGGGTCGAATTTGCCATGCAAGCAGATATCGTCATCCATGATGCCCAATATATGTTATCCGATATGCCCGGTAAATCAGGTTGGGGGCACTCGGTTGCAGAAGAAGCGGTTAAACTTGCGTTAGCTTGTCGCACTAAGCGTTTAGCGCTGTATAGCCACGATCACATCCGCACCGATGACGAAATAGCCGCCATCGAAGAACATTGCCAATATGTGATTGAGATTGCCGAAGACGACCTACAGGTATTTGCGGCAGCGGAAGGGCTAGCAATAGATCTATAGCTTCACTTTACGAAACGTGATTTTTAAGATTTCTGACTGACTGGCGACGTGTGACCGAGCTAGAAACCCTAGTTAGACTGCAAGGATTTGCCGCAAACTCAGCCATTTTATGCCGCCTTAAAACAACTTCTACCGCTTTGTTTTGCCAAATAAAGCGCTTTATCTGCACGATTAAACAAGTCTTGCTCTGAATCTTGCTCAACAAACTGGGTACTACCGATACTGCACGATACTCTATGTCTGGCTAAAATAGGCATATCTTGCATGAATCGACGAATGCGCTGAGCAATTTTACTGTTGGTTGCCGCGTCGCTGCCTGGCAGTAAACAACAAAACTCATCACCACCAAATCGAAACACGTAGTCGGTGTCGCGCACCGATTGACGCAGCGCATCAGCCATGGCGGTCAACACATTGTCGCCTTCGTGATGACCAAAGGTATCGTTAATTGTTTTAAAGTTATCCATATCAATGACTAACAGGCCAAATGCTTCATGGCTGCGTCGGGCCTGACTTATCAAGCGCTGCAGCGTTTCTTGATAATTAGCGCGATTACCTAACGAGGTTAAGTGATCTTTAAGTGCCAACTGTTTAACATTGTGATGCTCTAGCGCATTTTTAAGGGGGAATTTAAAGTGCTTGTGCAACTGATTTAACACCGTGGTTTCACGGGGGCTAAGCGGATTCGAAAAGCCATATACCAAAGTTGCCAAAATCGTATGATTGGCTACTTGCTCTAGGGTTTTTATATTGTTAGCCTGACTATTGTCTCCCATAGAGAGCAAGCCCGTTGGAAACTTAATGGTTACCGAGTCAACGTTAAGGTAGCGTTTCAATTGGGCATAAAAAACACTGGTTAACTTGTGCAGGTCAATGCTGGCAGCCAATTGTTGCATGATGTCATGCGACTCCATTTGGCTGAGTCCACTTTGTTGTGGATCCGAGCTAAAAAGAGTATCACTTATCAACGTATCATAGCGTGACGATAATTGTTCCAAGGCGGTAGCTCCTGCCAATTTTTTGGCGAATAGTGCAGTTTCAATTCAATCTAACGATTGTTTGCAATCACTATGCCAGTAGATACTGCTAAGCTTAAAAAACGCATTCCCAATCTAGAATTCGATAAAGGAAATAACACCCGATGCATGTGAGTTTCGCCAGCATAATGATCTTAATGACAGTCGCGGTATTCACCGTTTGGCTGTTTAAGCGGGTCAATTTACCGCCAATTTTAGCTTACCTATTTTGTGGCGTTGTGGCCGGTCCTCACATGCTGGCCATTATCGACAATCCAGAAGAGATGCACTTTTTTGCGGAGCTGGGGATTGTATTTTTATTATTCTCACTAGGCCTTGAATTTTCCCTACCAAAAGTACTGGCGATGCGCCACTTAGTGTTTGGCATCGGTCTTGCGCAAATGGTGATTACCACCCTTGTATTCATGGTCATCGCCAGTTTGTTGGGCTTTGATGCCAAAGCAGCACTGATCATTGGTGGCATGATCGCGTTGTCGTCCACCGCAATCGTGATAAAGCAGATGAGTGAGAAAGGCACGCTTAACACGACACGAGCGCAAATGGTGGTAAGTATTCTATTGTTTCAAGACCTGGCCGTTGTACCGCTTTTAATTTTAGTCCCCTTATTGGCTGAAAGTGCCCACAGCAGTTTGTGGTTAGCTATTGTCATGGCGCTGTTAAAAGGCACTTTAGTGGTTGGCATTTTACTCGCGATTGGCAAGTGGTTATTGCCACGCATTTTTAATGAAGTGGCTCGTACTCGCACTGATGAGCTGTTTGTTTTAACCACCATATTAGTTGCCCTATTGGCAGCTGGACTTACCTACTCCTTTGGTTTGTCGTTAGCACTAGGGGCATTCTTGGCTGGCATGATGCTCAGTGAAAGTCAGTACCGTCATCAACTTGAGGCTGATATTCGTCCCTTTCGTGACATTTTAATGGGATTGTTTTTTATTACGGTGGGTATGCGCTTTGAAATGCAAACGCTGCTCAATCAATTCCACTGGATATTGTTAGGACTGGTCGTGATCATGGTGCTTAAGCTTTGTTTAATCCGAGCCGTGACTTGGTTGTTTAAATCCAACAGCATCGACTCTTGGGCTACCGGCTTAAAGTTATGTCAAATGGGTGAATTTAGTTTTGTGTTAGCGGCTTTGGCGGTCAATCACAATTTACTCACGGCTGAGCAAGGCTCCATGTTACTGGCAATAGGCGTGCTTTCTATGGCCTTAACTCCGTGGCTTATAGACAACAGTCTGGGCATAGCCAAACGCTTAGTAACCGAGCAATCACCGGCTGTCACAGCAGACATCGGTGAACTAGATCACAGTGGCATGCATGATCATGTGCTGATCCTCGGCTTTGGTCGCGTGGGCCAATCAGTAAGCCGTTTACTCACTATCGAAGCAATTCCCTATTTGGTGGTTGACGCAGATCCGGTCAGAGTCAATGAAAGTCGTAGTGCCGGTCATCCTGTTGTGTTTGGCGATGTTAGCCAAAAGTCGATATTAAAGGCAGCAGGAATCGAATCGGCAAAGTTAGTGCTTTTGACCTTTGATGAGCACCAAAAAGCCTTGAGTGTGATAAGAACCATTACGGAAATACGTCCTAACTTGCCTGTTGTAGTGCGCACTCGTAAAGATTACCACCTGCAAGAATTGTACGCTGCTGGTGCCAGCCAGGTGGTGCCTGAAATACTCGAAGGTAGCTTGATGTTGGTGTCACAGGTGTTGCATTTATCGGGTATCCCAATGTCACGCATACTGAAACGCGTGCGCTCAGAGCGTAAGGAGCATTACCGACACATGCATGGCTTTTTCCCCGGCGAAACCACTGAGGTGAGTTACAATACCGCGGATAAATTAGAATTTATGCACGCGATTATATTAACCCGAAATGCCTATGCTGTGGGCAAAACCATCAACGAATTAGACTTGCTTAGACGCCGTATCACTTTGCAGGGCCTAAGAAGAAATAATGTAGAAATTGCCGATCCAGATCTGCATGAACCACTGCAAGCCAATGATGTAATCATCATTTCGGGCAAACCTAGGCGCGTTGAGCGCGCCGAGCTGTATTTGTTAGAAGGGCACTAGGGCAAAGGTGTTTAAGGCAAAAGCCTGAAACGAGGCACACCTTAGCATCTCAACCTTGTCAATTAAGGTTATTAATTTCACGTTCTATTTTTGATCGGTGGATCGCACCACAATAATGCCTGCGGCGCACTGGTGTCTTTAATCAATACTTTATAATAACCGTTTAATGGATCGACATCGGTATCCGTGATCACCACCGATGATTTGTCCGCAGAAACTCGATGGGACAAATCGTTATGATCATTATTATCGAATTGTATATCGCTCACCTCGTATCGAGGAAAGCCGCTGACAGTCACGGTTATATTGGAAGGCCCAGAACCGATAATTTCGGTAATCCCCCCGTCACCATCACTGCCACCGGTGTATCTAAAACTGTATTCCTGGCCATTGGTTGCTTGAACATTAATATATTTACTTCCTACTACACTGGCACTTTTTTGAACATCCAACGTGACTGAAAAATCAGGCATAATCTTGCTCCTATTTGAATCTAGTATTGAACCAAAGTGAATCGTTTTAGGTACGATTCCTAATGGGCGGGTCACACATAATGAAGTGATTATCAACAATATCGATCACTTTGATCGTGTATTCGCCTGACATCACATTCGCGCCAGTGTCTAAAATAACAATGCTTTTATTGTGATCAATAGCGGCCCCCTCAACAAAGGTCCAGCTCAGGTCGGCAGTCACACTATTATTGGTGAATAAACACTTCGCAATTCGATATCGAGCGTCAGCTTTGATCACAACTGGAATTGCTACAGGCCCACTACCTACAATTTCCTCTATGCCTCCAGCGCCATCGACTCCGCCGGTAAATCGATAACTGTAAGGTTGTTTTGAATGAAGTGCAGTTGTATTTTTATAACCGCTACCTTTGGGGCTATGGCGGTTTCGTACATCCAGTATTATTTCTTCGCATGACATAGCATTTTCCTTGAAGATAAATCAGTGCACAGTCGCACTGCTATACACTTATATTATACGCAATTACAGATAGTACAAATTTCAATCAAATGATGGGTTTTAAAGTTACTGCTTTATGGCAGCACTCAATCGCAGTTGATACGCGGTGGCCTGTTCTTTTTGCCCCAGATGTTCAGACACGACAATGAGATCTGGTAAGCGGATAAAAGGCACCTCACCCTTTGTAGACTCGGAAAGTATTTGCAAGGCATCTTGCCAAACCTGTTGAGCCACACCGAAGTCCTGTTGATAATGGTGAAGCTCTCCTTTTAGGATCAAACTGCGGGCATAGCTGGTGCGAAGTTCCTCTGGAACATCTTCTCGCCAAAACGCGGCCAAAATATCCTGTGACTCCTTTGCTAACCTTTTAGCGAGGTCGATATCTCCAGCTATTAACGCCTTACGACCATGGAAGGTTTTTACGCCGGCCAAAAAGTAAGCCGAACGTTCATCTTTAGGATTCGCCTCAAATGCTCGACTAATTAACTGTGAGGCTTGTTCTAAATGAAAATGGCTATTTTCGCCAGCGTAATGCACTAAGCGCCAATGGCTATTGCCAAACTCCAACATCCACTTAATGTTGAGTGGATCTCGATTGTGCAGTTGCTCAGTAAGCATTAACGCTTGTTGGAAAAGTCTTTCGGATTGTTCTAATTGTTGCAAATTCTCAGTTGCCTGGCCGAGCAACTTCAAGCTAGTTATATGAATTTCTCGCCATTCAATGTTGTGCGGCTCTGCTAATAGGTTTTGCTCTATAGCTTGCACTTGTTTTTGAAAATAACCTTGCGCCGCGCCAAGTTTTCCTTGCTCTAGTGCTAAGCTGCCCAGCCAGGAATCGACATTCGCTGCTTCAAATCTTAAAACCAGATCCTCCGGAAATTGCTCAAGCCAGTTGCTATAGAGTTTTCGTTCAGCCAACATATGCGCTTCAGCTTGTGCGAAATTTCCGCGACTTTTATCCAATACGGCTAAATTGTGATACCCGTATGCGACTTCTCTTTGCCAGTCGAAATTATCGGGATCTATTGCGGCTAATTTGATTGCACTGTCTCGATAACGGCTCAGCCACATCTGTGCATCCTGGTAACGTCCTTGCTCCCATGCCACATAGCCTCGCCAAAACTCTGCTTGTGATAGATCAAACAACCGCTGGGCATTTTCTGGTGCCCGCTGATATAGCGCTGAAGTGCGCAAATGGGCTTCTTTAAAGGCGTTCATTGCTTCGATGTAATTCCCTTCATTGAGACGCACTTCGCCAATGCCCGTTAACGAGCGAGCTTGTTCTTCCAACGTGCGGTCGCTTAAATCACGGGCATCCAAGTTAGAAAAGTACTCAATGGCTTTGTCATCTACTGAGCGCATTAGATCCAAACGCCCGACCGTTTCTAGTCGTTGCCGCAGATCACCAAGCATAAAGCCGACAATATCTTCGGCTTGTTGTTGGCGCCGCTGGGCATCATTTCGTGCCAAAAATGCCGACACGGCGAGCACCACAGCAATTGACATGCCAATTACCGAGGCGGTGGTGATAGCGGCCATACGCCTAAAACGGCGTTGTGCATCTCGTTGTGCCAAGGCATCAAAACCCACCCCTAACAGGCCGGCGGCCAGTTTCAAAAATGCCCGCTGCTTACCGTCACCTTGATCTCTTGCATCGGCAGCAAGAGGTTCCCTCTCTGGCTCGCCTGGGTGCTCTGGCGCCAACAAGCTGGCAGGGAAACACGCCACTCCAGGTGCGCGACTTTGCGGCTCTCCGCCAACGATAAAACTAAAGATACGCTGTTCTCTGCCTAGTTTTCGAAATTCAGCAACTTCATTGTTAACCCATTTCGATTGGGCCGAATCAGGCGAGCAGATAACGATAAGAGAGTTAGAATTGAGCAGTGCTTGGTTTACCGTGCTACCTAGATCTCCAGAGCTAGAGAGTTCATCGCGATCGCGAAACACTTTGCCTATTTTGCGGGGTATAGGGCCAAATTCGCCGTCACTGCCCACTAGCTTACTGGGCACGTTAAACGTTTCCAGTTTGCCCATCAACCAACGTGCTATTTTTTCATCGGCATGACTGTAACTGATAAAAGCACTGTACTGCATTGCGTGTCCCTTAGATCGACGTGAATGCGCTAAACGCACAAAGATACGACTATTTTCTGTGTAAATAGTGTACACCAGTATGCTCGAAATAGTGGCTCTTTGACATATTGAAAAGCGAATTTATAAATAACATTGATGGATAATTGCGCTTAAACAATAACGTTGACTATTTTAATACCCTATTGATTTCAAAAGTTAATTTGTAATTCCGCACGCTTTGTTCATAATTCATACACTAAGGACTTTAAGAAAACACGGTTATCAGGACGCATCAACTATGGCATCAGCTTTGGCAATAAATATTGGCGTATCGGGCCATAGGGATATCCCGCTTCAAGATGTGGCGAAACTTGAGGCTGCTATAGATGATGAACTGAATGCAATGCAACAACGCTACCCAAATTCAACCATTAATGTCCTTTCAGGATTAGCTGAAGGGGCTGATCAGTTGGTAGCTCGCGTTGCCTTAAAACGTAAAGTGAATGTGATCGCCGTATTGCCCTTTGACATTGAAGAATATGAAAACGATTTTACCGAGGATAATGCCAAATCGGAATTTAGTGCCCTACTAGCACAATGCGTAGACGTAAAAGTTTGCCACATTGATGATTCAGCTGACCGAGATGAGGGTTATTCGGCGTTAGGCCGTACATTGGTCAGCTGCTCAGACATTATATTGGCCTTATGGGATGGCGTAGTTGACCCCTCTGAAGGTTTAGATAGCGCTTCGGTGTTGCCCGGCGGCACGGCCGATGTTGTGAAAATGTGTGTGGAAGGACTGATGGATGATTCCAGCCTGCTGTTTTCAAAGCCTAACAAGACCTATTGTAAATGGCTGTTAACCAATCGAACTCGTCACCCTAGCCTTCCTGCTAGTATTGGCTCAGCCGAGAATATTGCGAGCTGGAAACCCTTGCCAATTCCGGGCAATCAAGAATTGTCTGTATTACAAGATATCTTGGGAAAAACAGAACACTTCAACCTCGATGCGCAAGCGATATCGCAACAAGATAAAGATAACAGCGTGGCTTTTCTACTTGGCTCGTTAGAGAAAAAGGATACCTTGGGGCCTATTACAAAATTAATAGAGATATATTCGGTAGCCGATTGCCTTGCCCAAACTCGTCAGAAACAGCGCTTCACTTCACTCAAATTGATCACCGTTTTGTCATTTTTTGCGATTACTGCTCAGCAAGTATACGCCGGACTCTTTCCTACCCTAACCTGGTTTATTATCCACATCGTTTTGGTTGCAATAGTCCTTGGGATCTACCGATTGTTTTTTGTCGGCACTGACTCCAAAGAAGAGCAGTTTGTAGAATGGCGGGTTTTTGCGGAAGACCTGCGGGTACAAATATTTTGGCATATTGCAGGTATCTCAGATCACTGCGCCAACAACTATCGCACCACTAAGCTGTATGAAATGGATTGGATAGTCGATAACTTAAATAAGCTGATGATGACCATTCCCGAGCCGCAACAATACGATATCAATTTTGTGCGTAAAAACTGGATCATTGACCAGCGTAACTACTTTTACGGTCAGCGCGGCGAGCGTGGGCGTGCTGCACAACTGATGGTGAAATTTAAAAAATTCAAAATCCTATCGGTGGTATTTTTTGCACTGGCAATCGCTCTCATGTTTTTCAGCGTGTTTAAAATCCAGTTTAATTGGCTGTCGGCACTATCCGACGATCTGTTGTTTATTATCATTGCCTTGGCGTTTATTAGCTCGGCGCTGTTAAAAACATTCTCGGCCCAAATGGGATTTGAAGAATTAAGTCAACGATACCTAAGAACGGGCTATTTCTTTCAACAAGCGATGAACAGAATGGCGATCATCGATGCTCAGGCATTACGTAACCAAACAAGCCAAATTCGGTCATATCAAAACGTGATTAAAACCATCGGCATCGAAGCATTAAACGAAAACGCTGCATGGTTACAACTGCATAAAATGAATGCCTATCAGGTTCAGGTAAGTTGATGCTGCATTAGGATGATATACCCAAGTTGGCATTGCAGGTTTCACAGGCATATCGTTCAAAATTGCCTCAAATATCGGATGCTGTTATCGTTGATTACATACTTAAAAATAATAACAATAGTAAAAACATGGATTTTATTAGTGAGTTAAAACGCCGCAATGTGTTTAAGGTTGGGATTGCCTATCTGGTGATGGCTTGGATTGTAGTGCAAGTGACCTCAATTGCCGTACCTGCACTGCATTTGCCTGCTTGGGTAAATACCCTGGTGTTTTTCTTTGGCCTGATTGGCTTTCCCTTTGCGCTGTTTTTTGCCTGGGCATTTGAAATTACCCCTGAAGGGGTAAAACGTGAATCTAATATAGGCCCTGAAGAATCCATTGCTGCCCACACTGGTCGCAAGCTCGACTTTATTATCATTGGCCTTTTGGTGCTTATTGCAGGCTATTTTATCTATGAAAGTCGCTTTGCGTCTCCCGAACCATCCTCTGCTAGCGCTGAAAATCAAATTAGCGCAACTGACACAGCTGCCAGTGCCGACGCGTCACAAGATAAAAAAGGCAATGCCGTCATAGCCCTTGCGGTATTGCCCTTTGTGAATATGAGTAACGACCCAGAGCAGGAATATTTTGTGGACGGCCTAACCGAAGAATTACTCAATAGTCTTACCCGAGTACAAGGCTTAAAAGTAACAGGTCGCACCTCTAGCTTTGAATATAAAAATAAAAACATTGATTTGCGTGAAATCGCCAAAAACCTCGATGTCGCCTATTTGGTGGAAGGTAGCGTGCGTAAAAGCAAAGATGATTTGCGTATCACAGTACAGCTAATCGAATCCGAATCGGGTAGCCATATTTTGTCCGAAACTTTTACCCGCAAACTGGTTGATGTGTTTGCTCTGCAAGAAGACATCAGCAATCAAGTGGCCGCGGCTTTAAACCTTACTTTAGTGCTTAAAGATGAGCGGTATCACTCGGCATTATCAACCCTTGATTATCTGGCAGTTGAAAAAATGGTCACCGCCAGAGCCTTAATTAATCAAATTGCCGAAGCGCCAGTGTTACAAGCCTATAACACCCTGCTTGAATTGAATAACCAGTACCCACAAACCCCTGAAATAATGGGTTTAATGGCTTATGCTGCACTGATAACTGCTGGTATTGCTGAGCCGATAATCACTCTCGATCAAATAATTGAATTGTCCAAACAAACCATACAACTGGATAGAAAGAATCTTGATGCTCTATCGACTCTTGCGACTATTTATGATGAATACCCTCAACATTATACAAAAGCCAATGATATCTATCAGGCTGTAATCCGCTTTTACCCTGCCAATGCAAGCACTTACAAAGCTATGTTGGTTTTTTTAATACAAATGAACCGAAGTTGTGAGGAGATTCAAACGTTTTTGAATACCGTGCCTGCTGGAGTATTTAGCGTAGAAAAACAACAACAATATAAATTTATGCTTAGCCATTGTTTAACACCTAAATTGGCAGAGGCGCAACTAGCCGAACTAACAGATAAAGCAATTGCCGACATTTCGCTTTATTATTCGAGCCCAACGTTTTGGTTTGAAGACATTAAAAAGAAAGTTGCTAAAAACCCTAATCAACGTTACCTAACATCTTATTATAACGATTTACTTATTATGGGCGCTAAAGACAGTGCGCAGACTATCAGTAACAAAATTGATTTTAATGCAGATGGTTTCTGGTCTTTTTTTGCATCTATAGACTCTTA
Organism: Aliiglaciecola litoralis; assembly: GCF_039523355.1. Taxonomy (NCBI): domain Bacteria; kingdom Pseudomonadati; phylum Pseudomonadota; class Gammaproteobacteria; order Alteromonadales; family Alteromonadaceae; genus Aliiglaciecola; species Aliiglaciecola litoralis. The sequence goes on along the minus strand of NZ_BAAAFD010000003.1, from coordinate 321,273 downwards.
TTTACACGATATAAAGGGTTATAAAAAACCTTTTGATTTCAGATCAACGCTAGAAACTTTATTTGATAATGATAGCGCTCTAAATTCTGCTATTCCACTTGCTAAACAGGCCACCACTGAGGGGCGAACTACAGAGCTTAAAAGTTACCTTGATAAGGTGCCCGTATTCTCCATTGGCGTTGATACCGCTTACTATTCTTATGGCCTGGTTATTTTACAATATTATTCCGGCGAAAAAGCCCTGAGTAAACAAACGGCACAGCAGTTTTTTAAGCAACTTCAAGAATACAAAAGCAAATACCCTGAGTCTTTTCGATACTGGCGATTAAACTCTTATTTATTGCCCATGGCATTCTTCTCAGGTAATGACGCACTGGCCGCTGATATTCTTAATCAGGATTTTGCTGATAATTATGAGTATTGGGCTGATGATTATGAAGCGGTGGCTTTTGCGTTACATCCGTGGGCGGAACATCCTAGCGTTATTGACTATTTAAAACGTATTAAGGCTGACCAGCAGCACATGTTGCAAAAGTATGATTTGCGTTAATGGGGTGTTGTTGCTGGATTAGCGTTAATGGTAGTAAGCGGTCGTTGAACATTTATAAGTTTATCCTCCGTCATTCCCGCGAAGGCGGGAATGACGGAGGATAAACGGGAAGATGTTAATGTCAGCACTCTAAATCTTTGAGTCAGTCAAAAAAACAAATGCCAAGCTTGGGATCAAGCTAAAAAACATTTGTACAACGTCAACCCCCTAAAACTGATCATCAATCCATTGATTGACGTTGTTTTCCAGTACATGCAATGGAATCGATCCCGAGCCCAACACGACGTCGTGAAATGCGCGAATATCAAATTTGTCGCCCAATTTTTGAGTGGCTAATTCGCGCAGTTCAAGAATTTTTAACTGGCCAATTTTATAGGCCAGTGCCTGCCCTGGCCAAGCAATGTAGCGGTCGATTTCGTTAATAATATCTTCTTCACTTTTGGCCGCATTTGCTTTGAAATAATCGATAGCCTGTTGACGTGACCAACCCATTGCATGCATACCGGTATCAACGACCAAGCGCACTGACCGCCACATATCATAAGTAAGCTGACCGAAGCGCGAATACGGGTCTTGATACAATCCCATATCATAGCCTAAGCGTTCGCTGTACAGCCCCCACCCCTCAATGAAAACGGTAAAGCCATTGTAGCGGCGAAAGTTAGGCAGTTCGCCCAATTCCATTTGCAGCGCTATTTGCAGGTGATGACCCGGCACAGCCTCATGTACGCTTAACACTTCCATCTCGTACTTCGGCCTTGTGTGCGGTTCGTGCAAATTAACAAAATAATATCCGGCGCGAAGACCATCAGCTGACGGCCCCTGATAGTATGCGGTTGTGGTGTCAGGGGCTATGTTGTCAGGAATGGCTTTTAGGCCATAAGGCATGCGGGGTAGCTTGCCAAATAATTTGGTTAACTCTGGATCAAGACGTTTACTGGTGGCCAGATAGGCTTCAAACAAGGCCTCTGGTGTGTCGTAATAAAACTGTGGGTCTGTACGTAAAAAGTGAATAAACTCGTCAAATCTGCCGTTAAACTTCACTTCTTCGATGATTTTTTGCATTTCACGACGGTTTTTAGCCACTTCTTGTAAACCAAGTTGATGGATTTGCTCTGGTGTCATGTCGGTCGTGGTGTAATAGGCTATCTGATATTGGTATAGCTCGTCGCCATTGGGGAGTGCAGATACGCCTACCGTATCCCGGCTGGCAGGCAAGTATTTGTCTACAAAGAAGTCGTTAAACTGACGATATGCCGGTATCACCATGTCACCTATAACGCGCTGTGCTTGTTGACGCAGTGCCAATTTCTCATCATCGGTGAACTGCTCTGGCAAGCTTTCAAATTTAACGTAAAACCGACTCTTAGTCGGGTCATCGACTAGCTGGCTTTGTAGCTGAGCCGGTATACGGCTCATCGTTGCTTTGGGTGGCATCATGCCTTTTTGCATGCCCAATTCCAAAAGCGCTTGCGTTTGTTCGAGCACAGCAGGAATACGCTCCATGCGCGTAAGCCAATTTTGATAATCCGACACTGTGGATAAAGGCACGTAGTTTGCGAAATCATCCAAGGTTTGCACACCGCTAAGCTGATTCATGGGCATCAAATATTCCTCTAACGTGAAATATTTATCGCTCATTTCGTTTTGCCACTTAAACAGCGCGTAATTAACCTGATTTGGTGCGGATAATTCGTCTGGGTTTATCGATTCTAACTCTGTCTGTGTTGCGGCTATTGCAGCTCGTACACGCTGCATTGCTTGCAATGAATAATCGGTCCACCGGCTGTTCTGTTCAGCATTGGCCATTCCCAGATAAGTGGCCCTTTCTGGACTGAACTCCAACTCCATTTGCCAGCTTTTATCTAATAGCGTTTCAAAAGCAACATCAGCTTGGTTGAGTTGGGAAGAGTAACTGGGGGCCGAAGAAGTAGCCGAGGTGTTGGGTGATAAGGCAGGTTTAGCAGTGCATCCTGAAAGTATAAAGCTCAGTATCAGACCACAGCAGAGCATGACAAATCGAGTTAGCATATTATCTCCATATAAAAGATTGGATCTACGAAAAACAAGGATAGTAGACATTTCAGCGATATACGAACGGAGCAGCTAAATATACCGTTAGGTTGTTGTCGATAATGAATCAATCTATGCTCGCATCGATTTGTGCTTTTTACCAATTCAGTGCGAATAAATTGTGTTTTATGATGATGGCTGCCTTTGATTGTATAGAAAGCTGGAGGCTGTCGACAATTGATTGATGTAGATCAACTTCTCTTGGCATGAAAAGGTTATTTTGCCCAAATCAACGATTAGAACGGCTTACAATCAATGAAATATATTATCGTACTTTTTATCTGTTTTTATTCCGGACTCGCTAGTGCTGGGGTCATCTCTAAGGATTATCAATCCGTCGGAGATGGTCTTATAACTATAGACACCGTAGGTCAAAAAGAATGGCTAGATGTGACTGAAACACGGTCGATTCAATTCCAAATACTGCAAGGCGCGAATCAGTGGACTGATGACGGTTTTCGATTGGCGACAGATGATGAAGTACAAGAGTTGTTTATCAATGCTGGAAGTTTGTACGGATTTGACTACGTTGGGAACCTAAGCTGGGGGGATAGAAATAATGTATCACGCTTCGGTGAACTATATCATGCTCATGAATCAGCGATAACAACATTACTCGAATTGCTCGGTGGTGGCGTTAATCACTTTGACGGTGCCCAAATAACGCATGGCCTGTTGGTAGACGATAACAACGATGGATTTTCCAATTTGGCGTCGATAGGTATTGCAGGTGAGCGTGGACCTTTCACAGATCTAAATGACGGCGGAGATATATGGGGCGGAAATGGAAGTTCAAGTGATGTTGCTGCTTTCTTTGTAAGAGACATACCAGAACCGTTTTCCTTAGGACTAATCTTACTAGGGTTACTTGTGTTGACTGCAACCAGCTACAAAAGATACGCTTTGTGAAGATTAAAGTCGTTTATTAATTAGTTAGTTAGGTGCAGAGTCAATGTTAGGTGTGTGTCGAATATGACTCGTTTGCCGACAAGACTGACACGAGGCAAATGCCCCAACCATTGCGCTTTTTAGTTTACCTTAAAGGTATTCGCTGTTAAGGGCTTTTAACGTTACTTCTCGTCAAGAAACCGGCTGACTTGCAGGGTAAATTCCTCTTTTGCACACCACGGATCGCCATGTCCGCAGTCAGCGTCTAGCTCAACTAACTTTGCCTTAATCATAGGAGCAAATGCTCTAGCGGGATGCGGTGTCACCACGCGATCATCTGCGCCTAACACAATTAAAAACCGCGCTTTGATGAGCGCGGCAACTTTGCTTAAATCATGTTGCGCAGCGCGTGCTATGTCATGGGTAATCATCGCCTGCGCTTGACGCTGATAATCCCAAGTATTGGCGATTGTCAGGGTACTTTGTTGAGCTTGCTCGGTTATTGTTTGTATAATCTCATCTCGTGGAATGCGTGTTCCAAGCACTTCTGGAACCATGCCAATATAGCGCATGCTTGTCAGCGCAGATATTGCTTGTTGACATTGACAGTTGCGAAATAAGGTCATGAGATTGATTTGTGTTGTCCACAATGCAATGTCGAAACTCGGCAATTGAGGGCTGCCAATGGCAGATACAATTTTTTGCGTGAATGCGGGATATCGCACTGCCCATTCGAATGCTTGCATGCCCCCCATGGACAATCCCACGACCGCATACAATTGATTAACCCCCAGCACATTGGTAAGCAGTTTATGCTGACTGTCTACCATGTCAGCAATGGTGATCACGGGGAACTTTTCGAGCGGCTGTACTTTGCTATTGGACGGCGAGCTTGAAATACCATTAGCCAAAGCATCCACAATCACAATGAAGTATTTACTTGGATCTAGTACGCCGTCGGTAACTAGATATTGATGATCTTCTGAGCTACCGGTATACCAAGTAGGAACCAATATGGCATTGTCTTTGGCAGCATTTAGTTGGCCAAAAGTACGATAGCCGATTTTGCAATCTTGTATTTTGTCACCACTGACTAAAGGACATTGATCAAATTCGGCAAATTGTTGTTTTGCGTCTGCGGTTGTTTGGGCACGACTAAAACAACAAACGAACACGAATAAAATAGTCAACCACTTAACTCGTACTGGCATCTGTGCCTCCTTCAACCAAAAACAGAATTTCAAATATCAAACTAGTGACTTTTTGCAAACCTGTCAGAGTTTGCTAAACAATATCGAGCAAACGACATTGCAATATGACATTTGCTCGATACATCTTATCTCTTTTGAAGTTATTAATTTTCTTCAAAATAGGCTTCAACTACTTTTTCGAGGTACTCTGTTGATGCATTGGCAGCGGCATTATTACACATGATAGCTACTGAGAGTCCGCTTTCAGGGTAGCGCACATAACCTGTCCTAGTCCCTAACCAACCACCACCATGCATGTATCCTTGGTGACCAAAATGTTCACCTTTTACCTGACCATTGGCATACAAATATTTTTCAAAAATAGGTAAATCGCTATTGGGCGTATTCATAGTATCGATCAGTGCCTGCGGTTTAGGACCGATGACAGGCTCATAGTAATTTTTATCCCATTTAGCCATGTCTTCTAAGTTGGTGTGTAGGCCTCCATCCCCAACCCAAAATAAATTGGTCATATCTGTGACATAGCCGGTTTTGTCTTTATTTGGTTTATAACCGGTAGCGCGATTCGGGATGATCTCAACCGGGTCGTCACTAAAAAAGGTAGATTTCATATTGAGCGGTTTGAACATATGTTGCTCGGCAAACTCTCGCAAAGTCTGTCCGCTGACTTCTTCCACTAACATGGCCAAAAGAAAGTAGCCCAGGTTGCTATAGTCCGTTTTTTCATTTGGTGCATGACGCAAGGGGGCCGTTTTTACAACATCGTAAAACTCTTTGATAGTCAGGTAATCTTGGTTGCCTAACCGAAATTCACCGCCAGCGACTGATTTTAGTTTGACCCCTTTAGGGGCTGGCTCTTCCATTAAGTCGTCGGTGATCATGTCATAATCGCCCATGCCAGCAGAGTGACCGATGATCGCATTAATGCTCACCTTGTGGCCATAATCGGGCAGTTCTGGCAGGTAGGTGCGAATATCTTTGGATAAATCTATTTTCCCTTGCTGGGCTAAAATTTGCACCGCCATCGCGGTAAATTGTTTTGATACGGATGCCATGCGGAAAACGGAATCTGGCGAGAGTGCTACCCCCAGTTCCAAGTTGGCCATGCCATAGGCACTTTTATGAATAAACTCACTGTTTTTCATTACCCCGACACTACAGCCGGGTCCGTCAGTGGTGTTGAGTTCAGAAAAAATAGCGTCAACCTTCTCATTGAACGAAGCGGCAGTTGCAGACAAGGGTAAGATTACCAATAGCGTAGGGAGAAGTGATTTCATCGTTTTCCTTAACAAAAATGGTGTTAGAAACACTATAAAACCAGAAAAATCTTGCCACATAAAGACATAATTTATGATTGAGAATAAAAAGAGACAAAATATAAAAGTCAGCAAGAGGTTTTTACGGGGCGGTTGATTACTACACCAATGTAAACTTCTATAAACCATGGATATTGCAGCACTTGCCAGCACTAGGTACTTCAACCCAAGAAGATCAAGAGATCTAACCAAGCTGTTGTTTTTGTGTCCTAGTTTAATTTGACCTTGACAGAAGGTTTGCGAGGTCCCCGCTAACGACATGCGGGGATGACGGATTTTGGACATGCGGGGATGACGGATTTTGGACATGTGGGGATGACGGATTATGGACATGTGGGGATGACGGATATTCGTACATGCGGGGATAACGGTTATTTGGACATGCAGGATAACGTTGTTGGGAAAAGTAGTTGAGGAGTACAAAATGTCGTTTTCATGGACGAAAACGCCAAGCGTACAAGGATGTATTTACCGCGTTTTTGTGGGGCTCGGACTAGTTTGACCTTAGCGGAATGTTTGGGAAGTCCCCGCGGGGATGATCGAATAGGGACATGCGGGGATGACGGATTTTTTGGACATGCAGGATAACGTTGTTGGGAAAAGTAGTCTGAGGAGTACAAAATGTCGTTTTCATGGACGAAAACGCCAAGCGTACAAGGATGTATTTACCGCGTTTTTTGGCTCGGACGAGTTTGACCTTAGCGGATTGATTGGGAGGTCGCCGCTGGGATGATCCAATAGGAACGTGCGGGGATACCTGTGTTGGAGCATCGGGGAGGGCTAACTCCCCTTGCTTGAATCGATATTAAAGGGAGGTTAACCAACCGTGTTTATCTTCGCTCTCGCCCCACTGGATTTTATTTAACGCTTGGCGTAATTTCATCGTTGTTGGGCCAGCTTCACCGCTACCAACTTTATATTCTTTACCATGTTGAATAAGCGTACCCACGGGTGTCAGCACGGCGGCCGTGCCAGAAAGCGCCGCTTCGGTACCCGGTTTTGCTGCTCGCTCTAACAGTTCAGTAACAGAAAGTTCTCGCTCGCTAACTTGCATGCCCAAATCGGCTGCCAGTGTCAGTAGTGAGGCACGGGTAATACCGTGTAAAAATGTGCTGTCTAACTTTTTGGTGATGATTTCGTTACCGTCAATCAACACGAAGTTGGCCGCGCCGGTTTCTTGTACATCACCACCGGGGCAAAATAGGATTTGGTCGGCATTGACATCCGCTTTCGCTTGTAAAATTGGCCCTAATGCACTGGCATAGTTGCCGCCGCTTTTGATCATGCCCATGTGCGGTGCGCAGCGCATGCCATCTTCAGCTAACAGCAGACGCAAGGGTTTGGCGCCACCAGTGAAGTAGTCACCCACCGGTGACAGCAACACATACAACATTGACGCAGCGGTAGGAGCAGCGGCTTTACCAATGGCTCCTTCGGTACCAATGTGGGTTGGACGGATATACATAGAACCCGGAGGTGCTGGAACTTCGTCAGCATACTGCTTGACGATATCCTTGATCATCTGTGCCAATTGATCAGGTTGAATGGCCGGTAAATTTAACAAGCGGCTGCTTTGTACCATGCGTTTAATATTTTCGTCCATTCTGAAAATTTTAACGCTACCATCGGCATGGCGGAAGGCTTTAAGGCCTTCAAAACAGGTACTGGAATAGTGTAAGACATGTGCTCCGGGGTGCAGTTGAATACTGTCAGATTGAACAATCTGAGTATCACTCCACTGATCATTTTGATAGGTCGCGAGCGCCATTTCTGGCATAAAAACCGTTCCGAATGCAGCCATGTTATTCCTGTTCTCCTGATTAAATTAAAGGTTCACCCCAAGATAAACCGTAGTTCTGGGATTTTACGCTAGAAGCGCCCTGAAACTCTAGCGTTGTATCACATAATTATTGGTCAATATCGTAAACTAACCGACACTAGAGACCGTTTACTCTGAAATTCACAGCACAGGTGCACTTGCGTGCCACGCTACTTTATCCTTCAATTCAACAGGCGCATCATGGCTAAAGATGAGTTTGCCATTAATACAAACGCCTAGGCAGACATTGTCGTGAAATAACATCAGACTTTGCTCGCGCTGCCATACCGGTATATCCCATAGCTTAAACCATTGTTTCAACGGCTTAGAATGCGGTTCGGTTGCAGGTTTAAATTTGAAACTTAAAGCCACGCTGCGCAGATAAAGTCGACCTTGATTCAATACTTCAGGAATCAAACTGAAATGAAGCTTCCCCAGACGATTAGGCATGATAATTTGCTGACCATCTAATTCAAATTCATGCTCACTTGAAATGGATTGGTAGCACTCGATACAGTATAGATATTCTCTAAAACGACGAAATTGAAAATCCCCAAACACTATTTTAGGTTCAGCGTCGCGCTTGGCGGTTAACAGGCTAGGGAGTTCCAACAAGACCGCCTGAGATGGCAAAGGCACCCCTTGTTGAGCCAACCACAAGCGTACAATTTGATTTTGCCATGACGATGAGTATCGGAGCAACGACGGAATATGCAATGCATTGTCGTCATTTTGCAGCGCCGATAAATAGGTTAGAGTCACCTCATCCAATAGCCGTTGCTGTTCGGCACACAAGTGCGCACTGCGCTGCACGGCCTGCGCCATGTCGGGCCAACGTTCCAGCATTTTGGGGACAATTTGTTGGCGCAAAAAATTTCGATCAAAACGTTCATCTTGATTAGACTCGTCTTCAATCCATTGAAGGTTTGCTTGCTTTGCGAGCTGCAACACCGTGTCCCGATTAATTCCCAACATAGGTCTAACTAATCGTACACCGTTTTCTCGGGTCAACTCTTGCGGCATCGCAGACAATCCTTTCGGCCCAGCCCCCCGTTTAAGTTGTAGCAAAAAGGTTTCCAGTTGGTCGTCTTGATGCTGTCCCAATAAAATAATGCCATGATGTTCGGTGACAGACTCAAGCGCGCGATAACGGGCACTTCGAGCTGCCGCTTCGATTCCTTGAGGGGACTGGGGATCAACATCGACTCTAATGGCACGAAATGGCATTGCTAATGCTTCGCAAATTGCGCCGCAGTGAGCTTGCCACTTATCTGCATGTTCAGATAAACCATGATTAACATACACGGCCAAATAGCGATGTTGACTGAATTGCTTAGTTAAACTAGCAACTGCATGGAGCAACAGATGGGAATCGACACCGCCGCTGTACCCGATCACAATCTGACGAGCTGAACAGTCGAGAAAGTCGCTAAGGCGATCAGTTAACGTATTTAGAACAGACATTACAAAAAAACCGTCTTGTTGGCACAAGACGGTTCCTTTTTATTACTAAGCGAAATATTAACAATACCCAAACGACATGATCCGCTCATAGCGTTGTTCCAGCAAATCTTCTTTAGATAAAGACAAGAGTTGCGATAACTGTTGTTTTAAGGTGGCTTTCAAATTCGCTGCCATCGCATCGTGGTTGCGGTGAGCGCCCCCTAATGGCTCTTCGATAATATTATTGATTAAGCCGAGTTCTTTGATCTGACCGGCACTGACACCCATTGCTTCAGCAGCAAGAGGCGCTTTTTCAGCGCTCTTCCATAAAATAGACGCACAACCTTCTGGCGAGATAACCGAGTAAGTACTGTATTGCAACATGTTCACTCTATCACCTACGCCAATCGCCAGCGCCCCACCTGAACCACCTTCGCCAATGACGGTACAAATGATAGGCACCGTTAAATCAGACATTTCTTTAAGGTTGCGAGCAATAGCTTCACTTTGGCCACGCTCTTCCGCACCGACGCCAGGATAGGCACCGGGAGTGTCAATAAAGGTAATAATAGGAATATTGAAGCGTTCAGCCATATGCATTAAGCGTAACGCTTTGCGATAGCCTTCTGGCTTTGGCATACCGAAGTTACGACGGATTTTTTCGTGCGTATCGCGCCCTTTTTGATGACCAATGATCATCACCGGCTGACCGTCAAAATCAGCCAAACCACCGACAATGGCTTTATCATCGGCAAAGGCTCTATCGCCTGCTAACTCGTTAAAGTCGGTAAACAATCGAGCAATATAATCGAGGCTATACGGACGCATGGGATGACGCGCCAATTGGGATACTTGCCAGGCTCCCAGATCGGAAAATATTTTTGCTGTTAACTCCGCACTCTTCTCGCGAAGCCTAGTGATCGATTCTTCAATACCAACATCAAACTCACCACCTTGATTCACTAGGCGGAGTTCCTCAATTTTTGCCTCTAGATCGGCAATTGGCTTTTCGAAATCAAGATAATTTAAACTCATCCCAAACCTTATTTTATTGTCGTTTAACGTCTTATCGTCGTTAACTAAATTGCAATGATACCGCCGATTTCGGCAGTAACTGCTGTAATTCATATATTAGCTGATCTTCGGGTGTCACATACCATTGTGCACCTGAAGCCATAATCATCTCGGCGTCAGGGTGAATCACTTTAATATTCACAGGACAACTACCGCCGCGATAGTTCTGTAGAATTGCTTGCAGTTTAGTCACAGATGCTTCATTGCACCAGTCTGATTGTACTTCTAAACCCAAACATTTTACGTTTTTCTCCCGCGCTTGCACAATATCCATAGCATCACGGGCTGATATTGTATTGCCCCCAGAGAAATCATCAAAGCTGACCTGTCCAGATATGAGCAAAATTCGGTCAGGTTGCAGAATTTCCTCGTACTTTTCGTACATTTCGGGGAAAAAACGTGCATCCATTCTGGCACTTTTATCATCTAAAGTCACAATTGCCCAGCGACGGCCCTTTTTATTTACCATTACCCGCACACCTAACACTAAGCCAACGGCTACGGCGGTGTTCTCTTTGCCCGTGGGTTTTAAGTCAACGAGGCGGCCAGAACTATAATGTTTAAGCTCTTGTTCATACTGATTGATCGGGTGGCCGGTTAAATACAAACCGAGGGTTTCTTTTTCACCGTCTAACCAAACCTTCTCGGGCCATTCAGGCACATTAGCAAACGCTTGTTCGACTTGTTCTGGCTCGGTGGTCAGCAAACCAAACATATCAGATTGTCCTGAAGACTCGGCTTTAGCGTGTTGATCGGCGGCTTTCATTGCCTCAGGTAAGGTTGCCATTATGCAGGCGCGATGTGGACCTAAATTGTCCATGGCACCGGACATCACTAATTTCTCCAGCACCCGTTTGTTAACCTTCTTCAAATCGACTTTAGCGCAAAATTCAAATAAGTCTGAAAACGACTGATGCTCATTACGGGCAGCAATAATCGCTTCGATAGGACCTTCCCCTACTCCTTTAATCGCACCAATGCCATAAACAATGCGGCCTTGTTCATCGACGGTAAAACGATACTGCCCAGCATTGAGGTCGGGCGGTAAGATGGTGATCCCCATACGGTTACATTCATCAACTAGGGTGACGATTTTATCGGTGTTGTCCATGTCAGCCGACATTACCGCGGCCATAAATTCCGCGGGATAATGGGTTTTAAGCCACAGTGTTTGGTAGGAAACTAATGCATAAGCGGCAGAGTGGGATTTGTTAAAACCATAACCCGCGAACTTCTCTACCAGATCGAAGATCTTGGTCGCCAGATCTGGATCGATATTATTATTTTTAGAACCCTCGGCAAACACACTACGTTGCTTAGCCATCTCCTCAGGTTTCTTTTTACCCATCGCACGGCGCAGCATATCCGCACCACCAAGGCTATAACCAGCCATAGCTTGGGCGATTTGCATAACTTGTTCTTGATAGAGAATAATCCCGTAGGTTGGCTGTAGAATTTCCTGTAAGCATTCATGCTGATACTCAGCATCCGGATAAGAAATTTCTTCGCGACCATGCTTACGGTCGATAAAGTTGTCTACCATGCCCGATTGCAAAGGACCGGGGCGAAACAGTGCCACCAAAGCGATGATGTCTTCGAAGCAATCCGGTTTTAATCGCTTGATCAGATCTTTCATACCACGAGATTCCAATTGGAACACGGCGGTAGTTTCAGCGTTTTGTAACACTCTAAAACATTTAGGATCTTCAAGGGGAATGGCAGAAATATCGATTTGTTTACCACGCCCTTTGGCAATCATATCGATTGCCCATTGGATGATTGTCAGGGTGCGCAGACCCAAGAAGTCAAATTTAACTAGCCCCGCTGTTTCGACATCGTTTTTGTCAAACTGAGTCACCGGGTTTTTGCCTTCGTCATCACAATACAAAGGCGCAAAATCCGTTATCAAGGTAGGCGCGATAACGACACCACCGGCGTGTTTCCCTGCATTTCGGGTTACCCCTTCGAGGATCCTTGCCATATCGATGAGATCTTTGACTTCCTCATCTTGATCATAAAGCTCGGGCAGACGCGGCTCGACCGCAAAGGCTTTTTCCAAGGTCATACCCGGATCGGATGGGATCAGTTTAGAAATCCGATCAACGAATCCATACGGATGGCCCAACACTCGTCCTACATCTCTCACTACCGCTTTTGCCGCCATGGTCCCGAAGGTAATGATCTGTGATACCGCATCACGGCCATACATATCGGCGACGTGATCGATCACTTCATCACGCCTATCCATACAGAAATCGACGTCGAAGTCAGGCATGGATACCCGTTCAGGATTCAGAAAGCGTTCGAACAGCAAATCGAATTCAAGTGGATCTAAGTCGGTGATATCCAGTGCATAAGCCACCAAAGAGCCCGCCCCCGACCCTCGCCCCGGGCCAACCGGAATGCCGTGGTCTTTACTCCACTGGATAAACTCCATCACTATCAGGAAGTAACCTGGAAAGCCCATTTGATTGATTACGGTTAACTCGATTTCTAAACGCTCATCATATTCGGGCCGTTTTTCCGCGCGCTCTTTCTCATCCGGAAACAAAAAAGCCAGTCTTCGCTCTAGGCCTTCCCAAGATACCTTGACAAGATAATCGGCATCCGACATACCACCGGTCGGAAACTTAGGCAGGAAGTATTCACCTAATTTAACGGTTACATTGCATCGTTTGGCAATCTCAACGGTATTTTGTAGGGCTTCGGGGATGTCACTGAACAACTCACACATCTCTTGGGGACTGCGTAAGTATTGTTGTTCAGAATAATTTTTGGGACGGCGTTTATCTTCCAGTGTGTAGCCTTGGTGAATTGACACGCGAATTTCATGAGCGGCAAAGCCTTCTCGGTCGATAAAGCAGACTTCGTTGGTCGCCACTACCGGCAGATCATGTTGCTCTGCCCACTCGACAGCGCGTTGCAAATACTCTGGTTCTCCGGGGCGACCTGTACGTTGTAATTCAAGATAATAGCGGTCGACAAAGTGCTGTTGATAAAACGCCGATATATGCTGGGCTAAGCCACTATTTCCTTTGGTCAACATCATGCCCAAATCACCGGCAGCACCACCTGATAACACAATCACGCCTTGGTTATATTTAACCAACCATTGCTTGTCGATTACGGCGCGGTTCTGTACATGACCACGTAAATACGCTTCGGAAATCAGTAGGGTGATATTTTTATATCCCTGATTATCCATTGCCAATAGCGTTAAGCGAAACAGCTCATCGCCCAATTCATCGCTTTGTACCCAAAAATCGGCACCTATAATCGGTTTTATACCGTTGGCATGGGCTTGATCATAATATTTTACCAAGCCACACATGTTCATTTGGTCGGTAATCGCCACAGCGGGCATACCCATTTCCTTGACCTTGGCGATGATCGGCTTAATTTTGTTTAGGCCGTCCATCATGGAATAGTCGCTATGAACTCTTAAATGGATAAAATCGACACTTCTGTCATTCCCTTCAGACTGCATGGATGACTCCGCCGTGTTGTATTAATACTTGTTGCACTGGTTTAAAACTCATTCTGTATTCTGGTAATGGACCCAATTCGGCCAAGCGGCTCAAATGGGCTTTAGTCGGATACCCTTTGTGGGCATCAAAACCATATTGTGGGTGGCGTTCATGCAAGCTTTGCATTTCTTTATCACGGGTAACTTTAGCGATAATGGACGCGGCAGAGATTTCGGCCACACTACCATCGCCTTTGACAATGGCTTCACTGGCATACTGCCATTTAGGTAGTCGATTGCCATCTACTTTGACAAAATCAGGTACTATGGTTAAACCCTCAACGGCTCTTTGCATAGCAAGCATAGTGGCATGCAAAATGTTCAACTCATCAATCTCTTGCGGGGATGCCCGTCCAACTGACCAGCACAATGCACCCTCGACGATAAGCGAGTATAAAGCGTCACGTTTTTTCTCGGATAACTTTTTCGAATCAGTTAATCCAGCGATGGGTTTAGTGGGGTCGAGAATGACTGCTGCGGTGACAACATCACCGACTAGAGGGCCCCTGCCCACTTCATCTACGCCGGCAACATAGTTTGCAAAAGCACTACTCATTACTCGCTCCAATTAACGTCAATACCGCATTGGCGGCCTGCTTGTCAGCGTCTTGCTTAAGCATCTTATGCAATGGCACAAACTCATCGCTTACGGTGCTGTTTGGATCGCTTAGCATGCCGACCAGATATTCTGAAATGGTGTCAGGGTTAACCTGCTCTTGCAGTAGTTCAGGCACCACAAGTTTATCCGCGAGCACATTAGGTAATGCAAAGTATTTGGCTTTATACAGTCGCTTCATCATCTGGTGGGTAAACCATTTCAATCGATAAGCAACCAGCATCGGTCGTTTACATAACATGGCTTCCAAAGAGGCAGTACCTGATGCCAGTAGAATTGCATCGGATGCAATCATCACGTCTCTTGATTGACCCAATAGGACATTGATCACTAATGACTCGGATGGAATCTCATTTTGTTTAAACGCTTGGATCTTCGCTTCAATTTGTTGTTTTCGAACTTCATTGACTGCCGGAATGAGAACATTCAAGCTGCCCAAAGCATCACACACTTTCGCCGCACTGTGCAGGAAAATATCTAACAACATATTGACCTCTCCGGCACGGCTGCCGGGCAACAACGCTAACACTTTTTGATCTTCAGTGAATTCAATCGATGACAGGTCTTGGCGCGCTTTAGCTTGATCCGGTTGCAGTGGAATATCGTCCGCCATGGTATGACCGACGAATTGACAAGGGAAACCATGCTTGTCGTAAACTGCTTTTTCAAACGGAAAAATACTGAGCACTAAATTAGTTGCTTCGCCAATCCCATAAATGCGATTTTCTCGCCAAGCCCAAACGGTTGGAGACACATAATGAACGGTCTTTATCCCCAAGCGTTTGAGTTTTTTCTCTAGCGGTAAATTAAAATCTGGTGCATCGACACCAATGAACACATCGGGAGGGTTGTCTTTAAAATGATTAAAAACTGACTTTCTAATGTGCAACAGTCTGCGGATCCGAGATAACACTTCGACCAATCCCATGACTGACAACTCTTCCATATCGAACAAGGTTCGGCAGCCTTGTTGCAACATGTTAGGACCGGCAATCCCTTCGATGATGGCATCCGGATATTGCAAGCGAATTTGTTTGATCATGCCTGCGGCAAGCACGTCACCGGAGGCTTCTCCAGCAACGACACCGATTTTAAGAGGAACTGATGACATGTTAAGAGGCTCGCGAACAAGGAGTCATTATTAGCGGATTATGCCGCGAGCAGAGTTTGCAACAAACTCCGCCATCACACCCACTTCTTTGGTTTGTTGTGCCATTTCTCGCAATAGAGCCACCGCTTCTTCAGCGCGATTTCCGTTGCGATAGAGCACTTTATAAGCACGTCGGATCTGCATGATAACGTCTTTATCGAAGCCTCGACGTTTCAAGCCTTCAGAGTTGATCCCAGCTGGCGTGTTGTCAATGCCATTGACCATGACATAGGGTGGAATGTCACTGAGTACTACACAGCCACCGCCAGTAAAACAATGCGAGCCGATGTGGCAGAACTGATGAACCGCCGTCATTCCGCCTAGTATGACGTAATCACCCACGTGCACATGGCCAGCGATAGTCGCATTATTGGCTAAGATATTATTGTCACCCACCATACAATCATGGGCCACATGTACATAAGACATGAACAGATTGTTAGAGCCGATCTTGGTCAAACTTTGATCTTGAATGGTGCCACGATGAATAGTGACACATTCTCTGAATACGTTGTTATCGCCTATTTCTAAGCGGGTAAGTTCTCCGGCGTATTTTTTATCTTGGCATTCTTCACCAATAGAGCCGAACTGAAAAAATCGATTGTTTTTGCCGATTTTACTTGGACCTTTGATGACCACGTGTGATTCCACCACACAGCCACTGCCCATTTCAACACCTTCTCCAATTAATGAGAAAGCCCCAATTTGGACGTCAGGCGCCAGTTTCGCAGAAGGGTGAACAATCGCTGTTTCGTGGATCACTGCTTACATTTTCCTCATTGCACACATAAATTCAGCAACACAGGCATCTTTGCCGTCAACACTGGCAACGCCGCGAAATTTCCAGATCCCACGCTTTTCTTTAATCAAGGATATCTCAAAATCTAAACGGTCACCCGGCACTACTGGCATTTTAAAACGGGCATTATCGATACCTGCGTACAAGTATAGCTCGTCACTGTTACCTGCTGTTTTGAATCCCAACACACCTGCTACCTGTGCCATTGCTTCCAAAATTAGCACCCCAGGGAAAATAGGCTTGCCTGGAAAATGTCCCGTGAAACAAGGCTCATTGATGGTGATATTTTTGTAAGCTTTAATTGATTCACCTAGCTTGCACTCAGTCACTCTGTCAACTAACAACATTGGATAGCGATGCGGTAACAACGCCATAATCTCTTCTATTTCAATGACACTCATATTGTCGGCCAAAGGCTGATCTCCTTACGTACATAAACGCTATCATGCGTTTACTTGTCTGATTGTTGTTTTTCCAAATCTTTGACACGTTGCACTAGGGTATGAAGTTGGCGCAAATGCACAGCATTCTTCCGCCATTCTCGATTGCTCGTGGCTGGCATACCGGACGAATAAACACCGGGCTCTTCGATCGATTTGGTGACCATAGACATACCAGTAAAATGCACATTATCGGTTATCTCTAAATGGCCATTAATACCAACTAAACCGGCAATGCTACAATTGCTGCCTAAGCTAGTGCTACCGGCAATAACCGAACAAGCTGCCATTGCCGAATTTTCGCCAATTTTTACATTGTGGGCAATCTGAATTTGATTATCCAAGATAACACCATCACTGATGACAGTATCATCTAATGCGCCGCGATCAATTGTGGTACTTGCCCCAATCTCAACACGATTACCTATCACCACACGACCCAGTTGAGGGATTTTGATCCATCGACCTTTGTCGTTAGCATAGCCAAATCCATCGCTACCAATTACGGTGGCCGATTGCACCAAGCAATCGTCACCCATAATGGTGTTGTGATAGAGCGTCACATTTGCCCAAAGCTTAGTGCGATTGCCGAGCTGACAACCTTTGCCAATAAAGCACCCTGCACCAATTTGCACGTCATCACCCAGTGTAACACCTGATTCAATGACCGCATTAGCGCCAACACTAACACCCTGGCCCATCACCACATCGTCGGCTATCACTGCACTAGGTGCAATGCCCTGCGCACACCGAGGAGTCGTATCAAGTACCTGAGCAGCTAAAGCAAAGCCGACATAAGGGTTGGTATGAACGAGTGCGGTGCAGGGACAATGGGATAATTCATCAGGATGCAAGATTACCGCTTGCGCTTTCGTGTCTGCAAGTTGCGTACGATACTTGCTATTCGACAAAAAGGAAATCTGACCAATGCCCGCACTTGCCAAAGTTCCCAGTCCACTGACCTGACTTTGTTCTGTGTCATTAGCAGCTAAGTGCAAGGTTGCACCGATTTTATCTGCTAATGCCTGTAAGCTTATTAACTGCATGCGGGCTCCTTGGTTTTTTTATTTCATTGCACTGACTTTTTTCAGTACTTTTTCAGAGATGTTGTGTGCTGGTGTCGCATACACAATGGCTTGTGCATCTAACACAAGGTCATAGTTTTCTTCGTCAACGATTTGTTGAATTGCAGAGTTAAGCAATTGAATAATCTTGATGTTTTCTTCTTGCTGACGAGCTTTCACTTTTTCTTGAAAAGGCTTAGCCATAGCTTCGTACTCAGCATTTTTCTTTTGTAGACGCTCTTGCTCAGCTTTAATTTGTGCTTCACTCATGGTCGGTGCGTCTTTACGCAATTTATCAAGTGCAGTCGCCATTTCTTGACGCATTGCTTCAATTTTTGCACCTTCGTCTTTCAATTCAATTTGCAACGACTGTTGCATCGCAATGGCTTGCGGCATTTGCTGAATAATTGCTTGTCTGTTGATGACGCCAATTTTCTGCTCTGCGTAAGCAACGGTGCTCATCATAGCGCTGCTTAGTAGTGCGGTGGCTAAAAGTGCTTTAAATAACTGTTTCAAGGGATACTCCTTCCTATATTTTTAGTTTTGGCGATTAGTAACATCACTAATCTAATTTTAAAATGTTTGACCGATATTAAACGAGAAGAATTTGACGTCATCTCCTACCCGTTCTTGTAATGCTCTTGAAAAGCTAAACACCATTGGTCCCATTGGTGATAGCCATTGTATCGAAAGTCCAGCAGAAGCTCTATAGCGCGTCCAGTCACTGTAATCAGCTACCGGATCCGGGCTACGTGAGTCGACACTGAGGTCACGATACTTATCAAAATCAAATTCTGTGTCCCACACGTTACCCACATCAACAAAGAAGCTAGAACGCACGGAGTTATCAAATTCTTCACCAACAAAAGGCGTCGGTACTATGAGTTCAAGCCCCCCTAAGAGCATGGCATTACCCCCTAAGGAACGAGAAGAAACAACCAAGTTGTCAGACTCAGGTCCCAGGTAGATAGTTTCCCCGTTAGGCCCGGTAATACTTCTTGCTGAACGCTGTACACCACGAGGACCTACGGTGTTATTTTCGAAACCCCGCAGGGTGTCGCTACCACCGGCAGTAAAGTTTTGTGTGAAGGGCAGTATCTGCTCTATACCGTTACTGTCACCATAGCCATTTCCATATCCCGCTCTAATGCGCGTAAGCACTGACCAACGCTGGTTTTGCGATAGCGGGAAGTAGAACTTACTGTCAAAAATGGTTTTGAAGTAGTTCACATCTGAGTTTGGCGTAGTAATACTAAATGACGAGCTTTGCGATGACCCTGCTGTTGGGAAAATACCACGGTTGAGTGTGCTACGACTCCAAGACACAGAGGTCAAGAAACTCGAATAATCTATCGGCGCATCCGGGTTACTTGGGTCAATAAATTGATTGTAGAAGCGATCAGTTTGTTCATAGTTACTGCGACGTGACAACTCCACATCACTGTAACTGAGACCGAAACTGATGCGGTTAAATTCGTTGATTGGGTAACCAATATTAACCCCCAACGAGTATTGTTTACTGTTGTACTGAACTAGGTTTGCGCTACCTGCGTCAAATTCACTATAGGACAAACTTCCGCCCAAACTAATGCCGTCTATGGTGAAGTACGGATCCGTATAAGATAGCTGCACACTTTTTTGGAACGACACTGTACTGATATTAAAAGCTAAGCGCTTGCCTGTTCCGAGGAAATTATCCTGCTGTATCCCCGCTTGCAAACTCAATTTGGTTCGATCGCCGTAACCGATACCAGCATTAAAGGATCCAGAAGGTTGTTCTTTTACCTTGTAGATAATGTCGACTTTGTCATCTTCACCCGGCAAGCGGATAGTCTCAAAATCAACGTCTTCCATATAGGTCAATCGAGACAAACTGTTTTTAGATGACTCTAACAAGTTATTCGACAGCCAAGCGCCTTCCATCTGGGTAACCGACTGACGCAGTACCTCATCCGCAGTGACCGAGTTACCTTCAAAGTTAATTCGGCGCACGTAAATACGTTTCCCAGGGTCAACCGATAACGTTAACTTAACGGTTTTGTCTTCATCATTAATTTCGGGAATGGTGGTCACCGTTGGATAAGCATAACCAAAACGCCCTAGATATTTACTGATAAATTCCTCGGCATAGGTGACTCTGGCTTGGTTGTACAATTCATTCGGCAGTAACGGTAATACCGCTTTCATATACTCTTCGTTGCCAAGCAAGTCTCCCACTAACTCCACTTCAGACACAGTATATTGTTCACCTTCAGTCACATTCAGGGTGATATAAATGCCGTCTTTTTCAGGGGTCATGGATACTTGGGTTGAATCGACCATATAGCGTAAGTAACCGCGATCGAGGTAATAACTGCGGATCGTTTCCATATCACCCGATAGGGTTTGTTTCTGATAACGAGTTTCAGAAAGAAAGTCCCACCAAGGCGTATTAAATTTCAGTTCCATTTGGCGGAACAATTCGGCATCGCTGAACACTTCATTGCCAACGATATTAATCTGTTTGATTTTGGCTGAATCGCCTTCTTCAAATAAGAGTTTAAGATCGACGCGGTTACGCGGTAGAGGTGTGACAATAGCACTGACATCAGCATTGTATTTACCAATACTGTAGAAGAAGTCTTTCAAGCCATTTTCAATGCCTGTCAGTACGGTTTTATCTAGCGGTTCGCCGACACGAATATTGTTGCCGTCCAAACTTTCCTGCAACTGTTCATCTTTAATATCATCGTTGCCTTCGAAAATGATATTACTGATAGTTGGACGTTCTTTTACGCGAACAACTAGCGTGGTTCCGTCACGCAGAATTTCAATATTTTCAAAGTGAGTGGAAGAATAGAGACTGCGGATCAGTTGCGATGTGCGAAAGCTATTCATAGTATCACCGACATTTACCGGTAGATACGTCAAAGCGGCACCTAGAGCAACCCGTTGCAATCCTTCAACTTTAATATCGCTGACTACAAATTGTTCATCTGTGGCAGCAAAGGTCAAGCTAGCACTGGACAAAAACAATCCGGCTACAACTAACTGTTTAAACTTCATTTATTAATATTCTTCCTAAGCACTATTTGCTCTCTTTGACGGAGCATAATTGTGGTTTGCGCGCTACAGTCGCGCGATATCGTTATAAAAGGCGATTGTCATCAATAACAGTAAAACGATACCACCAATTTTAAAACCTACTTCCTGAACAGACTCTGAAACCGGTTTACCAGTCACAAGTTCGATCACGTAATAGAGCAAATGACCACCATCCAGTACCGGTAGAGGTAAAAGATTAATGATACCTAAATTCACACTGATCAGGGCTAAAAAACTTAAAAAAGCTACAATCCCAAAGCTGGCACTCATTCCTGCACCCTGTGCAATGGAGATGGGTCCGCTGAGGCTTTTTACGGATATATCACCGGTAAAAAGTTTACCTATCATGCCGACACTCAAGGTGACTAAACGCCAGGTTTCGTCAACGCTGTGCCAGATTGCTTCCACTGGACCGTACTGCTTAACAAATACATGGGTCGCTGGATACGGTTGTTGGAACGGGATTATTCCTAAATACCCTTTTTGCTGATCATCAGCTTTTGCTCCAACTCGGCCGGTAAGCGTCGTCTCATTGCCGTCTCTTTGCACCCGTATACTAACATTTTGTTGCGGGTGCTGCTCGATAAGCTCCACTATTTGTTCCCAATTTTGCACAGTAGTTCCATTAAACGACAGAATAATATCGTTTACTTGCAAACCTATGCCATCACCTGGTGAAGATTTCTCCACATAAGCCACTTTTTTACTGACCTGTGGACGAAACGGCACTATTCCTAAACTGTCCATTGGCGACTGTTTATCGGGATCAAGTTTCCAGTTTTTCAAGTCAAGTTGCAGGTTACGCTCGTAGCCTGCTGCACTGCGAACTTTGAATTGCGCTTTAGGCTCACCAATCACGCCCATTATTTCATAATTGACAGCCGTCCAGTCATCTGTTGGACGTCCCTCAAAGGCAATAATTTCATCGCCCTGCTTTAACCCCGCCGCAGCGGCATAGGAAGCTTCAGGGATTTCTCCGACTATCGGCTTGCGAGTCTGCTCACCAATCAGTAACAACAAGTAAATAGCTAAGATGGCGAATAAAAAGTTGACCATTGGACCTGCCGCTACAATGGCGATGCGTTTTAACACCGGTTGCCGATTGAAGGCATAAGGCAAATCTTCATCACTAACATGATCAACACGTTCATCAATCATTTTCACGTATCCGCCTAATGGAATGGCGGCTATCACGAACTCAGTGCCTAATTTATCTTTGGTTTTCCACAGCGCCTTACCAAAGCCAATTGAAAAGCGCTCGACTTTAACACCACAACGTCTGGCTACCCAAAAATGGCCCCACTCATGCACTGCAACCAGTATTCCAAGTGCAACAATAAAAGACACAAGGTTCCATATAAAATCAATCATGCACAGGCCTTACGAAGATGTTGGCGGGCTAAATCTCGGGCTTGGCTATCTAACGCCAACACATCGTCGATGCTATTGATCTGGGTTGCTTGGATTTGTTCCACCACATTGCGATTAATAGTCGCGATCTGATTAAATCCGATATGACCAGATAAAAACGCCTCAACCGCAATTTCATTAGCCGCATTCAGAGACGTGGTAGCGTATTGTCCAGCAGCGCAGGCATCAATCGCGGTGCGCAGATTCGGATAACGTTCGAAATCAGCTACTTGGAAGCTAAAATCAACCATGTCGACAAAATTCAACGGTTTTACACCGGCATCGATTCGCTTAGGATAAGCAAGACAATGCGCAATGGGCGTACGCATATCGGGGTTGCCCATTTGCGCCAGCACAGAGCCATCGGCATATTGCACCATAGAGTGAATAATGCTCTGTGGATGCAACACGATTTGAATATCATCACAGCCCAGACCAAATAACCATTTGGCCTCGATAAACTCCAAGCCCTTATTCATCATAGTGGCAGAATCAACCGAGATTTTGCGCCCCATATCCCAATTAGGATGGGCACAGGCTTGATCGGGAGTAATACTCGAAAAACTGTCAAGCGGTCGTGTTAAGAAAGGTCCACCGGATCCGGTTAGCAATATTTTGCTGATCCCTGAACGGTGTAAATCACCGTATTGATAGTTTTCCGGCAAGCATTGAAAAATGGCATTGTGTTCGCTGTCGATAGGTAACAGTTGCGCACCACTTTTATTTACCGCATTGATAAACAGCTCGCCACACATGACTAACGCTTCTTTATTGGCCAGCATCACTTTTTTACCGGCATTAACCGCGGTCAATGTTGGTATTAATCCGGCTGCGCCTACAATGGCGGCCATGACGCTATGAACCTCATCTAATTGCGCGATGTGACATAGCCCTTCATTACCGCTTAGCAGCTCACAACTTAACCCAGCTTGGGCTGACTTTTGTTGTAACTCGCTGTAATAAGAATCGTCAGCAATGACTAAAAAGTCCGGCTGATAAACCAGTGCTAATGAAATCAGTTTATCTACATTGGAATGTGCAGAGAGTGCGGTCACATTATACTTATCCGGATGCAAGGAAACGACGTCAAGAGTACTTTGCCCAATCGAACCGGTAGCGCCTAGAATAGTAATATTATGTAAATCAGAAGACTGTGTCACTAGCCCGCCATCCACAACACGTAACAGTAAGTGAACACCGGAAACGCTGCGGTCAAACTGTCAATTCGATCGAGAATACCACCGTGGCCTGGCAGAATTCGACCACTGTCTTTGATGCCTGCACAGCGCTTAAACATACTCTCATTCAAATCGCCCAAGGCAGAAACTCCCACCGTTAAACCACCAATTAAGATATGCATCCAGATGCGCCCAGGATCGACCTGATAATGTAATGCAGCGAAGGCAATGATTGCTGTCGATGCCCCAATACCACCGGCTAAGCCTTCAAGGGTTTTACCCGGTGAAACATTGGGACGCAGTTTATGTCGTCCAAATTTAACACCTACGAAAAAGGCGCCAATATCCGCAGCCCAAACGATGCCTAGCACGTAAAATATCAGTGACACACCATAGAATGGGTCAATGTCATACATGTGAGAGCGCAAAGAAACTAACGCAACAAAAGTGGGAATTAAGGTGAGCACACCAAATAGGCAACGGATGGCTTTACTATTACGCCAGACAATTGAAAATCGTGGATAGGCGATGATCATTAACAACGAAACGAACCACCAAACTGCCGCCACGCCTAAAATGTAGGTGTAAAACTGATTGAGTGCGCCTTGATACCAAATGACTTCAGTTGGGACCCAGAATATCAGAAACACACAACACAGCATGATAAACAGCGCATACATTGCCTTGCGTGGACGCGGTAAAATGCCTGACATATTGGCCCATTCATATGCGCCTAAACCAATCACGCCCGCAATAAACAGTTCAAACCCCAAAACGGGTAAAAATAAAATACAACCCAACGCGATTGGGGCCAATATCAAAGCCGTGATGATGCGTTGTTTTAACATACTAAATCTCCTGACGGGATGATAAGACTCATCCTTGCTCGCCTACTTGCTCACCGGTTAAGCCAAAGCGACGTTGACGTTCTGCAAAGTCATCTACCGCGAGCTGAAAAGCCTGCTCGTCGAAGTCTGGCCAAAGGGTGTCAGTGAAGTACAATTCAGCATAAGCACATTGCCACATAAGGAAATTACTGATCCTATGCTCGCCGCCGGTACGAATTAACAAATCTAGCTCTGGCTGATCTGCCAAACTGACAAATTGATGGAAATCCTGCTCATCAATCTCGTCAATCGTTTTGCCCGCTTGCAGATTAGACTTCACTAATTGCTTAGCTGCATTAACAATATCCCAACGACCACCGTAATTAGCGGCAATATTGAGGATCAAAGCAGTATTGTTTTCAGTCAACTGCTCTGCTTTTTGTATTTTAGTAACTAACTTGGGGTCAAATCGTGAGGTATCGCCGATGATCTTCAATCGAACATCGTTCTTATTGAGTTTCTTGGCTTCACTGTTTAACACAAAGTTGAACAGATCCATCAGCACACCGACTTCTTCAGCCGGCCGCTTCCAGTTTTCGCTACTAAAGGCAAATAACGTCAGCGATTTGATATTATTTTGCCGCGCGAAACGCACTGCTGCACGAACAGACTCCACACCGGCCTTATGACCAAAGGTGCGGATCTTCCCTTTTTTTTGTGCCCAGCGACCATTACCATCCATAATAATAGCAACGTGCTGTGGCATTTTATTTTGTGTCATAGATTTCCGCCAAAGCTTCCAATCAACATAGGTTGATTAGATCTCCATCAACTCTTTTTCTTTATCTTGTAGCAAAGCGTCGATTTCTTTGACGAATTCGTCTGTCAGCTTTTGAATTTGTTCTTCGCCCTTGCGACTTTCATCTTCGCTAAGCTCTTTTTCTTTCAGCAATTCTTTGATGTCACTGTTAGCATCACGACGAATATTACGCACTGCCACTCGGCCTTGCTCGGCTTCGTTTCGAACGACTTTAATCAAGTCTTTACGGCGCTCTTCAGTCAACGCTGGCATAGGAATGCGCATTGCAGTGCCTGAGCTCATCGGGTTTAAACCTAAGTCTGACTGCATTATCGCTTTTTCAACAGCCGCTGCAGCACTCTTATCAAACACGTTTAATGCCAAAGTACGGGCATCTTCTGCAAAGATATTTGCTAGCTGTTTTAACGGTGTATCCGTACCGTAATATGGCACCATAATACTGTCTAATAACGCTGGGTGAGCGCGACCAGTTCGAATTTTGCTCAACTGGCTTTTGAGTGCACTGATGCTTTTTTCCATACGCTGTTTAGCATCGTCATGAATTTCGTTAATCATGGCATTCTCCCTAGAATATTTTTTGAATAGTTATTATTAATCTTGCGTCGATTGATGAGAAATCGTGGTTCCCTCATCTTCACCTAACACTACTCTTCGCAGCACTCCAGGTGTATTCATGTTGTAAACTCGAATAGGTAAACTGTGATCTCTTGCCAACGTAAATGCGGCCAGGTCCATCACTTTTAACTCTTTTTCTAATACTTCATTGTAACTGACGTTTTTAAGCAACACAGCATCGGGATTAGTCATTGGATCGGAATCGTAAACGCCGTCCACTTTAGTGCCCTTTAATACTGCATCGGCTTCAATTTCAATCCCTCTTAGGCAGGCCGCCGAATCAGTGGTAAAAAATGGATTACCGGTGCCTGCGGAGAAAATCACCACACGACCAGACTTCAATAAGCTAATCGCTTCTGTCCAATTATAAGGGTCACAGATACCATTCAATGGAATGGCAGACATCAGACGCGCATTGACAAATGCTCTATGCAAGGCGTCACGCATGGCCAACCCGTTCATTACAGTGGCTAGCATACCCATGTGGTCACCGACTACGCGATTCATGCCGGCTTTTGCCAAGCCTTCACCCCGAAATAGGTTGCCGCCGCCTATCACTAAACCAACTTGTACGCCCATCTCTACTAGTTCTTTGATTTCTTGAGCCATTCTGTCGAGCACTTTGGCATCGATACCAAAGCCCTCATCACCCATCAAGGCTTCGCCACTCAACTTCAATAAAATTCTTCGATAGGCAGATTTAGGTGCGATACTCATTGATTAGCCATTCCTTCATGTTTGTTATAGCAATTGGTCGTGGGTTTTCTATACATAGTAAAAGGCACCTCAATTTGAGGTGCCCATAGTTTATATGACATTAGCAGTACGCAAAAGCGAAAGGCGCAATTATTTCTTTGCAGCTTCCATTTGCGCAGCAACTTCTGCCGCAAAATCTTCTTGTTTCTTCTCGATGCCTTCACCCACTTCGAAACGTACGAAGTTGACAACATCAGCACCTTTAGACTTAAGTAAGTCACCCACAGACATTGAAGGATCTTTTACAAAAGGCTGTCCAGTTAAGCTGATTTCGCCAGTGAATTTCTTCATGCGACCAGAAACCATTTTCTCAGCGATGTCAGCTGGCTTGCCAGACTGAACTGCAATTTCAAGTTGGATTTCTTTTTCTTTAGCTACAACTTCAGCTGGAACATCGTCAGGCTTAACGAATTGTGGGCTAGCTGCAGCAACATGCATTGCAACGTCTTTCGCCAATTCTTCGTCACCGCCGTTCAAAATTGCAACAACACCGATACGGCCACCGTGCACGTATGCACCTAGGTTATCACCTTCAACTGTCAACACGCGACGAGGAGAAATGTTTTCACCAATTTTGGCAACCAAGGTATCACGCGCATCAGCGACAGAAACACCATCGATTTGGGCGCTATTAAGCGTTTCCATGTCATTGATTTTGTTCGCAGCGGCTACGTCGATAAGTTTGTTAGCAAAAGCCAAGAAACCTTCATCACGTGCAACAAAGTCAGTTTCACTGTTGATTTCCATCATAGTCGCAACGCCGTTGCTCACTTTAGTAATGATGATACCTTCTGCAGCAATACGACCAGCTTTTTTAGCTGCTTTTGCTTGACCAGATTTACGCATGTTTTCAATTGCTAATTCGATGTCACCGTCAGTCTCAACTAACGCTTTCTTACAATCTAACATGCCGGCGCCTGTGCGCTCGCGAAGTTCTTTAACTAGGGCTGCTGTCACTGCCATTTTGCTTTCCTCAGCATAAAAGTAGATCTTAATTTATAAAACAGGGGCCGTAATAAATTACCGCCCCTGAAGAAAGTACTGCGTTGAAAACTAAGCGCTTTCAACATGACGCGACTGACGCCGCGCGCTGAAATTACTCAGCAGCTTCGACGAAGTCGTCTTGCTCAGCTTGTACTTCTAGGTTCTTCTCACGACCTTGCGTAACTGCATCAGCAGCGGCATTCAAGTACAATTGGATTGCACGAATAGCATCGTCGTTACCTGGAATGATGTAATCCACACCATCAGGATTAGAATTGGTATCTACAACCGAAATTACTGGAATACCTAGGTTACGAGCTTCAGTAATTGCGATGTGTTCGTGATCGGCATCAATAACGAATAAACAGTCAGGAAGACCGCCCATGTCTTTGATTCCACCAAGGCTGCTTTCAAGCTTGGTCATTTCACGTTGAAGCATTAATACTTCTTTTTTGGTTAGCTTCTCAAACGTACCGTCTTGAGATTGCTGTTCAAGGTCTTTAAGACGCTTGATTGATTGACGAACTGTTTTCCAGTTAGTCAACATGCCACCCAACCAACGCTTGTTTACATAGAATTGGTCACATTTTTGAGCCGCTTCTTTGATCGGATCACTTGCAGCACGTTTAGTACCAACAAAAAGGACTTTACCTTTTTTAGAAGATACGTTGCTGACATAGTTCAATGCTTCATTGAACAAAGGAACCGTTTTTTCAAGGTTGATGATATGAACTTTGTTACGAGCGCCAAAGATAAAAGGTTTCATTTTTGGGTTCCAGTAACGAGTCTGGTGACCGAAATGCACGCCCGCTTGGAGCATGTCACGCATTGATACGTTTGCCATTATAATTTCCTCAAATTGGGGTTAGGCCTCCATACATCCCATCTATCGATCCAATTAGGCGGCAAAACCAGCTTGGACACCCCGACAAATGTGTCGATGTATGTGTGTTATTTAATAATGTTTTCGCGTTTTTCGTTACTCAAAAAATTGAGGTATCGAAATTGCGGTGCGCTTTATATCACGCCACACCCTCTGAGGCAAGTGAATTGCCTTATTTGTGCTAAAACGTAACACTTTTATCCTAGCCGAACCGGTCTAGACGATCAGACACAGAAAACAGGGCCTAGTCGAGCTGCTGCATTAAGCCCCTAAATTGGTAGACGTTCGGTAAAGATACACTGCAACCTCGCCTCTCCTATACTTTTTCAAGCGCAAAAGTTACAATTTCATTTATAGACACTTAATGTAATTTTGAACGTTTGAGAGCCTAACTTGACCATCACTATTAAAACACCTGAAGAAATCGAAAAAATGCGCGTAGCTGGCCGCTTAGCTGCTGACGTTTTGCAAATGATTGGCCCTTTTGTGAAAAAGGGAGTTACAACTGACGAGTTAAACCAAATTTGCCATGACTATATTGTCAATGAGCAGCAAGGAGTGCCCGCGCCATTAAACTACGGTAATCCACCTTTTCCAAAGTCTATCTGCACCTCGGTAAATCATGTGATATGTCACGGCATTCCATCGGATAAGAAGCTCAAAGACGGCGACATTATCAACATTGATGTAACGGTAATAAAAGATGGCTATCACGGCGACACCTCTAAGATGTTTGTGGTGGGTAAACCAAGCATTATGGCGGAACGGTTGATAAAGGTGACTCAAGAGTCGCTTTACTTGGGGATCAAATTGGTCAAACCTGGGGCCAAACTAGGTGACATAGGCTATGTGATACAACAACATGCGGAAAAACATAATTACAGCATTGTTAGAGAGTATTGCGGTCACGGCATAGGCGCCAACTTTCACGAAGAGCCTCAAGTCGTGCATTATGGACGACCTAATACCGGAGTGGAATTAAAAGAAGGCATGTGTTTCACCATAGAGCCGATGGTCAACGCCGGTAAACGATATTCAAAAGTGTTGCCCGATAATTGGACGGTAGTGACCAAAGATCGCAGCCTCAGCGCCCAATGGGAACATACCTTATTGGTTACCAAAGATGGCGTTGAAATTCTCACACTGCGTGATGATGAAACCATTGATAGAGTGATCAGTCATTAGTCACGCTAGGAAGGGGTGGCTCAACAGCTTATGAAGTTAGATTATGACTTGCTCATTTTAGTTATTTGCGTTGTGCTTGGGGGTGGTAGACACTGCCATTCCTAATAACGAGCAAATTTGCATTGTGTCTGTATTGCACAGCATTTTATCAACTGACGAGGAAGTCTATTGTCGTTACAACATCTTGTTGAACAAATTCACAAAATTACTGACATCAACGACATCAAAAGCTTTAAGCAATGTGTTGCGGACAGCTACACCTGGCTGAACGAAGATTTTGAAACGGTGCCCGTTGACCAGTTAGTGCACGCTAGAGCGACATTCGTCGACCATTTGCTATGTCATGCGTGGGACTTAATTGATTTAAAAGCACATAAAGGCCTTTCATTAGTGGCCGTCGGCGGGTATGGCAGAGGCCAATTGCAACCCTATTCCGATGTCGATTTATTGCTGTTAAGTGAAAAACCGGTCAACGCAAAAGCACAAGAAGCTATCGGCCAGTTCATTACCCTGCTGTGGGACATTAAACTCGATGTCGGCCAATCCGTTAGAACGATCAAAGAAACGATCAAACTAGCCAAAGCCGATATCACTATTGCCACTAATCTAGTGGAAGCCCGCTTATTAACGGGCAGTAAAGATACCTATGATGTGTTACAAGCAAAGTTATCTGAACGTAGCTATTGGAGCAGCAAGGATTTCTTCACCGCGAAATACAAAGAGCAAAAAGATCGACATGCCAAGTTCAATGACACCTCTTACAACCTAGAGCCGAATATCAAGGAAAACCCCGGTTGTCTGCGCGACATTCAATCCATTGGTTGGGTGGCCAAACAACACTTCAACGTGTGGAACGGCAGGGAATTGGTTGAGCATGGCTATTTTGCTGAGGGTGAATGGGCAGAATTGATTGAGTGTCGTTCCCACCTATGGCGAATTCGCTTTGCCTTACATCTGATTTCTGGTCGCAGTGAGAATCGCTTGTTGTTTGACTATCAGACTGATGTTGCGGAAAAACTGGGCTACGGATCAGGTAAAGCTGCGGTAGAGCAGATGATGAAAGCGTTTTTCCGCATTGTGCGACGCGTGGCTGAATTAAACGAAATGCTACTTCAACACTTCAGACAAGACATCTTAGACCTCAAGGTTAAACACGCCTGCATTATCAATGATGATTTTGAACTGCTCGATGGTTTGATTGCAGCACGCAAAGAAAACGTATTTAGTACGCCAGCGGATATTTTAAGTTTCTTGTTATTGATTGCCAATACGCCTGATTGCAAAGGGTTGCATTCGAGTTGTCTGCGTGAATTACGCAATGCCCGCCGCGCATTGAACGACCGTTACTTTTGCGAAATCCCAGAATGTCGCGAGTTGTTCATGCAGTTGGTTCGCCACCCAGCGTTTTTCGGATTAGGTTGGGACTTGATGCATAAACACGGTATTTTGCAGTCCTATTTACCACAATGGGATCATATCGTTGGCATGATGCAATTCGATTTATTCCATGCTTATACCGTTGACGAACATACCCACAGACTGGTCAAGAACGTTTATCATTACCATGCTGAAGATAATACTGACTTTCCCCGTTGTAAACGCATTGTCAAGGAAGCCGATAAGCCAGAGTTACTCTATTTAGCCGCCATTTTCCATGATATTGCCAAAGGTCGTGATGGCGATCATTCGATATTAGGTGCTCAAGATGTGGTGTCATTTTGTCAAGCACACAAAATAGATGAACAAGACACAGAACTGGTTCGCTGGTTAGTGGAAAGCCACTTGTTGATGTCGGTAGTGGCCCAGCGTCGGGATATTTACGATCCCGATATCATTGGTGAATTCGCCGCAGCGGTAAAAAGTCAAAATCATTTGAATCACTTGTACGCCTTAACATTAGCCGATATTCGCGCAACCAATAATAATTTATGGAACGATTGGAAGGCCTCGCTATTAAGAGAGCTGTACCAGTTGACCAAAAAGGCCTTGGAGAATGGGCTACAGTGCGGAGTCACCTTGCTAGAGCGGGTCACTAAACACCAAGTAGAAGCCCGCGAGTTGTTAAAGAAAAAAGGCATTACCGGCACCGATGTAGATCAGTTTTGGCATCGACTGAGCAATGATTATTTCGCTCGATTTAGTCCCGTACAACTTGCTTGGCACACCCAAGAAGTGGCTAAAGCAATGGAGTCTAACAGTGACAAAATCACCCTAGCGTTGAATGATAAAACCGCCAAGGCAGGAACTGAATTATTTGTGTATGGTAAGAATCGTCCCGCTTTGTTTGCGCAAATTGCCTCGGTGCTAGACAGTCGTAACTGCTCTATCCACGATGCGCAGATTACCATTACCAACGACAATTACGTATTCGATAGTTTCATTGTGTTAGAACAAGATGGCTCTCGGATATCGTCGCCGGCGCGCATGCGCAGCTTAATAGATGCCATCAGGACCCAGTTAGCGAAACCGGGTAGAGAACATCATAACAGACGTAAAATGTCTCGGCGTATGAAACAACTCGACGTCAAAACCAAAGTGCGTTTTTATCAAAGCAGTTCAGACGTCACCATGATGGAATTAGAAGCACTTGATGCTCCTGGCCTGCTGGCCAAGGTAGGCCATTTATTTGTGGAGTTGAAACTGACGCTGCATATGGCGAAGATCACTACCATCGGTGAACGTGCAGAAGATTTATTCATTATTGCCAATCAGCAAGAGCAATGCTTGACCACTGAACAGCAAGTGCAACTCAAAAACCGATTAACCCAACTTTTAGATCAACCTCAAACTGACGGTGAAACATGTCCGACTTAAAGAACCAAATAGAAGCTGCTTTTGAAAATAGAGCAGCCATAACAGCCAAAAATGTTGACCAAGCGACCAAATCTGCGGTGCTCGAAGTCATCGAATTGTTAAACACCGGTAAAGCACGCGTAGCCGAAAAAATTGCCGGTGAATGGGTCGTACATCAATGGCTGAAAAAGGCCGTGTTATTGTATTTTAGAATAAATGATAACAGCGTAATGGCCGGTGCTGAGAGCACCTTTTTTGATAAAGTTCCGCTTAAGTATACTGACTACACACAAAGCCAATTCGAACAAGAAGGGGTGCGTATCGTGCCACCAGCAGCCGTTCGTACCGGTTCATTTGTGGGCAAAAATGTAGTGGTTATGCCGTCTTACGTGAATATTGGTGCTTATGTAGGTGAAGGCACTATGGTCGACACATGGGCGACTGTGGGGTCGTGTGCGCAAATCGGTAAAAACGTACACCTGTCTGGTGGCGTGGGTATTGGTGGTGTG
Source organism: Aliiglaciecola litoralis (assembly GCF_039523355.1). Lineage (NCBI taxonomy): Bacteria > Pseudomonadati > Pseudomonadota > Gammaproteobacteria > Alteromonadales > Alteromonadaceae > Aliiglaciecola > Aliiglaciecola litoralis. The sequence continues at coordinate 288,260 of NZ_BAAAFD010000003.1, read as the reverse complement.
CTTGAACCTCTGCAAGCCAATCCAACCATTATTGAAGATAACTGCTTTATTGGTGCCCGTTCTGAAATCGTAGAAGGGGTGATTGTTGAAGAAGGCGCTGTTATCTCAATGGGCGTTTACATTGGTCAAAGCACGCGCATTTATGATCGTGAAACGGGTGAAATCCATTATGGCAGAGTACCAGCAGGCTCTGTTGTGGTTTCTGGTAGTTTACCGAGCAAAGACGGCAAATACAGTCTGTATGCGGCTGTAATAGTGAAAAAAGTCGATGCCCAGACACGTTCAAAAGTCGGTATCAACGCGTTATTGCGCGCTGCAGAATAACGTCACAGTTGATTCATTGAACGCGACATAGACGCGTTCAATGAATCTGGTTAACCTTCGTTTAAACGTTTGAGTTATTTCCAATACCTTTATCATTTGCTGGTCTGGTTGAACAACTCATGAGCATCTATTACTGAATCCATAAAATCCGCCTCAAGATGGGCATTTTCGTCACTACTATGCAATACCGAAATATCGCCGGTAGTTTCAAATACGACAGCTAACACTTGATCATAATTCAGCGCATTAGCTTCGCGCAGTTTACCGAATAAATCGGCTCGGGTCATATTTGCGAGGGCCAAATTATGGTCAAAAATTCTATTGCCGGTCATCAACAATATGGGCCTGTTATCAATTAACCTACTCACCAATTTGGAGCGTTTTCGAGCCCAAGCAATCAACCACTGACCGAAATAAATAGCAGCCAATGCCGTTAACCCCACTAATAAAGAAGGCGATGACAACGAAACAGTGGATGCAAACAAAGAACCAATAGCAATGGTCATGACAAAATCTGCAGCCGACATTTTAGACAAACTGCGTAAACCTACTATGCGGGTATAAAGCAAAATTGCGATGTAGGCAGCGAGCACCGATAGCAATACCCAAGGAATAAGTTGTCCACCCGATGTTATCCATTTTTCAAACATGAAATTCATACTCCTTTGTAATTAATCTACTCGTTTCAATGAGGCGTTATAAACTACCCTTATATGACTAGCTTTTGGGCGAGCGCTGGTTAGGTCGATGACTTTGTTTCACCTTAGTTAAGATAAGTAACAGTGTTATTGTTTAACTAACTTAGGCAGTAATGTTTCCAACCAAGGCACCACGTCATTCTCTGGCTCCAAGGTTTCCATAGCATCCACAATCAACAGCTCATCTACAGGCTTGCCTTGCAACTCTAGCAGGGTTTCAAAAATCTGTTTGCCAGCACCACAATAAGTATCGCCATAACTGCTATCGCCAAGGCCAGCTACCGCGAACGGCTTTTGCTCCATCAACGGCATTTTTTCTCTTAGATCGTAAACAAAAAACTCGAGATTAGGCGGAATATCGCCCTGCCCTGTGGTTGAACTAACAAAAATAATAGCGCTGCTTTGCACGAAGTCATCAATAGTGGGATCGGTAAATAATTCCACTGAGTAGCCCTTTCCGGCAATCATCTCTTCAGCTTGCTCAGCAACGTGCTGTGCGTTGCCATAAACTGATCCAACAAAGATACCTACATCTGCCATTTTTCGTTTTCCTGTGATTGTGTCAATTGTAAAAGTTGTTGCGGGGTTACGCCCCACTGTAATAATAAATCGGCCATTCTGCTATCAAACTGACTACGAATTGTCAGTGGCGTTTGGCTAATGGGGTGACTCAGTGACATGCTAGAGCAGCACAGCGCCAATCCTTCAAAACCAAATTGCTGACGTACAAAAGCGTTTTGCTTACCATCGCCGTGGGTGGTATCTCCGACGATAGGATGACGAATGTGCGCCATGTGTCTGCGTAGTTGATGTTTGCGACCACTCAACGGGCGCAGCTCCACCAGCGAATAGCGTGCGCTTTGATAACGTCCGACCGCAAAAGGTAACTCAAAAGTGCGCAGCGTTTGGTAATCCGTAAAAGCCGGTTGCGCAGGCTTATCTTGGCGAGCTTGCTTATCCGCTATTTTATCCAGTTTTTCTTTTAACGCGTAATCAATGTGCCCTTGTTCAGGGCAAAAGCCGCGAACAATTGCAAAATAACGTTTAGCTACTGCTTTTGCGGTTAATTGTTCAGTCAGTGAGCGAGCCACCTCTGAAGACAGTGCGAATAACAATACGCCCGACGTCGGTTTATCTAAGCGATGCACTGGAAACACATGTTGGCCGATTTGATCGCGCAAAATTTGCATCGCAAATTGGGTTTCACGTTTATCAATTAAACTGCGGTGCACCAATAAACCGGCCGGTTTATCGATCGCAACCATGTACTCATCTTGGTAAACAATATCCAACATCACACTGCAACTCCAACACCCTTGGGTACCGTTTAAAAAATATCAATTCTAAGAATAAAAATCGGTTAGCACGTTAAATTTAACGATTGCGCCAAGCTAACATACTGGCATGAATGAAAATTTCATCTCAGCTTTTGCTCGATGTGGTTAGACGATATACTCTCGACCAACGATATTGCGCTACCAATGATAGCAAAAAGGCCATATGACCCAAAATCAAATCTCCACAATTAGTGAATTCTTATTACATGCTGGCACCGACTATCGCGTGTTTGACATGGGTAGAGGAATACGAGCCCTTGATACTCAGCAATTTTTAGACTGGGAACTGACTAAAGACCTTCCCGCCTTCCCTCGAGCAGGACACGCTTGGTTTGGCATCGTATTTTGGGATAAAACTCGCTCAGACCAGCAATATATCTGGTTTGTGAAACTCCCTTTAGATGAACAAGGCCAAATTGTCACCGCAGCACGTAATCATTATTTACAAATCATCGTTGATGCCCTTGGCTCTCAGCTGCAAAATGCTGAACAAAAAAATGGGCAATTGCCTGATAATCCCTACTCGTTTGTGCCCAATCAGCACCAGTTAGCCGATTTTAACAGTATTAGCCGATTAACATTGCAATTAGGCAACTCGCAGTTTTTCGCGCCAGCGAAAAATTACATTCGCACACCTATGGTAATCGATTGGCAGACGATTGCCTTGCAAGGTCTGGCAGATGTGGTCGCAAATATCCAATCTGATGACATTGCCGAGGTCATTGCGAAGCAATTCGAACACTACCCACAAACGGTGCAACACGCACTGCTCACCAGCATGGAAAATACGGTTGTTCCCGACGTGATCATGCAGAGCATCAGTCATTGGTTATTAGCCCGCCCGGATAATGCACAAGACTGGCAGCACGGTTTACGCGCAATGAGCCAAGTGGCGACTCATCCTTATAGTATTGAATTAACCTCCAATGCGCTGCAATTAGCACTGAGCAGTCAACCCAACACGCTGGCGGTGATCAGTGGTCGATTATGGTCTGCACTACTGGAGAGCAATGCGCAAGGACAACAATTACTTCATCCATTTTTAGAAAAAGTGGCACAAGTAGATAGCAGTTTTCAGTTTTTCCAAGCGGTATTTAGCGATTTGGTGCGAATTCCGTCAATGCGCGAAGCCATGTTGGCGCAACTGCGAAGCACAGATAAATCACAGGGCCTCACACAAGCCGTCGGCTCGCTGTTTTCGCAACCGCAAAACCAAGCCGCGAAATCGGAGTAAATGCATGGAATTTAGTTTGTCGAATATTGTGCTGTTTGCTGTGATTGCCGCGATCATATTTCAATTTTGGCGGATCCGAGCGATTTCCGAGCAAGCAAAAGTTCATCTTGATCGCTACTGCCATCAGCACGGTTTGCAATTGATCAGCATTGCTCGATTTAAAACTCGCTTGATTGTGTATCAGGCAAAACTAGACTGGTATACCCAATTCGCCTTTGAGTTTTCCAGTACCGGCGAAGAACGTTACACCGGGGTAATGACCATGCGCGGTTTAACCATGGCGGATATCGACTTACCCGCGTATCGGATCAATGAGACCTTGTAATAACAAGGTTTAATTGCTGCTTTTTCAGCAAGAGTTTGATGCACCTACAGCAACTTTGATGAGCACTTGGGGTTGATTTGGATTTCTTTAGTCGTTGAATCGAATCCAATACCGTCACCTTGAAGTAAGTGATCACTTTCGTACTAGCCTTTTAAATTAGATACTAACTGCCTAAACCACGTTAAGGCTCGGTCATGTTCGGTATTTTCATGCCAATACATATGAGTCTCTATGGTGGGCATTGTAAACGGCATGGCCAATAAGTGTAATTGCTCATCTTTGAGTCGATTGGCCAACGAAGTCGGGGCGGTTAAGAGCCAATCCGTGTGCTTGATCATCTCTTTAGCGGCATAGTAGTTTTGACAACGCACCACTAATTGCCTCGCCATTCCTTGTTGTTGCAGAATTAAATCTTCTAATACCGCACCGCTGGGGCGATGAGAAACACTCACGTGCTGCGCATCAAAATACGCTTGCTGAGTAGCCAAGTTCACCATCTCGTGATGTTTATCCACTAAAATACTAAAGCTATCATCAAACACTTTCTCATGTCTTACCGGCAGGTTGATCGGCATAGCCACATCAAGCGCCATATCAATATGACCCGATGCCAACGCGCGGGTCAACTGACTGCGCTCCACCTTGACACTGGCAAAGGTAGTATGAGGCGCTTGGTGTGCTAGTAGGTGCGCGATTTGCGGCAACACTGCCGGTTCAATGGCATCATGCATGCCAATGCGAAAATGATGCGTACTGGTCTGGGGTTCAAATTCGCCCCATTGCTGCAGAATTTGTCGCAGCCGACTCAGGTTATCTAAAATCATCGGTGCCATGCGTTGACAAGCAGGTGTTGGTAACATGCGATTTTGACTGCGTTCAAACAATGGATCCTCCAAACACAGACGTAAACGTTTTATGGCATGGCTGACCGCTGAAGGGGTGATATGCAAACGTTCAGCGCAACGCGTCATGTTTTGCTCTTGATACAAACTCTCAAACACTTTGAGTAGGTTCAGATCCAATTGTTGAATTTGTTTTAAGTCAGGCATGTTTGCACCAATATGTGAATAGAATTCATATTACATAGTTAGTTTGTTTCATTTCATTCAAATTAGCAGAATGGTTTATGCTATACCAGTCACATTCATTAATTGGAGCAGCCCATGCATTTCGAACACAGTCAAAAAGCGCAGGATTACTTAGCCCGTGTTAAAGCATTCATGAACGAACACATCTATCCAATAGAAAACAGTGTGTATGCCGAGTTGCATGAACTTAATCCAACTGGCGATTGGCGTAAATGGAAGTTGCATCCGCAAATAGAAGCCTTGAAGCAAGAAGCCAAAGACCAAGGGCTAACTAACTTGTTTTTGCCGGATGAGGAATTGGGTAAAGGCTTAACCTGTCTTGAGTATGCGCCTTTGGCTGAAGAGATGGGACGAGTGCCATTTTCACCTGAGATTTTTAATTGCAACGCGCCTGATACCGGCAACATGGAAGTGCTCTATCACTTTGGCTCTGAGCAGCAAAAACAACAGTGGCTTACCCCCTTGCTTAACGGAGAAATCCGTTCAGTTTTTGGTATGACAGAGCCTGATGTGGCTTCATCAGATGCCACTAATATGGCCGCGAGAATTGAGCTTGATGGTGACCAAGTGGTGCTCAATGGTAAGAAATGGTGGAGCACTGGGCTTGGCCATCCCAACGCCAGATTCACTATTTTTATGGGGCTGTCAAACCCAGAAAATGATCGTCACGCACAGCACAGCATGGTGATTGTGCCATTGGATTCTGCGGGCCTAGAAATTAAGCGCATGCTCAGTGCCTACGGTGATTACGACGCCCCCTATGGTCACGGTGAAATGCACTTTACCGATGTGCGAGTACCCACAGAAAACGTCATTATGGGGCTGGGTAAAGGCTTTGCAATTGCCCAAGGGCGTTTAGGTCCAGGCCGCATTCATCATTGCATGCGCGCTATCGGTATGGCTGAGAAAGCTTTGGAGCTAGCGATCATACGTGGCAGTTCCCGTAGCGCCTTTGGTAAACCCTTAATTGAGTTAGGTGGCAATAAAGAGCGTATTGCCGAGGCACGCATGGCCATTGACCAAGCGCGCTTGCTCACGCTTAACGCGGCATGGAAAATCGATGCGGTAGGGGTGAAACGCGCCATGACCGAAATCTCCGCTATTAAAGTGGTAGTGCCACGCATGCTAGAAAGCGTCGTCGACATGGCCATTCAATTGCACGGTGGGGCTGGCATGTGTAACGACTTCCCACTGGCTAGATTTGCCGCTGGCGCTCGGGCTTTGCGTTTAGCCGATGGTCCTGATGAGGTGCATCAAGGCATGGTGGCGCGCCTTGAGTTGAAAAAATATGCGAGCCAATAATGAACGACACTAAATCAAATCCCAATCCTAAACATATCCTGATCACGGGCGCAGGCTCAGGTTTAGGCAAGGCACTTGCCCTCTCTCTGGCTGGCCCGGGTACGTCTCTTTGCCTTATCGACCAAAATAAAGAAGCGGTACAAAAAGTCGCTGAAACTCTAGCCAAATCGGGGTGTGATACCTGGTTTGAACGCTGTGATATCACCAGCGAAGAAGACATTGCCCAACTCAAATCGACGCTTCAATCCCGCTGGGGAAAGGTCGACCGACTGATCAACAATGCCGGAGTGGCAACAGGCGGGGCGTTACAATATGAAGACATAGAACAGTGGCAATGGGTGCTGAATATCAACCTGCTAGGCTTGGTCAGAATGACGAAAGCCTTGGTGCCTTTGATGTCTGCTGGCGCTAGTATCATTAACATTGCCTCGCAAGCTGGGATAACCCCCATCCCAATGATGGCCAGTTATAATGCCAGCAAAGCAGCAGTGGTAAGCTTCTCTGAAACCATGCATCTAGAACTGGCACCTAACGGCATTCATGTATGTGTGGCCTGTCCGTCTTTTTTCCCGACCAACTTGGACAAGTCCTTGCGCAGCAAGCAGCCAGGCATCGAAAAACTGGTGTCAAAAATGCTCAGCAGATCTGATATCGATGCACACGAGGTGGCGCGGATTATTATCCAGCAAGCCGATGCAAAGAAATTCATGATCGTGACTCATAAACAAGGGAAAACCGCTTACGCGTTAAAACGGTTTTTACCCCAAGGTTATTATTTAGCTATGATAAAACGCAAGACACGCCATTTCGGTCGGATCAAGGAGTCCTAGTGAGCCAATCTAAGTCAAACAAAGTCGATACTGCAGGACAGGTTCGCAGTGGCGAAGAGTTAGATCTAAGTCGCCTCAATCCTTGGTTACTCGAACACCTAGAAGGCATATCGGGACAGCCACAAGTAAACCAGTACGCTGGCGGTGCTTCGAACTGGACTTATTGTCTTAGCTATCCACAAAAACAGGTCATCTTGCGCCGAGCCCCAGCAGGCACTAAAGCCAAAGGTGCCCATGATATGGGCCGTGAGTACCGTCTGCAGAAGGCGCTTAAACCGGTGTATTCCTATGTGCCTGAGATGCTCGCTCATAGTGACGATGACCAGCTGATTGGCAGTGAATTTTATGTGATGGAAAAGCTCACGGGGGTTATTCCCCGTAAGAACTTGCCACGGGGCGTAGAGTTAACTCCTCAGCAAACCAAAGCCCTGTGCACCAAAGCCTTAGACAGCCTAATTGAACTGCACCAAGTCGATTATCAAGCGGCTAATTTGCAGCACCTGGCTAAAGGGTCTGGCTACACTCAACGTCAGATTGACGGTTGGACCGCTCGCTATAGCAAAGCCAAAACCTGGAATGTGCCCAAGGCGGCGTATGTGATGGATTGGCTAAAGGACAATATCCCAAACCATGAACACATTTGTATCACCCACAACGATTTCCGCTTTGATAATTTAGTCCTCGATGCGCAAGACCCAACCCGTATTATCGGCGTGTTAGATTGGGAATTGGCGACCTTGGGTGACCCTTTGATGGATTTAGGTAACAGCTTGGCTTACTGGGTTGAAGCCGGCGATGATCGCATCGCGCAAGGTACGCGGCGTCAGCCTACTCATCTGCAGGGCATGTTAACTCGCCAACAAGTGATAGATTATTACTTGGATAAAACTGGCTTTAAAGTCGATGACTTTACCTTTTATGAAGTCTATGGATTGTTTAGATTAGCCGCCATTGCCCAACAGATCTATTATCGTTATCACCATAAACAAACCAACAATCCGGCCTTTAAACACATCTGGTTTTTCGTGCACTATTTGCTGTGGCGATGTAAAAAAAGTATCAAGCGAGCAACGTCATGAGCGTTATTTATTTAATTCGCCACGGACAAGCCTCCTTTGGCCAACAAAACTATGACCAGTTATCTCCCTTGGGTCACCAGCAGGCAAATCTGTTAGGGCAGTCACTCGCTAGTCGGGTTGGCACATTTGACAAGGTGGTACTGGGCAGCATGCTACGACATAAGCAGACCCTAGATAATTGCCTACCGGCGATGGGACAATCGGTGACGATAGAGGACCAACAGATTGATTCGGGCTGGAACGAATATGATCATCATGACATTTTAGCCCAATTAGGACCTGATTTTTGCGATGCGCAATCTATCGAAACCTGGGTGCGGGCCCAGCCCAACCCGAAAAGCGCTTTCGAGACTTTGTTTAACCAGGCAATGAATCGATGGATGTCAGGCAAACATGATCATGAATATCTGGAGTCTTGGCACGACTATCAGGCACGGATTAAAACGGCATTGCAAAATGTGATAAGTACAAGTAGCGACGCCAATACCATAGGGGTGTTCACATCCGGTGGACCAATCTCAGTGATCAGCCAGCATTTGCTCGGTGTAGATGCCAATAAAGTCATGCATGTGAATTGGACATTGGTAAACTGTAGTTTGACCAAGATTGTTACTACTAAAAATCGAACTTTTGTATCTACACTCAATGATCACAGTCACTTTGAAGGCAAGCATAAGTCGTTAATCACTTATAAATGACGCGTACAATTAGCGCATATAAATATCAGTTAACAATAATCGGTGTGATGAGCACCCATAACAAAAGAAACAGATAATAATGATCAGAAAAAATATCCTTATCACCGGCGCTAGCTCTGGCCTTGGCAGGGGCATGGCCATCGAATTTGCTAAGATGGGCCGCAACTTAGCCTTGTGTGCTCGTCGTGTGGAACGTTTAGAAGAGTTAAAAACCGAACTTTTACGCATCAACCCAGACATTACTGTGTTGATCAAACCTTTGGATGTGGACGATCACGACCAAGTCTTCGAGGTCTTCAAGGCATTTAAAACCGAGATGGGCGAGATTGACAGGATCATCGTCAATGCCGGAATGGGTAAGGGAGCTTCCATTGGTACTGGCTATTTTTATGCCAACAAACAAACGGCCATCACCAACTTTGTGTCGGCGCTGGCCCAGTGCGAAGCAGCTATGGAGATATTCAGAGCCCAAAACGCCGGACATTTAGTGACCATCTCTTCCATCAGTGCGTTTCGTGGTGCAAGACGCGCCATGAATGTGTATGCGGCAACCAAAGCAGGCTTAACCTCGTTAAGCGAAGGATTACGCGTAGATGTGCTAGGCACGCCAATCAAGGTATCCACTGTACACCCCGGTTTTATTCGCAGTGAAATTAACGAAAAAGTGAAAAAGGTGCCCTTTATTGTCGATACCGAAACGGGCTGTAAAGCCATGGTTAAAGCTATCGAAAAAGAAGGCGGCAATAGCTATGTGCCTGTTTGGCCGTGGGCATTCATGCGCTTTGTCATGAAAGTTGCCCCCCTTAGCTGGCTCAAAAAAATGAGCTAAGCGCAAAGCCGGAACTACAAGGTGACCTAATCAGATGCAAGACTCTGCGCTCACGCAACTTGTTCTGCCGCTACTAATCGTCCTTATCATGTTCGGTATGGGACTGAGTTTGGTGGTGGCTGATTTTGCTCGTGTAATAAAAATGCCCAAGGCCATCTTGGCTGGTTTAGCAGGTCAGATACTGTTAATGCCATTACTGGCCTTTGCCGTTGCACTCTTTTTTGAGCTTAGCGCTGAGTTAGCAATTGGCTTGATGATCTTAGCGGCTTGCCCAGGTGGCACCATGTCCAATGTTATTTGTCACATCGCTAAGGCTAATCTGGCCCTATCGGTAACCTTAACGGCCCTTTCCACGCTCATTTGCGTATTTACTACCCCTGTCATTATTGCGTTGGCAGTGGCACACTTCAGCCAAACTCAGATAACGGACTTTTCCATTGTCAGTAGCACAGTGGCACTGATTGTGATCACCTTGCTGCCTTTGTCGTTGGGTTTATTCATTAGGCATAAATTTTCCACCACATCCTTATATTTAGTCCCTTACTTTAGGCGATTCTCTGCGGTATTTGTGGTGCTGATGATCATCGCAATTTGTATTGAAGAGCGTAATACCCTGCTCTCGTCATTCTCATCGGTATTCATGGCCACCTTGGCGCTCAACTTATTGGCGATAGGCATTGGCTTGTTATTAGGCTGGCTGACTCGTCTTAGCGCAATTGACGGCGTCACCTTAGGTATTGAAGTGGGCATTCAAAATGCGGCACTGGCGATTGTTATCGGCGTGTCGCTGCTAAAGCATCCCGATTACGCCATTTCAGCCGGTGTTTACGGCGTTACCATGTACATCGGCAGCTTATTACTAGCCATGCTGGCAAAAAAGGATTGAATTGCAACGGCACAAATACAGCTTGTCGTAACTATTCCTGCAACGGGGAATGAGTTTCAGTAATTTGAAGGAAAGTTCAAACCGTTACTTTATTAAGTTCTAACGACCTATTTCTTTTTTGTCGTTAGCGAATAAGGTTTCAAGCTCGGTTCGACCTTTTTTGCTGATTTCTATCATTTGCGATAAGTCGGAGTTTTTATCGATGACTTGTTGCAGTAATTGCTCGTCGTGCTGTTCAAACATGCTGCACATTTTGCTGGCTTGGTCTTTATCAAATCCATAACTGGTCAACACTTGCTTGGCCGCTTTGATGCCACTGGCAAACATCTCGCGGGTGAATTCTAGGTTTTTGTATTTGGCTAGCTGCATTACGGTAGCGCGGTTACGAGCACGTACAACCATTTTGATATGAGGATAATGTTCACTGACCAAATCGACGATTTTTAACGACTCGGTTTCACTATCTACTGCAATCAGTAATATTTCAGCATGTTCAATGCCTGCGACTTTGAGCAAGTCTAATCTTGTCGCGTCACCGTAAAAAATTTTATTACCGAAGCGGCGCACAAATTCTATCTGTTCAGCATCTTTATCAAGTGCCGTGAATGAGATGTGGTTAGCGGCGAGAATGCGCGCGGTAATCTGACCAAAGCGGCCAAAGCCAGCGATCAAGACACGAGGCTCGTCTGTATCGCGTTGGCTGTCATAAACCGGCGGACAATTACGACTGTTAAACCATAAACTGTGCAATATCACCAAGGGCGAGGTCAATGCCATAGACACGCCTACGATAAGGGTAATTTCACTGGCAATAGTCGGTTCGATAAGACCGGTCAGTGCGGCTTCACCCATCACCACAAAGGCAAATTCACCACCTTGAGATAACATCAGCGCGATCCGCATTGAGTCGGTTTTAGATTGTTTAGATAAGCGCAAAATAGCAAAGATAATGGTGGTTTTAATCGCTACCAATAGCAGTGCTGCGGCAAAGATGAACAGCGGCTCATTGACCAACAACTGCAAATCCAGATTCATGCCAATGGCGATAAAAAACAAGCCTAGCAATAAGCCCTTAAAGGGTTCAATTTCCATTTCCAACTGATGTTTGAAACTGGAGTTGGCCAACAAAATGCCTGCCACGAAAGCGCCCATGCCCATCGACAAACCGGCTTCTTGCATACCCAGCGCCGTTGCCATAACGATCAAAAGCGCCGCCGCTGTCATGATTTCGGAACTCCCGTAATGAGAGATAATCCGCAGAAACGGATTGATCAGATATTTACCAACGACCAACACCGCCACTATGGCTAAGACGCTTATCCACCATGCTGGCGTATCCGCAGAGTGTCCTTGTGATAGCGCTTGAACCAACAACAAGATGGGGATCACAGCAAGATCTTGCATCAGCAGAACCGAAAACCCTTTTTGACCCGGTGCTGTGCGCAATATCCCTTGCTCATTCATTAACTGAATCGCGAACGCGGTCGAAGAAAGTGCCAGCGCCAAGCCAATCACTAAACCGGTTTGCCAGCCTGTATCCAGCATGTAAAAAGTCAATAGTCCAATAACCAAGGAGCAAAACAACAATTGGCCACCGCCGGTGAATACAATCTCACTGCGCATTTTCCACAGCTTTTCCGGCTCCAGCTCCAACCCAATCACGAACAGCAATAGCACCACACCAAGTTCGGCAAAGTGCAGTATAGTTCCCGGCTCAGACACCCAGTCCATTACCGCAGGCCCGATTACCATGCCCGCAACCAAATAGCCTAAAATAGCGCCTAACTTTAAGCGTTTGAAAATAGGGACGGCAACCACTGCTGCGGCAAGAAAAACCATTGATGACGCCAGTACACTCATGTGCGATCCTTATTGTTTGTGGTTGAGGCCAAAGCAACAGGCTAACAATCTAACTTATCTTGGCTTACTCGTACTATGCCCTACTGCACGCTCGCAGCATACCGACTTGGTGATTAGCGTAAGCCTAGCTCCACGTCAGTGATCACAAAATTGCCAGTAAATACTGGATCAGGCATGCCGCTAGGTTCAATTGCAAAATAGCTTTGTTCCTCAGTGGTTAAGCCCTGATACCCGCCAATCACTTGATATAACCACGCTTCGGGATCAAATTCTAATTGTTGCTGTTGATAATATTCCAGCGCAGTGAGGCGCTCGCCGGTATCAATGATCCGACAAAAATAATCTTCTACCGCTTTTTTAAGGCTGTCCTCGGCAAATTCCACCGCACTTTGCTCTTCAATTACGATCTCATGGGCAGCACGATCTGGCTGATAGTTTTTCTGCGGTCGGTTAATCGCGCGTATCGCACTGACCAGCTTTTGCAGCTCGGCTTCATGCTCTATGCGTTTGACATCAGGACTGGCAGGGGCAATGATCCCCGGAGCTTGATTAAACAACATCGGCACTTGTGACAGGCCACAATAATTGACTGGCTGAAAATCAGGACTTTGCTCCATATGCAGCAAAAACCCTTTTAATAAACGGGTGCGCCCGCGCAACTCTCTGAAACGCCCTAATAAGGATAATAGTCTTGCTTGCACAACAGAGAGCTCTTGGGTGACGCGCGAAAAACTGTGTTGCAAAGTGACGATCAAAAGGTGTCTAAGCTCGCGATGGCTTGCGGCAATATTGCTGAGCTCATCGAACTTAAACATTTCCAGTTGATCCAGTAACTCGGATACTTGCGATTGAGCTAATTGGTTTTCACGAATTTTCGCATCAATTGACGACACATAACCAAATTCATTATTGATGCGGCTGAACAACACCCGCACGCTGTTCGATAGCGTTTCGGTTAAACCATACACGTGCTCAGTCAAATCCGACAGGTGCGCTTGTGACTCAGCAAAGCGCTGGTGCTGCAATGCCTCTTTGTAATGTTGTGCTAAGGTTTTTAAACTCGCCAGTGAGGCGCCGATATTAGCATCAATATGACGGGTTCTTTCATCTTGCAAGCTGCCTTCTAATAATTGGCGAACCGCGTTTTTTAAGCGTAAATCGGCATCGTTTTCAGGACGCCATAAAATCCCCTGCTTGATCAAACTGTCAATAACTTTAGCGCTAAACTTGCTCTCATCCAGCGTGCCCGATAGGTACACCTGCATCACCAGATCAGCATGACGGCTCAGTGCATTGAGCAGTTTAACCCCTGCTTGATGCATATTCTGATTCATATCAGACTACCCTGCTGCACTGCACTTTGAGCCTGTTGGGCAAGCGATAGAGACTCTGTTTCATCGATGAATTTGATCACCTCATACAAATACTCCACTTTGCCAGTGGCGATAAAAATCTGTTTATCTTGATTGGGCCGCAGCATATAGCCCAAATCAGTCAGGCGTTTGAATACCTGCTTAATTTGCCCGTCTGTGCTGACACTGGTTGAACCAAACAATTTGTAGTGGGAAATCTTCGCCAATTGCTCGGCAAAAGCAGGCGTATCTTCGATAGTGCCTTGCAATTCAGTTAAGCGGATCGCACTGCCCTGAGTGATCGGAATGTCGGTGCCACTGGCTTGTTGCACCAATAACAACCATTCCACCAGCGGTACGAGATGACCCGATATCTCTTGAAATTGGCTGCTCAATACCCGCCGTTCATTATCGCCCAAACTTTGATAAGCGGCGTAGAATACATCGCCATCAGCAGCGCTGGCCAACGTGCGATTGAGCAGATTTAGCTGCACTTCAATTTTGTCGGCATTCCCGCTGGTTTTCAAAAAACGCCACGCGTCCTCATCACTGACTTGGCAAATAAAGGCGCCGCTGAGTAATTGTTCTAAAATACGACCTTGTTCACTGATCATACATTGGCCTCCTCAGGACGGGATTGACGTTTTTGTAAGCGCTCGGTAATGGCACTGATTTTCGGTTGCACCACTTGGAGTTTGCGGGTGGTTTTGTCAATTAAATAACGATTATCAAACAAAGTAAGCACTTCAGACTCAGGATTAGGGAATGCACCCACCACACTGATATTGTTGTTCTGACAAGCATCAAATATTTTCTTCACATTGGATTGATGCAAGGTGCCCAATTCATCAATCGGCCAATGAATAGTGGTGTTGGCATTGCCACGCAATAAGCGGGTAAAGGCCAGCAGGAACTTACATAAAATAAGATACGCCATACCATGACTCGAAGACTCATTGAGCTGTCGGTCGGTACGAATGATCAGATTTGAATTACCTTCTTTAATATGCAACTCAATGTCTAACAGCTTGCTGATACCGCCACTGAGAGCCGCTCTGCCAAGGATGTCTAATACTCGGCGCATGCTAATGGCATAATCATCATCGGGCAGCTCAACCGCGCCTGTGTCCATCCACGCTTGATAAAGCTTATTAAATTGTGCCAATTCTGGCCAAAATTCCAATTCGGCAATGCGCGAGCGAATTTTCACGGCTGAATCAGAGACCCCATCCAGAAACAGCTCTTCATCGACTTCTTTACTGATGCGCTTACTCTGGCTAGCAATACGTTTATCGATATCTTCAAGTACATTGTAATACTGGGTCAGATCGGCACCAAAAATACGCCCTTGTTCACGCAAGCCATGCAGTTTTTGCGGTACTACTTCGTTGAGCAATTGCGCTAGGTGCACCACCATTCGACGATGCTCAATACTGCGGATCCCTTGGGCATTCACCACCGCACATTCTTCACGAGCCCGCTCCCAGATATCAGCAAGGCCAGTACCCGATTGAGCCGCAATCAATTGATCAAAATGCTCAACATAGACTTTGATATCGGCGATTAAACGCTCTCTGGTTTGCAACAACTCTTGTGCTTCAGAGATACGCTGGCCAATATTCACCGCGTCAGGTTTATCATGCTTAATATCGCCCACGTCTACTTTAGGTAAACGCAACTTTTGCATGCTGCGACTGATACTTTTCACTTCCACGTCTTGTTCGCGGGTCAGTTTAAGCTCCTGCTCCAACAACAGTTGTTGTTCTTTGCAATGTTGTCGCTGCTGTTTAAATTCGGCTTCTTTTTTAGCTAATTCACGTTCTGCTTGGCTGGCAGCTTTTTTGGCTTTCGTCAGACTTTGCTGCCATGTAATTTTGTAACCGACAAAATAGGTTTGATACCAGCGCTCATAGTCTTTGACTTTATGACGGTGGGTGTCGGTGTAAGTAATGTCTTTTTGCAATTGCTTAATGCGCTTTTGCAAACCACCGATTTCATCCACATCAACGCCACGATTGTCCAGCTCGTCAGCCAACCACTGCTCGGATTTCTGTTTGTCCTCTTTGGCAACTTCACGGGCACGTTGCATGTGCTGCTCAACCACACGAATTTTATCTTCGGTGTCACCAATGAGCTGCTGCCAATGGAATTGGTGTTCAGTTTCAGCTTCGCGCTGCTGGTCCTTTATTTCTTGCGTTGCCTGTGCGTACTGAGCCAAACATTTCTTCTGTTCGGCCTCGATACTGCTCAAGCGTTTTTTATTCTGTTGTTTACGTTGTTGCAGTGCTTGGGCGTACTCTTGATACACTTGTTCTTTGTCCTGCTGAGCACGTTTTCTGCTTGCCTCTGCAGTTTTGCAATGACTTTCCGCTTTGGCTTGACTAAGCTCTTGGTTTCGCACCGCTTCACTGGCTTTGGTCAATGCCAGCTCAGCTTCGTTCTGCAACTCCAATGCGCTGCTCAATTGTTGTTGCGCGTCACTCAAGCTTTTTTGTAGGGCCTGTTCGGATTGGGCGTACTCGGGCGTATCTAGACTGTGCAAATCAAGGTTAATACCAAACAGCCCCTGCGCCTTTTTATCCAGCGCAGGTTTTAAATCTTTACGTTTGAGCAGATCTGGGTGAATAACCTTACCCAAATCCTCTTGCCAATTCGGGCGCTCTTTGCGCAGAAATTCCAGCAAGCTGTTCTCTTGTGGATACAAAACCGCTTCAATACGTTCTACTTGATGTTGCGCCTCAAGGTGCTGGCGACGACGTTCTTCCAACTGATTGTTAGCTTTCAGTCGTTGTTGGCTTGCTTGTTGGAAGGCTTTTTGAGCCTGACGAAAGTTTTCTCTTACCGCGTCCTCGGCTATCCCCGCTTCTTTGATTGTCGCATCGAGAATATCCAACTGACTTTGTTCAAATTCATTAAAGCCGGCATTTTTGATGGCCGCGGTAACATCGGCATGTTGAATATTAAGATCGTTTATCTGAGCACGGTGTTCGCTCTCTAGGGCCGCTAGTTGCGCTTGATAGTCTTCGCGGATCAGTTGTAATTTTTGTTGTTCTTCACTTTTTTGTGACGCAACCTGCTGTTGATATTGGCTCTTTTGCTGGCTGAGCTCGTCCAGTTCGAGATTGAGTTTTTCACTCAGTTGGGCCATGCGCTTGTTAAAGCTTGATTCAATATCTTGATGTTTCTCGGTGAGCAGCTGGTAGCGCGTTGACGCAGTTTCTAGCTCACTTTCCCATGCTGGCAGGTGCTGCAAATTGCTTTGCAAGGTGTCAATATCTTGTGATTGCCAGTCGTCATATTCGTTTTCAATCTGCTCTAAATCCGACTCTAGTTTATCTGCATCGGCTTTGGCTACCGATAAGGTTTGATTCAGTGTATCTCGACTTTTCGTCCACTGTGAGTCAAGTTTTTTGCTTTCGAGTTGCGTCTCGTCCAATTTGCCTTGCAGTTCGATTAGGCTGGCAGATAAGGAACTGGCATCCAGCTCCAATTGATGATTCAGTTGAGCCAGTCGCGCCTCAGACTGATTGAGTTGATGATCTGCTTGCTCTAATTTGGCAAATTCTGGACGTATAGCGTCAAACTCTTTGATCAGGTGACATTCTTTAATCCAGTCTTCCACGCGATTGCCACTGAGGCTAGAGCTTGGGGGTTGCACACCGTCCTCTTCTAAAATCGCGGCGATCATGGCTTTGATGGTTTCCATCTTGCCTTCTTTGGAATGCACCGCTTTAGCCAGCTTTTCAATATGACGTAAATGATTGGCTTGGTCGCACAAACTGAAAATACGGGTGTAACCTAATAATTCACGATTGTTGGTACTGTCGTTCAGTACTGCGGTGTCATTTTGCAGTACCGCCCTGAATTCTTTGGTATTTAACAGGTTCGTTACTAGCACGTTGGAACGCTTTAAGCCGCGGGCAAGCTCGTTCATGGTCACACTGCGGTGCTCGCCTGCTTTGTTCTTATACAGGTAGTCGTTTAAGTCGAAAGGCTTACCAATAAAACGATAATTCACACCATTGCCACTGGAGGCCAACACCACCTGACACAAATCATCTTCGTTACGAGCATACTCATAGACGATAAAGCTCGATTCGCGGGGCAAATACCATTTTTCAAAACTATCGCGAGTCGCAGGCACGACACGACTGGGGTATTCACCATAAAACACCGGGATAAGACGCTGCAGCGTGGTTTTACCCGACGCATTAGTGCCACAAATGTTGGTGTGTCCGTTGAGTTTTAATTCGACAACGCCAGGAAGGTGAGTATCGATAAGAATAATGCGGTGTAACCCAGGCATAAACATCCTATTTATTATTATAATTAAGCCAAAGTGCGCAGTGCCCATCACGGTATGTAGAACGGCATGATGAATTTTCTGCAGCTGAGGATTTTAGCGAGCTTTGGCGCAATTTAACACCGAAAAATGGCCTGTAATTCACATCTGGCTGATAAAGCTGAAAATTGTCTGTACTATTAGTCGCTTGTGTTTATCCTTTGCGTCGAATTTTATCAGGGGTGGTGCTTTGAGCGAGCAAATTAACGTTTTTCTATTACTCATTGTTGCAGCCAATGGCGGCTTTATTGCAACGTTACTATTCAACAAAGATCAGCGCACTGTGGCCAACGGGATATTGCTGTTCTTGATTGCATTGTTGCTACTTAAATTGGGCTTTTATATCACCTTCGAACACAACAGCAATGGTCTGCCAAGTTGGGCGTCTGTGCCTCCTTTAGAAGTGTCACTGGTGTTTGGCCCATGCATTTACTTATACCTTACCTATCTGGTGAAACGGCCATCTAACCGTAACGATTATATCCATTTTGTGCCACTTCTAGTGCAGCTCAGCTATTACCTAGTGCTGCACTTATTACCTCCTGAAACAGCGAGTAATTGGGTGTTAACCCATCATCTTGGATGGCTGTCGCATTTCGAATCTTTGCTAACAATAGTGTCACTTACTGCCTACCTGATCTTGAGCTGGGATATGTTTGCTGCCTATCAACACTGGCTCGATGAACACCTCAGCGATGCAGAAAATTATCGCCTTATTTGGCTGCGCAGAATGCTGGGGATCACCTCAGCCTATAGTGTCTTGTGGGCAATATTTACACTCAGTAAAGTTTGGATTGAGTCGAGTTACGAGTCACACTTTCTGTTATTTACCGCACAGGTATTGTTGTTGGGGTTTTTATCTTTAGAAAGCTGGCGTAACTATCAAATGCGCTATCCACGCGTCTATGAGTATCATCTTGAATCTAACGCCATCGACAGTCTTGAACCGCAACTAAGCAGCGCCAATTCAGCATCCCTCAGCGAGGCATGGTATCAACAAATTATCGAGCAACAATGTTGGAAAGAACCTAATCTTAGTTTGGCAAGTTTGGCGGCGCGTTTAGGAACCGATTCAGACTCCTTGTCCTTTGCCCTCAGTGAAGGACGTCAGGAAGATTTCAATGCCACTATCAACCGTATTCGCGTTGAGTATGTCTGCGAGCAGCTGCTGGAAAATCAGCAACAACATGCTAAACCAACTGATATATTGACGATAGCATTAGAAGCGGGATTTAATTCAAAGATCAATTTTGAACGTAATTTTAAACGATTCACCGACACTACACCCGAGGATTTCCTGCGCGGCCTAAGTGAAGAATCATAAGTTCATTTGAAGTCCTTGGCGGCAATAGCTATACCTAACCTAGGTGGCATACTATTCGGATTGCACACTGAACGAAGATAGTTACAGTGATCGAAATGATAAGATTGCGAGTATCCAATACGACTATTGTATCCGACTTGGAGATTAATGATGTTTGGCCTATTCAAAAGCGACCCGATCAAAAAACTGCGAAAGCAATACGATCAAAAACAAACCGATGCCATGCATGCCCAGCGAAGAGGCGACATCAAAACCTATTCCATGCTAACCGCTGAAGCAGAGGCTTTGTGGCAACAAATTCAAAAGCGGGAAGAAAACAGTTAGCAGTGCTTGCACAATTTTGGATTTTTAAAGTTTACTCATTTAGCATTGCTCAACGCACCCCATGTTGATTCGTAGGAGCGTCTAATGTGCAATTAATCATCGTCTATTCTGGCACATAAGGTATAATCGGCTCAGGTTATTGTCTTAAAAGGGTTGTTGATGAAAACACGTGGATACCTACTGTTAATTTGTTTGTTGTCAATTTTCGCGCAAGCTGAAGAGGCTTCAGATTCAGTTGGCCCTTTGGATCCTGCCTATGAGGGAACGCATGGCATGTTAGTGTTTAATGCTGCTTCAGCTCTTTATGCATCTCATATGCCGATGTATCGCAAACCCCACAACGCGCAAATCATCTATAAAATAGAAGCAAGAGACCCGGCGTTAGTGTATTTGGTAAGGGATGCAAATATGGTGACCATCAAACCCGAAAGCTTTAATTTACAAAGACTCATTCGCGGTGAAACGTTAACGGTTAAGGCTGATGTATATATTGGTCATTTTGAACGTGGTGGCAGCCTCACTTACGAGCAAATAGAACTGACATTCAGTGAGCAAAAGTATCTGCGAATGTTAAAGGATCTTGGTGAGCCCGTAACACGCCAAACCTATGATTTGGTGAACCTAAAACGCGGTTCAAGAATGCTCGTACATCAAATACAAAGCGCTCCCAGCTACGATCATATGCTTTTGTTATATGGTGATGTGAATTGCATCACCAATATTGACACGGGTAAACCGGTGCCTTCTGAAAAGATATTAACCGCTAAATTAAGTTTTTGTGGTCCTATGAAACCTTTGTATTATGAAACCCAAGACTTCGCTGAGAATAGTAGTTCTGGAAAATAGGTTAAAAGATCAGATAAAAGAAAACTAAAAAAACTGCACAATCTCTTCACTATGAATGTGCCCTTTGTATCATAGGTTACGCAGTACAAAATAAGCATGATACGTTGCCTAAAGAAAGCGGCGGTCCGACCCATGTTGTAATTCAGTAAGTCGTTATTTTTAACTTTAATTAACGATGAGACAACAAGCGAGCTTTAATTTAAAAGTGCAATAAATCGAGAAAGCAATGAGTTTAACTGCATACAAAAGACACTTCGGCGAGCACACTCTTTTGGGTCCTAAAGGGGTGCTAAAATTATGTCGGGTTCAACACCCTCTACGTGATGCTCCTCTGGACGAAATTGCATTGGGGCAGTTTGATAATGTTTTAAGTCAATGTCGCAAAAAGACATCAACGCTTGGCGGTATTATTGGTGGCACAGTGGCCAACAAAGCGTTGGTTCTAGCCAATCTTGCAACACAAAGTTCTTGCCCTGTAGTGATAGTGACGAAAGACTTCTTTGCGCATTGTGAAGCCGGTGATTTGTCACGCTTGTTCGCCCAATTGGCTCATTACAGTGCCATCTTATTTTTCGACCAGTGCGATGATCTTCTCGACGACACAATATCGAATCACAATGATAACCTTGACAAACAAGCAGTGCTAAAACTCATCGCTTTACGACAAGGTGTTACGCTTTTCTCATTAAGTGATGAGTCGGTAGCCTCTATTATGAAACTGAGATCCCCCTACTTCATTCAACTTGCTGTTGCCTGATCCCTGCGAGTATGGTGTCTAACCATTTAACCACGTTGTTAACCGCGCTCAAAGCGCATACCCAGGAGCGAGCGCGGTATTCTCAACCCCCTTTAACACCTCCAAATTAGCCAACGCAAGCTGACATCCTTGCCCAGTGAATTTATGTCCTTTTGAGCAGTCAACTTGCCATTGTCGAAGCAAATAAGCAGCCAGCGCAGCTCTTACCTTAAGCTGCAACTTTCCATCAGTCATACCATAGTCCATCTGGATTGCTTTGGGCTGAGGAATACTCGGGTGAGCAATTAGGTTTAGTTCAATCTGTTGATGCCACTGCTGATCATATTGTCGACCTTCACAGGTATTGATGCTTTGTTGCAAAGCGGTGATCCCGGTGAATCGCGTACACACAAAATCTCTGAAACTTTGGTGCTTGCGATCATAAGCACGGACATGCCAACGATGACCATTGTTCACTATCGCATGGGGCACAATGACGCGAGTTGACTCGCCAGAACTAACCGACACATAAGCACATTTAATCGGTTGTTTATTATGGATAGCACGCATCAAGGCGGCAATAATTGTTTGATCTGGGTGAATTAGTCGTACCGCATCAAAACATTGCTCAGATGGTTGAATACCACTTGAAATGCCATTACCGAATCCACGACTCAATGAGGTTAAAATCACCTCAGGATCATGTTTGAAAATCGGTTTGAAGCGATCTGTCCGGTGATAACTCTTGGTTTGATGTACTAATGTCAGATTGTCTGGTGCTAGTTCTTTATAGGCAGTGAAGTCACGGGTACTTGCCGCCAAACCGGTTTTAAATCGCTGAATAAGATCCGTTCTGGCGATGTGACCAAAATATTGCAAGCTAAAATCAATGAAAGCTAAACGTTCGCGTTGCGCATGAGTAAACTGATTAAGTTGATCTGACATTGTGTGACTCTTGAAATCTGAAAGTGTATTGAGTGTATTCTTAAAACAAGAAAGATGCAATCATTATGATGCCATCATTATGATTCAGCATGTGCTGGTAA
Source organism: Aliiglaciecola litoralis (assembly GCF_039523355.1). Taxonomy (NCBI): domain Bacteria; kingdom Pseudomonadati; phylum Pseudomonadota; class Gammaproteobacteria; order Alteromonadales; family Alteromonadaceae; genus Aliiglaciecola; species Aliiglaciecola litoralis. Next base: position 265,800 of record NZ_BAAAFD010000003.1, on the reverse strand, counting down.
AAAAATAATCAAATAAATTAAACTTTTTGCGCAGATTGAGCGTCGTACTTATAGGCAGTCGTGAGTAAACATGCGATTCGCCTCTGGTAGCCTAGTGAACTACCAGCACTTTCTGGGCCGCGACATTAATCGTACGCGGCTTTTTTATGCAACATAATGTTGCTCCACCTGAACTCTGGTTACTTAGCTTGCTAAACGTTTAGATACGGCGGATAAACACAGGTTCAAATGTTCGGCGATAAAGTCAAAGTGGGCAAAATCTTGCGCTGTGAAAGTATGAGTGCGATCCAAGTATTGTGAGGACAGTACGCCGACATTTTTCTGATTTATCTTTATCGGCGATAAACACAATATGCCCGACTCAATAAATTGTTCTGATTCTATAGTCATATAGTCACGCCACTGCGCATCATGAAAATCATGAATAAAAATTGGTGATTCATGTTCCAGAGTATGTGTCATGACATTGCTTCCCTGATCCAACGAAAATTCCCGATAAAATCGCACGGGCTCACCTTCTTCATCTACTGTTAATCGGCAATCTAATTGGGTTTTGTCTGGACTTATCACCCAAAAAGTACTGCGATGAAAATGAAAAATCTGCGCAAGATGAGTCATAGTGGCATTTAAAAACTCGTTAATACTGCGGCTTGTTTTTGTCAAACCTGACAATGCTTTTACCGCATGAAGTACTTTTAGCTCAACTGACAGTTCGACTCGTTGTTTGTGAATGACGGCAGTGCTTGTGCCGAAATCTTGCGGCTTTGGTAATGGTTTGAGATAGCCTTCAAGCACCGAGGCTTTATATGATCCGAGTAACTCAATCGCAATCTTACGGGTCGATTCGATCTTGGCTTTAACCTTTGCCTCACTCACTCCCATCACTTTGCCAACATCTTTAATAATTTGATCAAAACGTGCTCGGTTTTTTGGTGGAGAGCCTATCGCTTCGCTTAACTGATTAGATAAGCTAATAATATTCATTTCTTTCGTGCGGCTGCTGGGTTGATCCAAAGACTTAATTAATAATTCGCCAAGATTCCACGTGCGGGCTAAGCCAATACTTAATTCTTTGAATTTTATTCCGGCAGTATTTGCACAATATTGCTCAAAAGCCAATTTTGGCATGCCTGATTTTTGGATGAGCTCTCGTGTTAACGAATTACCCGTGCTCCAAAAGGAAGTTTCGCCAATGTTATACATCATGGCTGCGAGATACACTTCTTCTTGGGTATTTTCCTCGTAATCCGGCACCATCATTTTTGCCAACAAACCCGCGTAAAAGGCGTTTGCCATAAGTTTCATTAAACGCTCATACACTTCAGGCACAAGATGTTTAGAATTCAGCAGACCTTCAAGTACTTTGGCGGTTAAGCAAATATTTTTAACCGCATGTACGCCTAAAAAGATAGAGGCCCGAGACACTGTCGTTACTTTTTTAATAGGCGAGCGACTAGAGCTATTGGCGACTTTGATAAGACAAGATGACAAGGCTTGATCGTGTAAAATGATTTTGCTGAGTTTGGGAATGGATGAGCGATCATCATTGGAAAATTTATCCAAGATACCGGCAATAGACGTGATTGCGGGCAGTTCCTCTTTGGCCAATAAGGCTACCCATTGAGAAGAAGTCAGTTTCGGCTTTTCACGCATATTAAATCCCAACGCCGTAATCGAAGGCCAAAGATTGTTCGAAATACGAACATAATTATTTTAAATCAAATAGTTACTTTATAAATCGGGTAACTTTCGATTGTTCAGATTAGCCTAGTCTGGGTAGACAGAGCAAGTTTAATGTGATGCAAACAAACAGAAAACACCTTGCTCAATCGGAACACCAAGTGCTTTGTGTTGACCTATAGTGATGAATGAACGTAATCCAATAGCCTGTTCTTATCTACCTATGTTTGACGTTCATAAGTATTAGCCAAAAACACCACATTTTAGCAAAATCACCTTCTATGAAATCGGAATGAAAATATAACACATTGAATTTTATATCATTTTTATTTGGAACAGACTTTGCTCTTTACAGTGTATTCGGTGTCACATGATGTGATTGCTGATCTTTAAGGAGAATTAAATTATGTTTAGCTTTTTATGTGCTGTGGTGTTCTTTTTCTTTTGGATTATTCCCATTGTGGCAATAGCGGTATCTGATCGAACAAACGGTGGCGAGAAGCTGGCTTGGCTATTAGCGGTCATTTTTGTTTCTTGGTTCGCATGGATATTTTACTTATTACTAGCCCCTCTTAAATCCACCCGCTATAGCGTCTAACGTATTTATTTGGCGAGCTACTTTATTATCCTACAGTTCAGGTTACTTAAAGTTAGCTCGCTTTGCTCTTTGTGCTTTTTAGCCTGCTATTGTGCTATTCGCTTGATTTGCTTTTGTCATGCGATCAAAATCAGGTTTACACACTATACCGGCTAGATTGTCGACAATTGACCTACAGTAACTTGATTATTTAACCTTTCACCTCTATATTGTCGACATTATTTTTAACTCACTTGGTTAATTATCCGTTTTGACACCTGCTCAATCCCCGATTACATCTGCCGATAAGACCTTTTTTCAGTTGCGTACTGACATTGTTGAAGGCGTCATTGCGGCTGGTACTAAATTGAGCGAGACCGAATTATCGACAAATTACGGCGTGAGCCGGGCTGTGATCCGCGAAGCAATCAATCGTCTCGTCGCTTGTCACATAGTAGAGCGTCGCGCCAATGTAGGAGCTCGGGTAGTAAACCTAACCACTGAAGGTCTTATCGAGCTCTATCAAATTAGAGAATCTCTAGAGGGCATGGCCGCGCGTTTAGCAGCAAGCAACATGACCGACACTGAAATTAGCAATCTAGAAAGCTTACTCAACGATCACTTTGAAGAAGTGAAGCAAGGTCACTCTTATTATCAAGAAGCCGGAGATGTGGATTTTCATTATCGGATTATACTTGGTTGTAAAAATAACCATCTTATCTCTATGCTGACTGATGGTATTTACCATTTGGTGCGCATGTACCGCGTGCAATTGGGTATGGCGGGCCCACGAGTTTCAACGGCCTTTGATGAACATAAACACATTGTTCAAGCCATCGCTAACCGCGACGGTGAGCTAGCTGAAATATTAATGCGTAGACACATACTCTATTCGAAAAACAATATTCAAAAGAAACTGTTATAAATTTTGACTCAGGTCATCCCATCTAATTAAAGCGAGGAATACAATGAGCGCTGGAAAATCGTTTCGACAGGCACTTGCCGATAACAAGCCACTGCAAATAGTCGGCACTATCAATGCTTATTCAGCCATGATGGCTAAGCAAATTGGCCACAAAGCTATTTATTTATCTGGTGGTGGTGTGGCTAATGCCTCTTATGGTTTGCCTGATCTAGGTATGACGTCGTTGAATGACGTGCTAGTTGATGTGCAGCGCATTACTGCGGCTTGTGACCTGCCGTTAATGGTCGATATTGATACCGGCTGGGGCGGTGCGTTTAATATTGCTAAAACCATTAAAGATATGCAAAAAGCTGGCGCGGCGGCAGTGCATATGGAAGATCAAGTGGCGCAAAAGCGCTGCGGCCACCGTCCAAACAAAGAAATCGTATCCATTGAAGAAATGGTTGACCGGATCAAAGCCGCCGTCGATGCGCGCACCGATCCTGATTTCTTCATTATGGCCAGAACCGATGCTTTTGCTCAAGAAGGCTTAGACGCAGCGATTGAACGTGCCAAAGCTTATGTGCAAGCCGGTGCCGATGGCATTTTCGCTGAAGCGATTCAAACCGAAGAACACTATCGCGCCTTCAGTGAAGCGCTTGATGTGCCGATTTTGGCTAACATTACTGAGTTTGGTAAAACCGAACTTTGGAATACCCAGCAGTTAGGTGAATGGGGCGTGGATATGGTGTTGTATCCCCTGAGTGCATTTAGAGCAATGAACAAAGCGGCAGAAAATGTATACACCGCCATTTTGGAAAAAGGTGATCAGAAATCCGTTATCGACACAATGCAAACTAGAATGGAACTATATGATTACTTGGGTTATCACGACTACGAACAAAAACTCGACAATTTGTTCTCCCAAGGTAAAAACAAGTAGATAGCCCTTTAGCCAAAAATTAACAATAGAATTCAAAGAGTAGGACGTAAACATGGTTGATAAAAAATTAAGCGGCGCCGGATTACGCGGTCAAAGTGCAGGCGAAACCGCATTATGCACCGTAGGTAAATCGGGTTCTGGACTGACTTATCGCGGTTATGACATTTCCGATTTGGCTGATAATGCGACATTCGAAGAGGTGGCTTATCTGCTTTTCAAAGGCGAGTTACCCAATCAAGCGCAATTAGATGAATACAAAAATACCTTAAAAGCAAAACGCGATCTGCCCGAAGCGCTAAAAACTGTGCTTAAACTGATCCCCGCAGACGCTCATCCAATGGATGTGATGCGCACCGGTTGTTCATTTTTAGGTAACCTTGAACCTGAGCAAGACTTTGAACAACAACAGCAAGCAGCAGATCGTTTGCTTGCCGCCTTCCCAGCCATTATGTGTTACTGGTACCGCTTCACACATGACAATGTTGAAATTGATTGCGCGACTGACGAAGATTCAATTGCCGGTCATTTTTTAAAACTATTAACCGGCAACACCCCCTCGAAACAACACGAACGTGTAATGGACGTGTCGTTAATTTTGTATGCAGAGCATGAGTTTAATGCCTCTACTTTTACTGCCCGTGTTTGTGCATCTACCTTATCTGACATGTACTCTTGTATCACAGGTGCGATTGGTTCACTGCGAGGTCCATTGCATGGTGGCGCAAATGAAGCGGCGATGGATATGATCCAGAAGTTTTCGTCACCTCAAGACGCTAAAGAAAAAATGGCGGAAATGTTGGCCCGTAAAGAGAAAATCATGGGCTTTGGTCATGCCATCTATCGTGAGTCTGATCCGCGCAACGTGATCATTAAAGCGTGGTCTGAAAAGCTCGCTCATGAATTTGGTGACACTAGCCTTTATGATATCTCTGTTGCCTGCGAAGAATTCATGTGGGATACCAAGAAACTATTTTGTAATGCGGACTTCTTCCATGCGTCTGCTTACCATTTTATGGGTATTCCGACTAAGTTATTCACGCCTATCTTTGTCTGTTCAAGACTAACAGGCTGGGCGGCTCACGTGATGGAACAACGCAGCAACAATCGCATAATCCGTCCAAGCGCTGACTACACCGGTGAAGAGCCGCGCAAAGTGCCGCCCATTAGCCAGCGATAAACTACACTTTTCGGCACGACCGAATAAATGTAGAGACACAAACCGCTAAATCCACAAGGTCTGTTATTAAACAGGCCTTGTGTCGATTAAACCAGTAACCAAATAAACGGTGAAACAGCATGAATAGCCAATATAGAAAATCCCTACCCAATTCTAATCTTGATTACTTTGATACCGAAGAGGCGGTGAATGCCATCAAGCCAGGAGCATATGAAAAACTGCCTTACAGTTTGAAAGTGTATGCTGAGAACCTAGTACGCAAATGTGATCCCGCCATGCTCGGCGCGTCTTTGGATCAGATAATTGAACGCAAGCGCGATATGGATTTTCCGTGGTTCCCTTCCCGTGTTGTCTGCCATGACATTCTTGGCCAAACCGCGCTCGTCGATTTAGCCGGCTTGCGCGATGCAATCGCTGCCAAGGGAGGCGATCCCTCAAAAGTGAATCCAGTAGTACCAACACAACTGATTGTTGACCACTCATTAGCGGTGGAACATGCTGGATTTGAAGATGGCGCCTTTGACAAGAACCGCGCCATTGAAGATCGTCGCAACGAAGACCGTTTCCATTTTATCAATTGGACCAAGACCGCGTTTAGAAACATTGATGTGATCCCACCGGGTAACGGCATCATGCATCAAATCAATCTGGAAAAAATGTCGCCGGTTGTACATGCTCGTGACGGCGTGGCTTTCCCTGACACGCTTGTGGGTACTGACAGTCACACTCCTCATGTGGATGCCCTAGGGGTAATCGCAATCGGTGTAGGCGGCTTGGAAGCAGAAAGCGTCATGCTCGGCCGTGCTTCTTATTTACGACTGCCGGATATTATCGGTGTAGAGCTAACCGGTAAACGTCAACCCGGTATCACCGCTACCGATATTGTATTAGCAATCACCGAGTTTTTGCGTAACGAAAAAGTGGTATCGACCTATTTAGAATTCTTTGGTGAAGGCGCAGCCGATTTAACCTTAGGTGATCGCGCGACTATCTCCAACATGACCCCTGAATTTGGCGCCACTGCCGCCATGTTTTATATCGATGAAAGAACCATTGAGTATTTAACCTTAACTGGCCGTGATGAAAAGCAAGTGAAGTTGGTGGAAAACTACGCCAAGCACACTGGCTTGTGGGCGGATTCAATGAAAAACGCTGAGTACGAGCGTAAATTAACCTTTGATTTATCTTCGGTGGGTCGCAACATCGCCGGTCCATCTAACCCCCACCGCCGCGTTTCAACGGCCGATCTTGCCTCCAAGGGGATCTCCGGTGTGGTGGAAAATGAAGAAGGGCTAATGCCGGATGGCGCCGTGATCATTGCTGCAATAACCAGTTGCACCAATACTAGCAACCCGCGCAATGTGATTGCCGCAGGCTTGATTGCCCGCAACGCGAATAAACTGGGATTAACCCGTAAACCTTGGGTGAAAACCTCACTCGCGCCGGGCTCCAAAGCCGTTCAGTTGTATCTTGAAGATGCAAACTTATTACCTGAGTTAGAACAACTCGGGTTTGGCATTGTCGGCTTTGCCTGTACCACCTGTAACGGCATGAGTGGCGCTCTTGATCCGGTGATCCAGAAAGAAGTAGTAGAACGTGATTTGTATGCCACTGCCGTATTATCAGGAAATCGTAACTTTGACGGTCGAATTCATCCCTACGCTAAGCAAGCTTTCTTGGCGTCACCACCGCTGGTAGTGGCCTATGCAATTGCGGGCACAATCCGTTTTGATATTGAAAAGGACATTCTGGGCACCGACCAACAGGGTAATCCTATTCGCTTAATGGACATCTGGCCAAGTGATGAAGAGATCGACGCTATCGTGGCGCAAAGTGTTAAGCCTGAGCAATTTAAAAAGGTCTACGATCCGATGTTTGACTTAACCGTGGATTATGGCGACCACATCGACCCGCTTTACCAGTGGCGTCCTAAGAGTACCTACATTCGTCGTCCGCCCTATTGGGAAGGCGCGTTAGCGGCGCCTAGAACCATGAAGGGTATGCGCGCACTAGCGGTACTCGGTGACAACATTACTACCGACCACTTATCTCCTTCTAACGCCATTATGCGCGACAGTGCTGCCGGTGAATACTTGTTGTCAATGGATGTGCCTGAAGTGGATTTCAACTCTTATGCGACGCACCGCGGCGACCACTTAACCGCGCAAAGGGCCACCTTTGCGAACCCTAAATTGCTCAACGAAATGGTCCAGGAAAATGGCGAAGTAGTGCAAGGATCACTGACCCGTCTTGAGCCTGAAGGTAAGGTCATGCGCATGTGGGATGCGATTGAAACCTACATGCAGCGCAAACAACCGCTTATTATTGTCGCGGGTGCCGATTATGGACAAGGTTCCTCTCGTGACTGGGCCGCAAAAGGTGTGCGTCTAGCCGGTGTGGAAGTGATTGTGGCCGAAGGCTTTGAGCGTATTCACCGCACCAATCTGATTGGTATGGGCGTATTACCGGTAGAGTTTCACGCTGGTACGACGCGCCACACATTAGAAATCGATGGATCAGAGACCTTTGATGTCACCGGTGAGTGCCAACCAGGTGCAACCTTGACGCTGCACATCACCCGTAAAAATGGTGACACTGTCGAGGTACCCGTGAAGTGTCGTTTGGACACCGCCGAGGAGCTTTCTGTGTATGAAGCAGGTGGTGTATTGCAACGTTTCGCACAAGACTTTTTAGAATCTGAAGGTCAATCTGCATGACCCACACTGCGAAGCAATTAAGAATCCCCGCCACCTACATGCGTGGCGGTACCAGTAAAGGAGTGTTCTTTAACCTTGCTGATTTGCCGGAAAAAGCCCAACAGCCGGGCCAGTATCGCGATGCATTGTTATTGCGCGTGATCGGTAGCCCCGATCCCTATGCTAAGCACACCGATGGCATGGGTGGGGCGACTTCCAGCACCAGTAAAACCGTGATTGTGTCTAAAAGTAGTCAGCGCGATCATGATGTTGATTACTTGTTCGGGCAAGTCGCTATCGATAAAGCCTTTGTTGATTGGTCAGGTAACTGCGGTAATTTATCTGCGGCGGTAGCACCTTTTGCGGTGCATGCGGGACTTATCGATAAAGATCGTCTGAGCCAAGATGGCATGCTGACAGTCAAAATTTGGCAAGTGAACATTCAAAAAACCATTATCGCTCATGTCCAGATCCAAGATGGACAAGTACAGGAGTTGGGGGATTTTGAATTGGATGGCGTGACCTTCCCCGCCGCAGAAATTCCGGTCGAATTTATGCACCCCGCTGATGGTGAAGGCGATATGTTCCCGACCGGCAATGTCCAAGATGAACTGGAAGTACCGGGTTTAGGCACTCTAAAAGCAACCTTAATTAACGCAGGCATCCCAACCATTTTTGTTAATGCTAAAGATATTGGTTACACCGGTACTGAGTTGCAGGATGACATCAATAGCAACAGTGACGCCTTGACCAAATTCGAAACGCTGCGCGCCTATGGAGCGCTAAAAATGGGTTTAATAGCGGATATTAGCGAAGCGGCAGGTCGTCAACACACGCCCAAAGTTGCTTTTGTGGCACCGCCAACGCCCTATCTTTCCTCTAGTGGTAAACAAGTCGAGGCGTCCGACATTGACTTGTGTGTCAGAGCCCTGTCGATGGGGAAACTGCATCATGCCATGATGGGTACCGCAGCAGTGGCTATTGGCACGGCCGCTGCCGTGCCGGGTACTTTAGTCAATCTCGCTGCTGGTGGCGGTCAACCTGAGACTGTCAACTTTGGCCACCCCTCTGGCACTCTCAGAGTTGGTGCTAAAGCGGTACTTGAAAATGGCAAATGGCAAGTAGAAAAAGCCATCATGAGCCGTAGCGCTCGAATTTTAATGGAAGGTTGGGTGCGCGTTCCCGCTCCAAAAGCGTAAAAACCTAGTTATGGGGGCGGGTTGAATATAACAATATTCAACCCGCCCCCAACTTCCAGAATCTTAATGAATTCTCGTCAAGTTAGTATCAGGTGAGCTAGACTTAGCGAATCGATTCAACCCGTCCCATTCAATCAGTCATTATGCTTGAGATTTTTTCCTACGCCTTGTCTTACCAGCAACTTGCTTTGCTGTTTTTGTGTGCGTTTTTTATTGGCATGGCGAAAACCGGTGTGCATGGTGTTGTCATGTTTTCGGTGCCTATTATGGCCATCATCTTTGGTGGGAAAGCCTCTTCGGGACTGGTATTGCCAATGTTGATCATGGCCGATGTATTTGCCGTGTTCTACTACCATCGCCATGCTAATTGGGGCTTTTTAATCAAGCTATTCCCCTCCGCCGCAATAGGAGTTCTGATTGCGACTGTAATCGGCAACAACATTAATGATGAGATGTTTAAGCAGATCATGGCGGTCGTCATCATTCTCAGTTTAGCGATCATGATTTGGCTAGAAACAGGCAATAAGCAGAAAATCCCCGATTATCTGTGGTTCGCCATATTGATGGGCACCTTGGGTGGTATTACTACCATGATTGGCAACTTGGCGGGCTCGGTGATGGCGCTGTATTTATTGAGTATGCGCTTACCTAAAAATGAATTCATTGGCACAGCGGCTTGGTTCTTTTTATCGATTAATCTGTTTAAAGTACCATTTCATATTTGGAGTTGGGAAACCATTTCGCTCGACTCGTTTTATCTCAACTTATTGAGCTTACCCTTCATAGCCGTTGGTGCTTACTTAGGGGTTCAGATTGTCAAACGTATATCGGATAAATCCTATCGATGGTTAATCCTTACAATGACAGCCGTGGCAGCGATATTCATGATGATCTAAGTCATGAGATCTGTTGTAGGGCAACCTGTGTCTGCTGTTGAGAATAACGATTCAGCTTGTGGTGTTCACTTGCCCAGCCCATTAAAAATCGCTCAAAATCGGCCCATGCAAAAGGAACTAAGTTGCGCCACTCTTGCTCTAGCGAGGCGAATTCACATTCTAGATTATAGTGAGTTAATGCCTGCTCAAGATACCTAAAATATTGATCAACATTGTGTTGCGCTTGAGTAAATAACTCGTTTTCATTCATACAACTTCCCAGAAAATACACCAGATCTTTGATGCCCACACCACGACCGACATATTGAAAGTCAACGGCAGCTAAGTCTTCTAAATCAGCACTAAAACAAAAATTGGCCAATTTGGCATCGCCGTGTACTAGAGTCCGGTGTCGTGCTTGGTTGAGCTTATGATCAATCGCACGAGCTTGTTGCTTTAAAACACCATCGGTCATGTTTCTATATTCATCTGGGCGTGTGGCCAAATGCCAATACGTACCGACTTGCCACAAGTCTGGTGTCTTGTGCTGCAAAAAGAGGGCATGAAAATAGGCCAGCCAACGTATTCCTTTGTCGATTAATGTGGGCGGCGCGTCATCGCATCGATAAGTAAACCCCTGTTCATCCAAGTCTTCCATGACCAACCAACGCATATCGTCTTGTTTGCCGCTGGCGATAAACTTTGGCACTCGGCAGAACGAGTCTGTCAGGTGTGTGTAGTTAGCATAGAAAGTCTGTTCATTGTGATAAGAGTCCAGTTTACGCTGATGAGATAACGACGTATTCCAGCCCCGAGGATGGTGACCCTGCCCTACAGGATCCACGACTTTCACAACCACTGCCATACCATCAATGCGATATCGAACAATCTCGCCATAGCCACTCCATAGCGATTGAATGCGCTCACCTCGGAGGATTTCTTCAGCGTCGAAATGACCGCTAAGAAGGTTAAACAAAGCTCGTTCAATATCACTATTCATCGGCAACTAGACTCATTGGCTATCTTCCTAATTCGTTTCCATCGCTGAGGAGCTTGGTAAATGTTCGACATGTCGCTAATCATGGGTGTCTTAATAATTATTGGTCATATATCTAATCATGGGTGTCTCGGTAAATCTTCGGTAAATCTTATTTGAGCTTTAGCTTTTCGTTAACACAAAAGGTTGCACCCGATGCTTTCGCGTCTTACTCTTTGTGAATACTGTAAAAGGGCTACGATATGACAACCACTGCACCATTTCCACACTTATTAGCTCCCCTTGATTTGGGATTTACCACCTTGAAGAACCGCACATTAATGGGTTCCATGCACTTAGGGCTTGAAGAAGAAAAAGGTGGGTTCGATAAGTTAGCAGCCTTTTATGCTGAACGAGCAAAAGGTGGCGTGGGTTTGATAGTTACCGGTGGGATCAGTCCTAATATTGCCGGTTGGGTGGCGCCCTTTGCTGGCCGTATGAGCAGCCGTAGGCACGCAAAGAAACACCGTGTTATAACCGAAGCGGTGCATGCGCAAGGCGGAAAAATTTGTATGCAGATCCTGCATTCCGGTCGCTATGGTTATCATCCTTTTAATGTGTCTGCGTCTGCGATCAAGGCACCTATCTCACCATTTAAACCCAAATCATTATCCGCAAGAGGTATCAAAAGCACGATTAAAGATTATGCGCAATGTGCTAACTACGCCAAAATGGCAGGTTACGACGGTGTTGAGATCATGGGTTCTGAAGGATATTTGATTAATCAGTTTTTCTGCGAGCGTACCAACCATCGTGATGATGAATGGGGCGGCAGCTTGGAAAACCGAGCGCGATTGGCAATCGAAATCGTCAAGCAAACCCGTGAAAAAGTCGGGAACGAATTTATTATCATTTATCGCCTTTCGATGATAGATCTGGTTGAAGGCGGTGCGCCTTGGGAAGAGATAGTTTATCTAGCCAAAGAAATTGAAAGCGCTGGCGCGACCCTCATCAACACAGGAATTGGCTGGCACGAAGCGCGTATTCCCACTATTTCGACTTCGGTGCCACGAGCGGCATTTACGTGGGTTACCGAGCGTATGAAATCTGAGGTAAAAATCCCATTAATTACCACAAACCGAATTAACACTCCCGAGGTCGCCGAGCAAGTGCTCGCCGAAGGACAAGCCGACATGGTGTCTATGGCCCGACCATTCTTAGCTGATGCGCACTTTGTTGCCAAAGCGATGCGCAACGAGTCAGACCAAATAAACACCTGTATTGCCTGTAATCAGGCCTGTTTAGATCATGCTTTTGAGCAAAAACGAGCGAGCTGTTTAGTCAACCCGCAAGCTTGTTATGAAACTGAGTTGATATTTAAAACCGTCGCCTCGCCAAAAAAATTAGCAGTGGTAGGGGCGGGCCCAGCAGGATTAGCTTTTGCCACCTATGCCGCTGAGCGTGGTCATAAAGTGCACTTGTACGAACAAGCCAGTGAAATTGGCGGTCAATTTAATTACGCCAAACAGATCCCCGGTAAAGAGGAGTTTTATGAAACCCTGCGTTATTACGCCAAACGTATCGAAATTCTAGGAATTGAACTCCATTTGAACACCAAAGCAGATGCCCAACTGTTAGCGTCACAACAGTTTGATGAAGTGATCATGTCTACCGGCATTAAACCCAGACAACTGGATATTCCTGGCATTGATCACCCCAAAGTTATGGGTTATTTGGATGTACTGCGTGATCATAAACCGGTGGGCCAAAAAGTGGCTCTTATAGGTGCAGGTGGTATTGGCTTTGATGTTGCTGAATACCTTGTTGAGCAAGAAAGTTTAACCACACACCCAGACAAATGGCTAGCCCATTGGGGCATTGATAAAGACTACAAACACGCCGGTGCATTGACTGAACCTAATATTGTCAGTAATGATCGCGAAGTATATCTGCTACAACGTAAATCTACCAAGGTAGGCGCTGGATTGGGTAAAACCACCGGATGGATCCATAGAACCTCCCTCGCCCATCACAAAGTTAAGATGATGAAATCCGTTAATTATGTGAAGATTGATGATCAAGGGCTGCATATCACCATTGATGATAAGCCCAAGGTATTAGAAGTCGACAACATAATTGTATGTGCCGGACAGGTGCCATTTCGAGAACTCGAAGACAGCTTATTGCAAGCAGGTATGACGGTACACGTCATTGGCGGTGCCGATGTGGCCGCTGAGTTAGATGCCAAGCGAGCGATTCGTCAAGGCGCTGAATTAGCAGCCGTCATTTGATAATAACTAAGGAAGTGCAATGCGCGGCTTAATATGGATTTTGTTGCTGCTAATGGGTCTGGGACTGATGCTACCAGAGACCCCCACTATTCCTGTGCAAGGGGCCACCGCGGCGGATTGGAATCACAAAACGTTTTGGCATGCGCCATGGGGAACTTCTGGCGTTCACAAAGGCATTGATATCTTTACCGTTAAGCGCACGCCTGTATTATCGTCAACCTATGGATTGGTAGTAAAAGTAGGCAGCGACGAGAAAGGCGGCAACATTGTTTGGGTACTTGGCCCCAAATGGAAACTGCATTACTACGCCCACTTAGACGACTATAAGGTTAATGAAGGACAATGGATTATGTCGGGCGACCAAATCGGCACTGTCGGCACATCGGGAAATGCCGGAAATCGCCCCCCTCATTTACATTATGCAATCTACTCATTAGTACCCATTCCTTGGCGGTATGATATCGATCAACAAGGGTGGAAAAAGATGTTTGTGCTTAACCCTCATGAGGCATTAAATCGTTAGTAAGTCACTAAGCTTTTAACTCGCTGCGGTATGAAATTGAATTATTAAGCATGCCTGTCCATGTAATTATTAAGCATGCCTGTCCATGTAATTTTTTAAGCATGCCTGTCCATGTAATTTCTCAGTTAAGGTACTTAGCGTTAAAGAACGATTGGTTTTTCGAGCTAACGCTAATTTCTAGCCCATGCTCATGTGTTAATTAGCTTAAGCAAGATTATTTAAGCACCCTTTGTTCAGCCAGACGACAGCGAACCACTCTTAGCCAGTTATCGATTTCAGCAAGTGTGTAATTTTTACTGTAGATCTGAAATAACAAAGTGCAATTGGGTAAGTGTCGATGATAACACGCTACAGTCTATGTAAAGGCGTATCCCTTTAGCCGCCTAGTGCGTGAGATAATATGTCCGACTTGTTTGTGAGTGGTATGGAAGTTGCTCAATCTTTGTTAACAATGTGAACCTATAAAACTCCTCTAACTAAGTTGTGAAGAAACACGTCAGCAAAACGACTTAGAAGATGAGTGTTAACGGTGTTGTTAGCGTGGTCGAGCCGGTACTTACCAGCTTGCCAATAATTGGAGAAACTCAAAATGTCAAAAAGTGATAAAATCATCAGTGGTCCATTACTTGCTGCGGTAGTTTTTGGTGGCGGCTATTTGGCCAGAAAAGGGATCGGTAAAGCGTGGTCTGGAGTAACCAAAGAACCTATCCCCCCTAAAAAGAATAATGCAGAAGCGGAGCTTGGCGAGGCAGTTACCTGGGCAGTAGCCACTGGGGTGGCAGTGGGCTTGTTTCGATTTGCATTACGCAGAGCAAATTACAAAGGCAGTCCATTAGAATAATATTTTATATTGATAAAAATCTAATTTGGCTACAATGTTCACAACTCACATTCCTCCTAGTGGGCTAAGATATTGTGAACTTGTGGCCTAGAAATATTCTCGTAAATAATTAAATTCTGAACACACCTGCAGCACCAAAAAGCTGTTTGTGAACCTCAACCAATGCCGCAATGTTGCGCTGATAACCGCCGCCGATCACTGCGGCAATGGGCAGGCCTTTTTGTTCGCACAAATTAAACACCAGTTGGTCACGCTGGAAAACTCCTTGAGTTGAAATCGCCAGATGCCCCAAATCATCATCGTTATGAATATCAACACCGGCATCAAAGATCACAGCATCAGGTTGAAAGCTATTAATAGCCAAATTAAGTGCGCAATCTACTGTGTCTAGGTAGAGTTCATCTTCAGTGCCTTTAGGCAATGGAAAATCGAGATCAGAAACCTGCTTGCGATGCGGAAAGTTCTTTTCACCATGTATGGAAACTGTCATTACCTTGGGATTATTTTCAGCCAGCTTGGCTGTACCATCGCCTTGGTGCACATCGCAATCAAAAACCAGTACTTTATCGATCTGCGTGTCTTGTAACATTGTTAAGGCTGCTAAATACAAATCATTAAGCATACAAAACCCTGAACCATAATTGGCAAACGCGTGATGGTAGCCGCCTGTAAGGTTTAGCGCCTTGCCTGACTGCAATGCCAATTGTGCTGTTAACACAGTCCCCCCCACAGCCGTTAAGGTTCTCGCAATCAGTTGTTCTGACCATGGGAACCCGATGCGTCGCATGGCCTTCGGATCTAAAGTACCCAGTACGAGCTGATCAACATAATCGGGATTAAACACTTGCTTGATACCTGACAAGGATACTTTTTCTGGGATTGAAAACCACGAAGGCGGCACGCCTTGGGCTATTAGCGCATCATAAATCCCCTGATATTTTTCTATCGGGAAACGATGGCGTTCAGGTAGTTCCAATTGACTGTAGATAGGATGAAAAACCAGTGGGATCATGAAAACCTATGCAAGTTAACCATTTAAAAATAACCTTTTTATGTAATTTAAACCGAAGTTAGTCAATGCCTGCTGAAGCGGTTAATCAGTTACAACAAAGGCATATTTCACCGTTATAAATCGTAATCTTAACGGTTTTTACTACTATCTTGGTGTTTTTCTGGTTTTAATAGTGGATTAATAGTCGCAAAATCAACAGTGGGATCCTAATGTATTTAATTCGCACTTTCGTCAGCCTAACAACGCTGAGCCTGTCAACCTTGGTCATTGCAGATTCTAATCTCGCTTTGCAATACAAAGACTTACAACCGCTGCATGAGATTGCGAAAAATGTGTCAGCGCAGAATATAGAAAAAGATATTACCACCCTTGTCAACTTTGGCACTCGCCATACCTTGTCCGAAACGCAATCTGATACCCGAGGCATTGGGGCTGCAAGGCGCTGGATTAAGGCGGAGTTTGACAAAATATCAGCTTCATGTGGCGGCTGTTTAGAAGTCTATTATCAACAGCAAAGCATCAGCGGTGAGCGCCGCATTCCTGATGCCACTGACGTGGTCAGTGTGATCGCTATTCAGCGAGGTACAACCGATCCTGATCGTTATGTGATCATGTCCGGAGATATTGACTCTCGCGTATCCGATGTGATGAATGCCACTTCAGATTCACCTGGCGCCAATGACAACGCCTCAGGGGTAGCAGGTACTCTGGAAGCTGCCCGCGTGCTGTCACAGTATCAGTTTAACGGCAGTATTGTGTATGCCGCGCTAGCCGGAGAAGAACAAGGTTTGTTTGGCGGCAAAATTATGGCTGAGCAGGCACAAAAAGACGGTTGGCGGATCAAAGCCGTGCTCAATAATGACATGATTGGCAACATTGAGGGAATCAATGGTGTGATCAATAACACCACCGCCCGCATATTCGCTGAGGGAACCAGACAAACAGAAACCGCCGAAGAGGCCCGTATCCGACGTTTTACTGGCGGTGAAGTTGACTCCCCCAGTCGTAATCTGGCTCGCTATATTGATCTAATGGCAGACCGATATATTCCTAACTTGGATACTATGGTGATCTACCGTTTAGACCGATTTGGCCGGGGTGGCCATCATCGTCCGTTTAATGACTTAGGCTATCCCGGTGTGCGTATTATGGAAACTAACGAGAATTACCATCGTCAGCATCAAGATTTACGTACCGAAAATGGCATCGTTTATGGTGATACGCTCGAAGGCGTTAACTTCGACTACGCCGCCAAACTAACCGCGCTCAACGCAGTATCGCTAGCGGGTATGGCGTGGGCACCCACGCCACCAGCAAAAGTGACTATTAAAGGCGCCGTGCAACCAAGTACAACGTTAAGCTGGGCAGCAGCAGACAAAACCCAAAATCCTCAATTAGCCGGTTATAAAATCTACTGGCGCTATACCGATGCCCCCCAGTGGCAGTTCAGTCGTTTTGTCGGTGATGTCACCAGCTTTACCCTAGAGAACGTGGTTATCGACAACTACTTCTTCGGTGTTGCCAGTGTCAGTAAAGATGGCTTTGAAAGTCCGGTGGTATTTCCCGGAGCGGCAGGCGCATTTGGCGAATAAGGCACCACAGATTTCATCGTGGTTAATCATCAAGGCTCGGACAAGTAGACTCTTGCGGGCCTTGATGACACACAAAGGTATCCTCAAAACGTGCCTGCCAGAGCGTAAATTCGCTATCATCCACATCAAACTTCCAAATTTTCTGAATTTGATAATAACTTTCTTGCCCTTGGATCATGAGATGTAACATTTCGGCTACCACCTTGTTTTCGAGTTTGCATTGGGTGCGCCAAAATAGCGATTGCATTTCGCCTTGTTTGGGATGCGCTAACACATTAGATTCAAAGGTTTGACAATGCTGCTTCCCGGGGGCATCCATTTCTTGGCGTTTTAGTTCCAGATTATGAAATTGCTTATAGTAAATACTGACAGCATAGGTGTCTGCCCAACGCTCACCCGGTTTTTGCCACATGTTAGAGCGAAAACTGTCATCGGCTTTTTGAAACAATTGCCACTGTTGAAGCGCATCGACAAAGGGGATCACCAAATGCTCGCCTTGATAGCTACCACGAGGGCTTGCACAACCCGTGAGCAAGATAAGTAATGGCAACAATTGCAACCAAATCTTCAATTAAACCCTTCCTATCAACGACTGACGTTTGGTTTGTGAAAGTAAAGATTATCCAGCGAAAAGGTCTATAGAAGCAAGCGGCGTATCCCATAAAGCTTGGACGGAGTGCTCAAACCGCTGATCATAGCCACTGGAATAAACGCTCACCTTGCCGCGCACCGTATTAGGAGTTAATAGATTATGCGCTTCAAGCAAGTTGGTGGTCTGGCGGGCGATGGCCGCGCTGGTATTGACAAGTTGTGCACGGTCTTGCAACAGCACGTTAATTTGTGGTGTTAGAAAACCGTAATGAGTACACCCTAGCACTATCTGATCAGCATTATTAAGTAGCATGGGCTCAAGGTATTTACGCAGCAAACCAATGGTTTTGTCGGAGTCAAAGTCATTGCTCTCGATTTGTTCAACTAACCCATTACAAGCTTGATTTATGACTTTGTGTTTGCCTGCATAACGCGCCAACAATCGCTGATATTTTGCACTTTCCAAGGTACTTTGGGTTGCCATGACCCCAATAGTACCGGTCAGACTTGCTGCTAATGCAGGTTTAATCCCTGGCTCAGCACCCACAAATGGCATGGAGAAATTCGCACGTAATTCACTAATACAATTGAGCGTGGCGGTGTTGCAGGCCACCACCACCAGTTTTACCTGTTTGCTGGCAAGAAACTCGACAATACGATGGCAGCGTTGTGACACGAAATCTTCTGATTTTTCTCCGTAAGGGGCATGTAGACTGTCTGCAACATAGATAATATCTTCGCTAGGCTGCGCTTTTTGCAACGCCTTCGCGATTGACAACCCGCCTACTCCAGAATCAAATACGCCAATCGGCGAGGTAGGCGAACAATTGCTCCGAGCGCCGCTCATAGCGCTTCAAGACTGTGGTAAAAGTGAAAACAAATGTGCTTAAGCATAGTTAGTCAACCTAAGACTCAGTTACAGATCGTCAAGGAAATCCTCGTAATTCACTTCATCTTGTTCCGGATCCGTATTTAAATCACTGGGAGGCACATCACCATCGGTCACTTTAAACTGCAAGTTTTGGAAATACGCATTCTTAACAAATGCATAAGGATCCAGTGATTGTTCAAGTTGCGCTTCTTGTTCCATCAACTGCGCTCTGGCCTCTAGAACCTTGATGCCTGTGCGCAGGGCCGCGACGTAAAAGGTCAAATCTTGTAGAGGAAAGTAGGACGCGTCAACAAAATCACCCACGCTGGAACGAATATCAGTCGGGCCCATTGCCGGCAACATCAAGAATGCCCCCGTACCCACACCGTATTTGCCCAAAACTTCACCGAATTCTTCTTCTGCTCTTTCCAAACCGATCTCTTTGGCTACATCAAATAGCCCTAGAATTCCGACGGTAGAGTTCAGCACGAAGCGTCCTAGACTAGTCAGACTGCCGCCCACTTTACCTTGCAGTAAATTGTTAACTGTATTGGAAGGCTCTTCTAAATTTAACGCTGCATTGTACAAACCAGTTCGGGCGGGTTGAGGCATATAGTCTACGTAGACAACCGTGGTAGGACGTAATATATATTCGTCTAGCACGTCGTAGTTAAAATCCCACATGACGCGGTTAAAGCCTTCTAGCGGATCACGCTCATCAGTATATTGTTGTGATGGTTGATCTGCTTGTCCATTCTGACGAGAAGCACAGCCCCCCAAAACAGTCAGTGTGACTAACAGGACTAATATCTGAGCTTTGTTCACTGCAATTCCTTATCAATTGTAATCTGTTGTTGCACCTGTGAGCCGGTTTCAAGGTCGATAATAACGTCACCTTGCAACTCGCCCTGAGCCTGCGCAACGTTTTCATCAACAGACACCCTCGCAACTAATTTAACCTGAGTAAGTTGCGATAACGTATAGGTTGGCATCATCGCATTGGCATCAGACAACTCAATCGTTACCGGTAGTTGTACCAATGGCATTTTCACCACTGCTGCAGGCATGCGCACTTGCCCTTGAGCGTCTTGGGCAAAAACAAATAAATACCCGGTTTTTGGTAGTTTTTCAATTAAGTTCTGCGCAATATCTACGGTTACTGTAATTGCCGTTTTTGCAGAAGGTAACGACTCCCCGCGCAACTCGGCAATACGTTTGTCAACCTCAGCACGCATAGGATCGGACGCTGGCAACTTATCTTTCAATTTTTGCCAACTAGCAATGGCTTCTTGAGTATCTCCCAATGTCCCAGATGCAACCGCTAACATGCCATAGGCGTTGATATCCTCAGGGTTTAGCTCAATCGCTCGCTTAATCAATCCTTGTGCTCGACGAAGATATTCCTCTTGCCCTGTTCTGACAAGTGTCTGACTGTAGCTGGATAATATACCGGCATGATTTGGTGCCAATTCATAAGCTTTGGCAAACGCGTGTAGCGCCTCATCAATTCGGTTCAATGACGCTTGCAAACGCCCCAATAGCAACCAGCCGATATGGTCATCTGGAGTGTTGATTAATTTGGTGCGCATCGCCAGAGCAAAATCCTGTACGTCTTCGCCCGTGATCGTTGGGTCAGCTTCTACCACGATGCGCTTGGCCAAAGCAGAAGACTGTTGGGTCACATTTTGCCAATGACGAATATCCGATACTTCATTACTTTGCCAATAAAGGTACCCGCACAGACCAACGCCAATTGTTAGGCCAATGACCAAAACACCGGTGGCACTGCCCGTTTTAGTATTTGTCTCGGTCGATTCATCTACCAATGCTAATTTTAATTCATTGATGGCACTTTGCTTATCTTCCGCTGAGACCAATCCTTCGGATACTTCTCGATCTAATTCCTGCATTCGTTGCTTGATGATCCGAGTATTGGTTAAAATATCCTGCGTTGCACGATCGCCTTTGCGGATCCAAGGCAATACAATAATGCCGATTGCGAGCAAGGATAGCAGCGCAACACCAAGCCAATAACTACTCAATTGTCTTTCTCCAATAGTGAATCTGCTTTTGCTAATTCTGATTCATCAAATCCGGTTGCTTGCTTTTTACGTTGTACCAGTACAAAAGTAGCAGCGCCTATGACGAACAATAACGGCAATAGCCACAACCAGACAGTGACGGCTGTCACAGGAGGATTGTAAGTGACAAAATTTCCATAGCGAGCGATCATAAACTCCATTACCTGCTCACGGCTTTTCCCCTGCTGTAACAGTTCATGCACTTTGCGCCGTAAATCAACCGCAATCATGGCATCTGAGTCAGCAATATTTTGATTTTGACACTGCGGGCAGCGCAGCTCTTGAGTGAGCTCTAAAAACAATTTCTGCTTAGCGGGATCATCAAAATGGTAGGCTTCTTCCGTGGCAAATGCCGCTGAACATAACAATACCAAGATGAATATTAGCGATTTCATTGTGCCATCAACTCGTTGTAAAGGGGTTCAATTTTGCCACGCCAAACACGGGGATTGATATCGCCTATGTGATGCATTCTCACCACCCCTTGTTTATCGATTAAAAAAGTCTCAGGAGCGCCTGTCACGCCTAAATCAAGCGAGTAATCTCGTTTCACATCAAAGATATTAAAGGCGTAGGGATTACCCAGTTTACGTAACTTAGCCGTTACCTCTTGTTGAATTGTGGGTATGCTTTTGATACCGAAATCCGGATCGGTATCCTGATCGTAATACAAGCCAACAATTCGCACGCCTTGCTCGCTAAGTTGCGTTAAGTAAGGCAATTCCACTGCACAGGTTATGCACCATACGCCCCACACATTCATTAAGGTTACCTGTCCATTAAATACGGCAGGTGTGTGGATCCTTTCTGGCTGCATTAAATCCGGCAACTCAAATGGCGGCAATGGCTGATTGACCAGATTCGAATCTAGCTTGCGTGGATCACTGTACAATCCGGAATACAAAAATCCGGACAACAACACAAACAAGGTTAATGGAATTAAAAATATAACGGCCTTTCTCATACTCTTCCTTGGGTAGCGACAGTTTGATCATCTGGTGATGGTGCAGGACTAAATGTTTGTTTTACTTTTGCGACTTTAGCCATCCGATAGCGCTTGTCTGCAATGGAGAAAATCCCCCCCATTGCCATGAACAGGGCGCCAGCCCATATCCAGTTTACAAAAGGTTTAACGTAAATTCGCACAGCCCAAGCACCGCTATTAAGCTGCTCACCCAGAGCAACAAATAAATCACGGGTGATACCACTATCAATACCCGCTTCAGTCATGCTTGAACGTTGTACTGGATAAAAACGTTTTTCAGCTTCTAAATGGGTGATTTTTTTGCTTAAGTTAGCATCAGCATAAACATCCAATATACCCACGTGCCCAGAATAATTGGGCCCTGTGAGATCTCGAACACCGGTAAATTTGAAGTAATATCCACTGACCTCAACCACGTCGCCGCTTTGCATACGCAGGTCTTTTTCCTGTTCGTAATTACTGACCAAGGTAATGCCTATTAAGGTAACGGCAAAACCAATATGACCAAGCACCATCCCCCAATGACTTGGTGTTAAGCTAGCTAACCGGGTGCTCCAAGTACGCTCATCGGCCACGCCCGCCTGAGTGCGTTGCATCACTTCTTGTACTGTGGATACCAGTATCCAAAAGCTCAGCACTAAACCGAGTGTGGCCATATACGTCATTTCGCTGTAGCTACTTTGCACTAACAATGCCGCACAGATGCTTAAACCAAAGGCAATCAGCAAATGATTTTGTAATGCTTTGGGTGATTGGTTCTTCCAGCGAGAAAGTGGTCCCATGGCCAACAACAACACAAAAGGTACAATCAAGTAGACAAACATTTGATTGAAGAAAGGCGCACCAATGGAGATAGAGCCCAAACCTAATTCTTTGTGCACCAAAGGTAGTAAGGTGCCTAACAGCACCACTATAGTGGCTGCGGTTAATAGTAGGTTGTTACCTATCAACATCACTTCTCTGGAGAACCATTGGTAGCGGCCAACACTTTTCAGTTGCGGCGCTCGAATAGCGAATAGCGTCAGTGAGCTACCGATAACAATGGCTAATATCGCAAGGATAAAGAGTCCGCGTGAGGGATCACTAGCAAACGAATGCACCGACACCAGAATGCCAGAGCGTACCAAAAAGGTCCCCAAAAGGCTGAGTGAAAAGGCCGAGATAGCCAACAACACAGTCCAAGATTTAAAAATTTTGCGTTTCTCGGTGACCGCCAGACTGTGCACCAATGCCGTGCCTACTAGCCAAGGCATAAAGGAGGCATTTTCAACCGGATCCCAAAACCACCAACCGCCCCAACCAAGTTCGTAATAAGCCCACCAAGAACCCAATGCAATGCCGACTGTCAGGAACGCCCACGCGGCGATAGTCCAAGGTCGCGACCAACGAGCCCAAGTTGAATCTAATTTTCCAGAAATTAATGCGGCTATAGCAAAAGCAAAAGCCACAGAGAAACCCACATAACCCATATACAACATTGGCGGATGAATGATCATGCCGAAATCTTGCAGCAATGGATTTAAATCGCGGCCATCCACGGGGTAAAAGGGTAACAAGCTTTCAAACGGATTAGACGCGATCAGCATAAACAGGTAGAAACCAATCGCAACCATGCCGAGCACGGATAACACTCTTGCCACCATTTGCTGAGGAATACTATTACTTAAAAGGGCTACGGCAACTGTCCACACCGAGAAAATCAGTACCCAAAGTAGGAATGAACCTTCGTGTCCTCCCCAAACGGCGGTGATCTTGTAATACCAAGGCAACAGGCTATTGGAGTGATGAGCAACATAAGCAATGCTAAAGTCATCGGTATAAAAGCTGTAACTTAGCGCCACATAAGAAAACGCCGTAAAAACAAACATGCCAATGGCAAGCGGTTTGGCCAAAGCCATTACCGGTTTGTGATCGTGATGCGCTCCCCACATTGGATAGATAGCCAATAAAATTGACATCAATAGCGCGAGTACCAGTGAAAAATGTCCTAACTCAGCAAACATAGGAGGTCCCTATTGGCCTGCGCCATAATTTTTAGGTTTAACGTGCTTGATGCCTTTGAGCTTTTCAGCCAATTCCGGTGGCATATATTCTTCATCGTGCTTGGCCAAGACTTCATCTGCAACTATCTTGTTGGTGTCGGTTAATCTGCCTGTGGCGACTATGCCCTGCCCTTCACGGAATAAGTCTGGCAAGATGCCGGTATAACTGACAGTTACGGCTGGGCCGGTATCGACAAGATCAAAAGTGACAGCTAGGGTCTCTTGATCACGGCTTACGGTGCCAGGGACGACCATGCCGCCAATGCGCAATCGTTGACCCACTTTAGGTAAAGTGCCATCTTTACCATCGATGATTTCCGAAGGAGTGTAAAAATGGTCAATATTTTCACTCAAGGCGCTTAACATCATCCAAGCCGCTGCTGCAACCAATAGGACAATAGATGACACGGCTAATAATCGTTTTTGACGTCTTGGGTTCACGCTCGACCTACCTCTTGTTCAGATTTATCATGCTCTGTAGTTGATTCTGTTTGCTTATTGCTTTGCATCTTTGCCTGTTTTATACGTTGTTTACGGGCAATTTGTGCATTTACTGCTTTAATTAATTGTTGCTTGGTCCAAATGCTTTCGTAAACCAATGCCAACACCGCTAACAGCGACACGCCAAAGGCCAGCCACACATAAAAACCGTAGCCCCCCATTTGCCAGAAGGCTTGCCAACTTTCGAACTGAAATGTCATGCTTTGCTCTCTTTGATCAGGGTTTTAACCGCCCAAGGACGATGAATTTCACGGCGTAATAATTCGTTTTGTAATCGTTTGATACTCAAAGCGCCGACTAACAAACTCGCACCAAGTAAATTTATCAGTAATGGCCAAAGCATTTCTGATGCAATCGAGGGGCGTTCAAACTTGCTAATAGTTGCACCTTGATGCAGTGTATTCCACCA
This sequence comes from Aliiglaciecola litoralis, assembly GCF_039523355.1. Taxonomy (NCBI): domain Bacteria; kingdom Pseudomonadati; phylum Pseudomonadota; class Gammaproteobacteria; order Alteromonadales; family Alteromonadaceae; genus Aliiglaciecola; species Aliiglaciecola litoralis. The sequence continues at coordinate 241,034 of NZ_BAAAFD010000003.1, read as the reverse complement.
CTCTACTGAGTAATGAATGATCGGCAAATTAATCACTCCCACCAGCGCCATGACGCTAGCCGCTTTGCCAGCCTGTACTTTATCATCGAATGCTTTATACAAAGAAATGACGCCTAGATACAAAAACAACAAGACTAACTCAGAGGTCAACCTAGCATCCCACACCCACCAAGTTCCCCACATAGGTTTACCCCATGCAGCACCGGTAAACAAAGCAATAAACGTCATCATTGCGCCCACCGGAGCGATGGCCATCATTGCCATGTAAGAAGTACGGATTTGCCAGACCATTCCCACAAAGGCTGCAATTGCCATTGCCGAATATGCGCCCATGGACAAAATAGCGCTAGGCACATGGATGTAGATAATCCGAAACGAGTCGCCTTGTTGATAATCAGCTGGCGCGAACGCCAACCCCCACAGGGTACCTACGAACAAGGTGAGCACTGAACTCCATGCGAACCACGGCAACAACGTTTTGCATAGTTGATAAGCAGATTCTGATTTTGCGTAGGGGTGCAACCACTTCCACATTAACTTTGACTCACTCTTAAGGCATAAGCGATGGCAAGGGGAGCCAACGCTAAGGCTAATAATAACATTGCGCCGATTAAACCTAAATGGGCGCTATAAGGTAATTGCATGGCTGCGGCATCCACCGCCGCTGTCGCAAAAATCAGCAGCGGAACGAAAACCGGTAACAGCAGCAACGCCAATAATACGCCGCCTTTTTGCAGTCCCACGGTTAAGCCAACTGCTACGGCTCCGACCAAACTTAACAATGGCGTACCAATGAGTAAGGTCGCCAATAAAGCCCAATACATTTCAACCGTCAGATTCAAAAAAAGGGCCAGCAATGGTGATAACACGATTAACGGCAGGATACTGGCAATCCAGTGCACACACACTTTCACCACAGACACTAACGCCATAGGTGCGCCGCTTAACATCAGTTGCTCTAATGAACCATCTTGGTAATCATCGCGAAACAAACGTTCCATACCGAGCAATGACGACAGTATCGCTGCCACCCAAATCACCCCAGGACCAATTTTTTGTAACGTGTCAGGCCCAGGGCCGACCCCAAGTGGAAATAAACTGATCACTAACACAAAAAACATCATCGGTTGCAACAGCTCAGCCCGCTGGCGAAACGCCAACGCCATATCACGTTTAAAAATGGCCATCAGCACTGACATCATATGCGGTACTCCAACATCAGTTCACTGGTTTTGTAATCAATATCCAATTGTTGATGGGAGGTAATAATCACTGCGCCACCTTGACCGAGGTGCCCTATTACTCTTTGTCTCAACAACTCTATGCCTTGAACGTCTAAGGCGGTAAAAGGTTCATCTAATACCCAAATTTTTGCGTCTGATTTAAGCCATAGTCTCGCCAACGCCGCCCGGCGCTGCTGACCAGCGGACAGTTGCCTGACAGGAATATCTTCTAGCCCCACGAGCCCGAGCAAGGCAAGGATATCCATTAATTCATGTTCACAATGGGGTAAATTATGCAGTTGGCACCAAAAAGACAGGTTTTCTATGGCGCTTAGAGTGTGATTGAGGCCCGGTTTGTGGCCAATGTAAACCAACTCCTGATGAAATTGGTCATTGACGGTACGAATGTTTTGCCCCTGATAATCAACCTGTCCGGTAGTGGCGTCGGTGAGACCCACTATAATCCGCAAAAGGCTGGTTTTACCCGCGCCATTTTGCCCTCGAATATAAAGTAACTCGGAGGCTGCAACCGAAAAATCTAAATTGTCAAAAAGAAGGCGGTCTTGTTTTACACAAGAAAGATTATGTCCGCTTAACAAGGCCAAAAGTTGCTCGTCTCCAAGGTAGCAATGACATCAACGACGTCAATAAAAAACGGCGCAAATGATACCATAGCAACAAGCCAATACCAGTTATTAGATTCTAAGTGCACAACAAGGTATTCTTAAGTTACATTCAATCTGCGAAAAGCCTGCCGATAAACTGGTTATGTCAGACATTTCCCTCAATACTCAGCAACAACTCACCCAAGCTCTGGCGCAGCTAACGCGGGCTCAAAGCACTTCACCTATTGCAAAGCAAGCGGCTCAGGTGATCATCCAGCACTTGGCCGGTAATCAAATCTCCCTTGGGGTGAACCGGCAACCAGCAAGTATACAACTGCCTAAACCGGATAAATTGCCTGCAGGGTTAGTAGGTACACCAGTAGAAGCGCAACTTCGCGCCGCAACCGATACAAGCGGCAAAGGACTACAGCAGTCAATTCTTGCTTTATTTGACCGCACTAGCACCTCCGGAACTAACCTTCTTGTGGCGCGCCTGAATCAGGCGCAACTTAGTGTGCTATTAGACGCTGTGGCAACTAAAGTTGAACCCGAATCAGGCACAAAATCGCAGATTGTGAATGCCCGCGTGACAGCAATCAGTGGTAATACCTTGTCGGTATCAACACAAATCAATGGCAAAGCACAGCAATTGAGTGTGATTGCATCGCCGCTCCCTACAGGATTAAAAGTAGGTCAAAGGGTTCAGTTGCAACTCATCCCTCAAGGTAACGATTGGCAGGTTCGTTTGCTGACCCCGAGCCAACTCAACCCGCAAAACCAGTCGCAAAGCAAGTCATCAAGTACCGCGGCGCCAAGCTTGAGCGCAACCCCGGTTTCACTCGACAAGCCTCAGTTGGTCAAGCTACTGCCAGCGCAACCAGATCGAGTCGTCTCGGATAATCAAGCAAATAGCATCAGTATTCCACGGTACGTGTTGACCGAGACATTGAGTCGCCAACCCGCACTTTTACCGCTTTTAGCACAGCAAAAGCTAGCGGGCATTGCGTCGCACATCACACAGGTTAAGCTCGTTATTAATCAATCCGGCGCAGGTGAGATTAGGGCTTTTTCGCCTGAGCCTGCCGCCACCCTTAAACTGACACCGGAGCAATTCAAGCAAGTTCAATCCATGCTCAATGGCGAAAATACCCCAAGAGTTAAAGAGGGGACTGCGCATCGACCTTCAGCGACTCATACTGTCAGTCAGCAAAACCTTGAGGGTAAGTCAGTTGCCAGCACGATAACTCAACCCAACATCGGATTGTCAGAGTCTGTCGAAGCAAAGATAGCGGCCGCAACACCGGCCAACAAGCTTGCTGTCGCGGATTTGCCCAATGCCCAAAAGCAAGTGGTTCAACAGCAAATTAGCGACATTATCCGACGCTTAATGCCACAAGCGGGCAGTCCTAGCGACAGTCTCGCACAGATTGAAAAAGGCTTGGCTGACATCTCGTTATTCAAAGATCCTGCAAGCAAAGTGATTATTGAACAACTCGCAAAACAATTACAGCAAGTGTCGGTACAAGGAAAAGATGCTGATGCAAATCAGATTAAACAACTGCTCACTCAAGCAGCTCAGCCCATCACCTCAGTCCAATTAACCCAACCCGTCAATCAACAACAAGGGTTAATGAGCGGTTTGATTGCGCTTGTTCAAGTTGTGCTTGCTGCTCGTCTAGGACGCGCTCAACCGCAAAGCTCCGAACGTTTGTCTCAAGTGATGAATACCCTAACTGGAGTCAGTAATACGGCGCCCACAAGCCAGCCACAAAGAAGTATCAACGAGGTTCATTTATTAGAGCAAAAACATCAGTTGCTCAAACAGCTAGGCAGGCTATTTGCCCAGCATCAGACTGCTAAGCTCACCAGTGCAGAACAAATGTTGCAGGGGCAAGAAGCGCTTTATTACGTGTTACCTTCAGGCACAGGCGACAATCGACGTGACGTAGAACTATTGATAAAGCGTGAACTTGAACATAAAGAGCAAAGCACTAAAAAGGACAGTAAAAACACAATTTGGCACCTAACCATGAAATTGGACGTCGGCGATATTGGCCAAATATTAAGCAAAGCCACCTTGCGAGATATGACCTTAGAATTGGATTTTTATACGTCAAATGAAACCGTAAAAGAGCTAGTATTTAATTATCTTCCGCTGTTTAAAAAACGTTTGGAAAGTTTAGGAATCGAAGTCGCCAAAACCCAATGTCAATTGGGTAAGATCCCCGAGCAGCTCCACAGTCGCCCGTACCAGATGTTCGAAACTAAGGCATAAATTCATGGCTAATAAAAAAACCAAAAGCGCGGTAGGCATCAAATACCAAGATGGCAGCAAAAACGCCCCTAAAGTGGTCGCCAAAGGGTTTGGCGATTTGGCAGAAGAAATCATTAAATTAGCCGAGCAAAGCGGTGTATTAGTGCACGAGGATCCTTACTTAAGTGAGTTCTTAGCGCGCTTAGATTTAGGCCAAGAAATTCCAGAACAGCTGTATCATGTTATAGCCGAATTGATCGCCTTCTCTTATGTCTTACAAGGCAAGTTCCCTGAAAGTTGGGCACAAACCCATAACAAGCTATCAACTAAAGCATAGTGGCTCAAATATCTCGCAATTAACGTCTGTGCAAGCAAACGAGCAAGAGCCGATAACATCGACAATACTTAATCAAATACCGGATAGCTAAAAACGTACTACAGTTAAACTCAGGTTTCACTGCGAATATTGAGTATTATTTTACACACCTAATTGTTTTTAATGAGATTTATTGAAAATCAAAGAATGTGTATTGTGCTAGCTAACATGTTGATTGGAAAAACTTTGATGGATAAACACTCGCTTCCCCAATGGATTAAATTTTGTTTGCCGCTAGGCTTAATACTGGTCAATACAAATGCGTTCGCTGTGGGTAACCATGTGCTACAACAGGACGCTGAAACCATTAATATGAGCCTTATCGGTGTTGCAGTGATATTTGCGGCACTGCTGCTAACACTGATAATTGCCAAAATAGGGCAGGCGAGCGCGCGAAAAAAGTTAGAAGCTAATCAACTCATTCTGGATAGAAGCACCGGATATTTAGATAACTTCCATGTCGGTATTGTGCATGTTCAGCACAGCGGCGAAATTCGCTATTGCAATAAGTTAGCGGCCTATTATTTAGGCAATCGCGCTGAGAAATTGGTCGGTCAATCATTGATTGATCTTATTGATGCACAATACGCTGATAAGCTGCAAGCCTCTCTCGGCGTTAAGGTACAAACCAAAACCCAAGTTATCGGCCCAGTAAAAGAACGTAATTTGCAGTTAGAATTTGCACCACAAAAAGATGATGCTAATGGACTAGGTTCAATCGTATCTCTCTATGACATCAGCCAACAACAGCAACAACTGGACGAAAAATCAAACCAGCTTGCGTTGAATAACACCTTGCTCGATATCTCAGCATTTGGTCAACTATCGATAAATTATGCTGAAAAAACTTTCCACGCGAATGCAATTTTTGCCCGAATGTTAGAGATTGGTGAAGAGACAATGACGGGCCCTCTTAGTGATTTTGAACGCTATTTGAGCCAGTCAACACAATATGCTTGGAATCAGGCCGGTAAACAGATTGAACAAGGTGAACCTGTCGAGTTCGAATGTGCGTTCGACGGTCAAAATGCGCTTCTTCATACCCAAATTTCCGGTATCGCCACGCAATTTGACGACAAAGGGAAAGCCACACAAGCACACTTTACCTTACGTAACCTCAATCCCATTAAAGCACTTAGCGCCGAACTAGCAGCCAGTAAACAGCGAGTCAAAGGTGTGGTAAGTGCCAGTAGCTCGCCAATGCTATTGCTTAGTTCAGGTGGCCAAGTGGTGAGTTGCAACACCTCCTTTGAGTTGATGTTTAATACTTCAATAGAAAGTATTCGAGACCAACTAGCCAACACCTTGCCGTGCTTCCCTGAACAATTAAGAGAAAGTTTGCCTGCAGGTGGACAGGCTAGTGGTATGGCGTACTCAGCTGCAGCGAGCAGTGCGAAAGAGATCGACATCGAGCTATCAACTGGGGAGCGTAAAACCTTAAAAGTGAAGAGCCAATCGTTTCGAGATGATGAGGGCCAGGCCGCTGGCTCCGTGTGTATATTCGAAGATATCACCGAGCTAAAAGCCATTAAAGCGCAGCTTGAACATGAACGATCTCACTTTGCTAATATTATCAATAAGGCGCCCCTGGGGATCGCCATGATTGATGAAGATGACCGCATTGTTCAAGCTAACAAGGCGCTGACCTCACGTTTAGGGCTAAGTGAGCAGGAAATTAAAAAAGGTGATTTTTATCAGCTGTTTACTGATCCAAAAACCTCAGGGAAAGCGGCCAAAAAATTACATAAAAACGGAAAATTAGAAGGCTTCCATGCCAACCTTCGTGGCAAAAGTGACAAGCTTCATCCTAGCGAACTTAATGTCGAATTATTTGATCGTGAAAAACAACAATTCCTATGTTGGATTTCTGATATTAGCGACGAACAATATCAACAGGACAAATTCGAAAGCCTCCTACTGCATAGTAGCATGCCTATGGCAGTGTTAGATCAAGACGGATTTAGCAAACTCAATCCAGCGGCATGCGATTTCTTCTCATTAGAAGATGAAGAAGACTTGTATGGTTACTTCCCCTACTCTAAAAAGCTCAACAATGAAAACAGTGATCTAGACGACTTAAAGAACAAAATTGAGCAAATCAAACAAGATGGACAGGCACTGTCGTTGATGTGGCAACACCGCCGCGGTGATAATCCTCTGCCTTGCCAAGCGACCTTTGTGCCTATGTTCAAAGGACAAGACTTTGATTCTATTCTGTGTATCTGGACCGATTTACGCGCCATTAAAAAAGCCGACGCCGAGCGCATGGAAGCGATTAATCTGCATCAAGCAGCGGAACGGATCATTGTTGAAAAGCAACAATTACTGGAGAGCAGTCAAGACCAATTGGCAAGCAAAGTCAAAAGCCTGTCGGATACTGAGACAAAACTCAAGGCGGTTAAAGAAGATCTTTCAGACAAAGAAACTGAAATATCCACCTTGCAGCAAGCGCATGACGATATCACTGCTCATTTGAATCAATTGCAGAGTGAATATCAGCAAAGTCGCGAATCATTAGCCAATAGTGAGCAAGCAAACGAAGAGCTTTCTGCACAATTAGAACAATCAAGCAAACGAGTAAGTGGACTGGAGCGGCAGCGCAATCAAATTGCCAATGAATTGCAATACAGCGAGAAAAAATACAAGGACGCACAAAATGAACTGGCACAAAGCGAAGAAACTGCCAAGGCGTTAGAACAAGAGCGCCAAGAGCAACAACAAAAAATGCAGGAGTTTGTTGGCGAAATTGAACAGTTAAAATCTTCAATTACTGAAAAAGACAAACAAATCAACGATGTAAGTGGGCAGATTAATGCACTGCAATCTCAGTTAGCAAGCTCAAGTCAAGCGTCCAACAAACTAAGAGAACAACTCATTAATCAGCGCAAAGCCAGTGAACTGGCTGAACGCCAACGCCGCGAACTGGAGCAATCTTGTCATTTAGCGCAATCGGAAGTCTCTAATAAAGCACGGCATATCGACCATCTACAAAACGAAATGGAAAAATTTGAAGAGATGTCGAAACAGCAAAAAGGAGATATGCAGAAGCAGCAGGCACTTCTTGAACAAGAACTCGAACAAAAACAACAACAATTACAAAAAACATTAGAAACCCTGAATGAAACCAAGCGTCAGTCGGAACAAGATAAAGCCGAAAAAGACTTGCAACAACAACGCTTGGAGTTACTGCAAGAAGAATTGTTAGAAGTTGAAAGGCGCAGTGAAGAACAATTACAAAAAATAACCGAAGCTGATGAACAATGGCGTGAAAAACAGCGCGCGTTGCAACAAGCCTTGCAACAAAAACAACAAAAGCTACTTGAGACCGAGCACATTCTCAAGCAACAAGCACAGCAAGTGGAAGCAGAAAAAGCCGCCAAAGCACAGCAACAAAAATTGTTTGAACGCTTACAAGGCGAACTGGCAGAGATGGAACGCCGTAGTGAAGAGCAGCAGCGGCTGATGAACGAAGAGGCCGAACAGCGCTTGCAAGAGCAACAACGTGAATGGCAAAAAGAATTGGCCGGCAAGCAACAAAAACTGCAAGAAGCAGAGGCGCGCCTTAACCAAACACGCTTGCAAACCGAGGCAGAAAAAGCCCAGCAAGTCGAATTGATGGAGCGTTTGCAATCTGAATTGAAGGACATGGAAGCGCGCAGCGAACAACAGCAAAAAGAAATCATGGAAGAAGCGGATAAACGCTGGAAAGAACAGCAAGAAGCGCTGCAAAAAGAGCTTCAAGACAAACAACAGCGACTGCAAGAAACCGAAAAAGCATTGCAGCAAACCACGCAACAAACCGAGGCCGAAAAACAGCAACAGCGTCAGCTATTTGAGCGTTTACAAAGTGAGTTGGCTGAAGTAGAACGTCGCAGTGAAGCTCAGCAAAAACAAAAAACCGAAGATGCCGAGCAACGGTTATTGGCATTGCAACAACAATGGCAGCAAGAGCTTGAAGCTAAACAACTGAAGTTGCAACAAACCGAACAAAGTTTGAACCAAGCCAAACAACAAACTGAGGCTGAAAAAGCGCAGCAGCTAGAGCTTAAGCAACGTCTAGAGTCTGAACTTGTTGAGATGGAAAAACGTAGCGAGCAGCAAAAGCAACAAATCATCGAAGAAGCAGATCAACGCTGGAAAAAACAACAAGAGGCCTTGCAACAGGAGCTTGAAGCTAAACAGCAAAAATTAATTGAGACCGAACAAGCACTGCAAAAAACCGCGCAGCAAACTGAATCGGAGAAACAGGCCAAACAACAACAAGAACGTATATTTGAAAAATTACAGGCTGAATTGGCCGAGATGGAAGAGCGCAGTGCCAAGCAGCAGCGAGAAATGCAAGAAAGCGACCAACAATGGCAGCAACGCCAAGAAGAACTAAAACGCGAGGTAGAGGCTAAACAAGCAAAATTGCAATTAACTCGTAAGCAGCTAGATGAAAATCAACGCCAATCTGATGCTGAGAAACGGGAAAGATTAGAGCAACAACAAAAGCTCGAACAACTTAAAGTCGAGCTGGCGGATGTGGAGAACCGTGCGACTAAACAAAAAGAGATGTTACAAGGCAGTGACGAACAATGGCGCCAACACCATGCAGAAATTGAACTGCAGAAGAAGCAACTTCAGCAATCTTTATTAGAAGCAGAGAAGCAAAATGCCCAGATGCAAGAAAAGCTGAATCAAAGCCTACAAGAATTACAAAAAGCGGAATCTCAAGTATCAGACACGCAAACGGGCGAACAGAAGCTACAAGCAGAACTTGAAAAAGCAAGAGAAGAAGCCAGAACCTTACAGCAACGTTTGAAGCAACAAGAACAACAAGAACTACAACTTCAACAACAGTTGGCCGACCAACAAAAAGCATTACAAAATAGTGAGCAGAATATTGCAACCATGCAATCGGAGCAACAGCAGCTGAGTAAAGAATTACAAGCAATTCAGCAAGAATATGACAACACCAAAGCAAGTCTTAACACTCAGGATAGCAATCAATCTGAGTTAAATGAGAAATTGCAGCAACTTGAAAATGAACTCAATAGCAGTAAACAGCAAATTGCCAGCAAAGAAAGTGAATTGGAAAACGCCCAAAAACAACTGCAATCGAGCCAGGTTGAACTGCAAGACAAAGAGCAAGAGCTAATTAAAGCTCATCAAGAAGAGCTTAAACAAGCCAAAGATCAGCAACCGATTGCCGAACAAAAAGAAGTGCCTGAATTTGCAAAACTACCGATCCCTAAAGATCCTCAGGTATGGTTCGACCTACTCCCTTACCTGCAAAAGAATCCGCCGAAAGAGTCGCTAGCCATAGCGTTAAGTAGTTTAATGTCCGATTTAGAAACCGCGATGAACGCCATGGATAGTGCGGTGAATGAAGACGACAGTAAAGCCATTCTAATGCAGGCGCGTAAACTGGGTTTTATCGCCAGAAAAGTCAACTCAGAGCCCCTCGATGATGTGGCTACACGACTTGAAGCAGACTTCCAACAAGGGCAAGTGGACAGTATTTCAATTTTCTGGCCAAGCGTGAAAGAATCTTTGATGACCACCCTGCGGGTAATATACTCTCATTTACACAGTTAACGGGCAACAGAGCGATAATAAAGATCGCCAAGTCTAGAATGGTGAGGGACATTCCCCCAGAATTCTTTCGCCGCTAAACGGGTGGTCGAACTGAAGTTTTTCAGCGTGCAACATCAAACGGTTAGCGGCTTGAAAACTGTCATCATTACCGTACAGGTCACAACCTAAAATAGGATGCCCCATATATTGACTGTGGATCCGCAATTGGTGGGTTCGGCCCGTCTTAGGGTAATACTGTATGCGGGTCAAATCAGGATTTATCTGTCGGTCTAAAACCTGATATTCCGTTAGCGCAGGCTTACCATGTTCAACGCAGGTTTTTAGCCGAGGAAACAATAAGGGATCTTTAGCAATGGGGATATCTATCTGACCAAAGTCTTCCTTCACATGCCCGTCCAACACGCTAATATAGGTTTTTTGTACGGTGCCCATTTCAAATTGCTTAGCTAGCTGAGTATTGGCAAGTTTATTTAAGGCAATGAGCATGATACCCGACGTACCCAGATCCAATCTGTGCACCATACGTGCGCTGGGGTATTGCTGGGTTAACCGGAAGTGTACTGAATCCTTGTTCAGCGGATTCTTGCCAGAAAGGGATAACAAACCACTGGGCTTATTAATCAACAAAAAGTGTTCGTCGACGAGCAAAATATCGATTTGTTGCAAACATTCAGGAGCAACAAAGTTGTCAATGATAGTATTCGCCATTAACGACAACGGGTGTTTTGCGTTTGTTTACCTGCCATCGACAAAATCTCGCCACGAAGATAACACGCGAATAAAGTCATCTAGCCCGCAACCTGACATGGACTCTTGATCATATAACTCAGTACCTTCAGGTAACTCATCGGGAGCGTCAAAATCCAAAGTTTTTGATCTTACCTCCACCTCATCAGGATCAAGTACTAGCGTGATCTCCATGCCTGGTAACACATACTCCTTAATTTGTTCACTTTGCAATTGTTGAATTGCGGCAAATAGTGTTGAGATTTGCTGCTGATTATCACCAAGTTCTTCTGAAAACCAACGAGAAAATGTCTCACAGCCCATATCAAATTGTGCAATTGGACGACCTTGTAGATCTCGAATAAATTGATAATTCATAATTGCCTTAAGCTGTGCTGAGGAGCGCTTTACTCTTACTGGAGCAACCAATATACACTTCGCCCTTTTCCTCTAGATGAGTTAAATACACTCTGACGTCAAATTCAATTTGATGATAGTCAGGTAACATATGTCGACAGAGCTGATAAAAAGCTTTGTTATGTTCTTTTTCTTTCAAATGCGCTAACTCATGCACCACGATCATATTGAGAAATTCAAGCGGTGCATTTTTGAATAGTGTGCTGATGCGAATTTCATTTTTACTTTTAAGCTTGCCACCCTGTACTCTTGATACAAAACTGTGCAAGCCAAGTGCGTTATTGACCACATGGATCTTTTTATCGAACACGACCTTACTTAAAGGCTGCGACTTTTTAAGATACTGATTCTTTATATCAACGACATAATTACGCAGTGCCGCATCGTTAGCCACATTGCTAACCGCGGGGTATTTATTCAGTAAATAACCGGACAAACGATCCTGCTCTAGCAAATCAGCAATTTGCTGTTGTAAGTTAGGAGCATAAGCAGATAGGTATTTTAGTGAAGACACGGTTGTTATTTCAGTCGTGGATAAACCACTATTGTACTCTTTGGCGGCACGACTGTCATTTGTGCGGTTGTAACTTAATTTCAGACAATAGGAATATACAACAAAGAGTCTTGATTCTAAGTCGTGTTCCATGCACACTGCGCGAAAAACGGCGGGGCTAATATGCAAAACAAAATTATCTATCAATTTCCATCTGCGCAGGTTGCCAATCGTTTTTTAAACGAGATAAATGCACCACAACTGCCTCATATCAAAGCAAAGCTCCATCGCGGCTCGGATAAAGTCGAGGTGGTTTATTTTTATGCTGATAGCGGCTTTGACAGCACCAGTTCCGAATTAGATGATTTGGCGTCAAAATACGATGGTGCTGAGTTTAGTTAACCTGAGCTAAAGGATAATAAGTGCCCTCAATAACGCACTTTTTACGCTTATCTGCGTTGAGTTTTTTAGCAATAGGCCAGCTACTACGTGAGAAAACTCGCCGTGATAATCGCAAAAAATCCATCATTGATGCGTGTTTTGAAGATTGGCGTTTACTTATTCTCATTAACACTTTGAAATCTTAGTAATATTTAATTGCTCGACACATTTTATCCAACAGTTCAGGTCAGTCAATCAACAGCATGGCTGATCGGTGCTCACAAAAAACCCCGAAGTTGTTATCAAACCTTCGGGGTTCCTTTATCTCTACATAAGCTATTCAATTCGTGTCATAGCGTTCGCTATCACGCCCCCCCCTTTGGAACTAAAAAGCCCCGCTTGAATAAACGGGGAAACTCACGCTTAGGAGAGGTGGTCATTAGAGAAATGTTGTTAAAGCACTTCTTCAGATGCTACAGGCTCTTCAGGTTTAACTGTTTTAGACAATAGCAGTTCTTCACGAAGACGTTTTTCAATGTCTGCCGCCATTTCCTTATGCTCTTTCAAATATTTAACAACGTTCGCTTTACCTTGTCCGATGCGCTCGCCATTGTAGCTATACCAAGCGCCGGCTTTTTCAACGAACTTTTGTTTAACACCCAAGTCGATAAGCTCTGCTTCTTTACATATACCTTCGCCGTACATGATTTGGAATTCAGCTTGCTTAAACGGCGGTGCAACTTTGTTCTTCACGACTTTAACGCGGGTTTCATTACCTACCACTTCATCTCCGTCTTTGATTGCACCAATACGACGAATATCTAAACGTACCGAGGCGTAGAATTTAAGTGCATTACCACCAGTAGTGGTTTCAGGTGAGCCAAACATTACACCAATTTTCATGCGAATTTGGTTGATGAAAATCACCAACGTATTAGAACGTTTGATATTACCTGTTAATTTACGCAATGCCTGAGACATTAATCGGGCTTGCAAGCCAACATGAGAGTCACCCATGTCACCTTCAATTTCGGCTTTTGGAGTCAATGCTGCAACAGAATCCACCACCACGACATCCACTGCACCTGAGCGCACTAACATGTCACAAATCTCTAGTGCTTGCTCACCGGTATCAGGTTGTGACACTAACAAGTCATCAATATTTACACCCAGCTTGCCGGCATAAACAGGATCCAAAGCATGCTCTGCGTCAACGAATGCACAGGTCTTACCCATTTTTTGCGCTTCAGCAATCGCTTGTAAGGTTAAGGTTGTTTTACCGGATGACTCTGGGCCATAAATCTCGACGACACGACCACAAGGCAAACCGCCTATGCCTAAGGCAATATCAATAGTCAACGACCCCGTTGAAATCGATTCAACATCAAGCGCTTTATTGTCACCTAAGCGCATAATGGCTCCCTTGCCAAATTGCTTTTCTATTTGACCAAGAGCAGCTGAAAGCGCACGTGATTTGTTGTCATCCATTGGATTATCCTTTGTGTAAAACCTGTAAACACTAAATGTGTTGTTAAAACATCTATTTTTTAATGTTCTTTAACCAGGTAAATTGCTAATTCAGATTATGCTGTGAGTATACTGTATGATTATACAGTTACAAGTCTAGTTTTGGTTTTTTTGTTAAATTTTTTGGTTCTGCGCTATTGCGTATCGCTCAGGTATCTTCCTGAATTAGACTTTTTCACATTATTCACAGTAACTTATGTCATTTACCAGTGGTATTTTAGAAAAAGCATGGTTTCATGCATACTAAAAACATTTATTGCTGTCCTTGGTGTGAGAAAAGAGCTTAACCCATCTTGCTCTCTAAGCGTTTCAAGTTACACTTTAAAACTAACTGCTTGTTTTTGATCCTTTGCGTTAATCACGCTATTTTAGAAACATCAGAGTTAAACAAAAACGCTAAAAGAATACGTGCTTTGATTAAACAATTCGGTTCAGATTCCTGCAAGTTCAGGACAATGTTCACGTAAATTTGTTAATCGTAAACAATAACCTTGCGCTCTTTCAAAAGAAGCGCGATAGCTGGGTATTTCATAATCGTAGAATTAACTAAATTTTGCTTATCAATCAAAATGCGCAGAGTAAACAGGCTCGTCGTTTTACTTGTAATGTGCATGTTTTTTACCTTTAGCTGGGCAGATTCAGAAATACAAGAGCATACTTTGTTATACGATATTGGATTAGAAGGAGGTTGGATCCCCTATCAGCGAGGAAAGTCTATTGGTACCGAAGGCGTTTTCAAGCAGGTAATGCGGGCAATTCAAAACAATACTAACTTAGTGTTTGAAACCGTTCAATTCCCCGCTAAGCGGGCGGAGAAAGCGCTGTTAGACGGCATGGTAGATTTTGATTTCAATGTGGTCGAATGGATGCCAAGTGGGGATTACGGCAAAGAGAAGTATCAGTTAAGCGACCCACTATTTTCGGTCACAGAATATGTCATCACCCTTGATCAACCACCTTATTTAATTAATCAGCCTGAGGATTACTATGGTAAACCTGTTGGTACTGTTGCCGGATATTTTTATTTTGATAGTGATAAATTTACCCGAGTTGATTTTTTGTCAGAAAGTTTGCTGATGCAGGGACTGAGCAAAGAGCGCTTTGATGCCATCATTATGGAAAAAGAAAGTGCTAAATACTGGGCGTCAGTTTTTGACATGAAAATACGCATGGCAGTAGTACATACTGAGGGGTCTATTCGAGTACGTTTACGTAAACAAAAAGCAGCACTGCTACCGGAGCTCAATCGCGGCATTCAGACTATTATTCAAAATGGGCAGCTTGAAGCCATTTTGCAAAAACATAACATCACAGATGCCTTGCCCACATCCTCGATTGAATGACTCAAACCAAGTAGTTAGAACGACGTGAAAGACTGATACCCCCCCTTTCAAAACTTACGGTTATCTAAACGGAATTGATTTTGCCTTGAGATAGCTGCACCAAAACTGTATTTATTAAACAGAGGCAACCTGTAGGTTAGTCAGCACATATTGCATTGCAAACGCTATAGCGCGTATCCGCACTTGATGTCGGTCACCGGTAAAAACCCGAGACTCGCAACTCAGATTGCCATCTATCCAGAATCCGAACCACACGAGCCCTACTGGTTTGTCGTCGCTGCCACCACCGGGTCCGGCAATACCGCTTATTGCCACAGCGACCTCTGCACACGAGCTTTTCGCGCAGCCAGCAGCCATTTGTTCTACTGTAGGTTGCGAAACGGCACCCTGTTCATTCAAAGTAGTTAAAGACACACCAAGTAAGTCGTGTTTAGCTTGGTTGGAGTAAGTCACATAAGATTGCTTAAACCAGTTAGAACTCCCCGCCACGCTGGTTAACGCAAAAGCCAGTCCGCCGCCGGTGCACGATTCAGCGCAGCTAATGTGTTGCTTGTTAGCTGCGAGTTTTTCACCAAGCGAATTAGCAAGTGAGTAAATAGATTGGGTTAGCATATTGATCAAACAAAGTGATTAAATGATGGCATAAACGATAGCGTTTTCACGGCAAAAATAACATCTTTATCCTTTTGCGTTTTATGAAAAAATCAATGTGTTTTCTAAACTCTCACCATCACGTTATTGATGTTCGTCACAAAGATCCCCGCTCACATTACAATTAATACCATTTATCACAGCAACACTCCCATTCGAGTAATGTCACTAGAGTCGGCATGGGCTTCCCAATTACTCTTCAGACAGGCTCGATTTAACCAGCCTTAATAACAATAACGTAATTACGATCTCGTAGCTGCGAATTGGGAGAACATATGTTTACAAAAAATAGTCTTACTCGATCTGTGAAATTAGCTTTTCTACTAGGTTCAGTGTCACCATTAGCATTGATGTCGCATAGTGCAACGGCGCAAGAAAGTACTGACGCTGCCTCCGCCAATGTTGAGAAAATATCCGTCACAGGCTCGCGTATTAAACGCGAAGAATTAGTGGCCTCATCACCTATAAATATCATTGACGAAGTTTCAATTGAGATTACAGGCGCCAATAACGTCGCTGCATTTTTGAATGAGCTTCCCTCTGCGGGTGTGCCTGGCACGACCGATACCGCCTCTAACTTTAGAACTTCTACCACTGGATTAAATACCGTTGATTTACGTAATCTAGGATCCAACCGTACCTTGATCTTAGTGAACGGACGGCGCCACGTTGGTGGTTCGGCTGGTTCGCCGACCGTTGATGTGTCGATGATTCCGGTAAACTTAGTAGAACGAGTCGAAGTGGTGACCGGTGGTGCGTCAGCGGTGTATGGCTCGGAAGCTATTTCCGGTGTCATAAACTTTATCATGAAAGACGATTTTGAAGGTGTTGAACTGACCGGACGAATGGGTACTTCAGATGAAGGGGGCGCCGATGAAACTGACTTTTCAATCACCGCAGGCGGTAACTTCAACGATGACAAAGGCAACGCCGTTGTGCATTTAAGTTACAGTGACCGAGGTATATTGAACTCCCGTGATAGAGCACTTTCAGCCAACGATTCGACCAACAGTACTTTTGGTCCTAAAGGTAACTTTTTTGTACCTGGTGTTGGCTTTGTCACCCAAGATGAAACCACCGGTTTGTGGGATAAAAACTTCGTTGCTGCCGAAGATGGATTCAATCGAAACCAAGTACGGATCATTCGTGTTCCTACCCAGCGAACCCAATTTAACGCTAATATCACCTATGAAATTAATGAACACTTTAACTTTTTCAGTGAAACCGCCTACAACGAGTTATCTTCAGATTCTCGCTTAGAGCCAACCATTGTCGGCGACTTCGTATCGGTCGGAAACAGTATTGCCAATATCCGCATCCCCACAGACAATCCTTTTGTACCGACTGAATTGCTTGACGCAGTGCGCGCCGGTAACCCAGACGCAACTGAAATACAGATGTTTCGACGTTTCGTCGAACTAGGTCCACGTACCAGTGATGTGCAAAGGCGAGTGTTCAGAACCGCTTTAGGTTTTGAAGGGATCATCAACGATGATTTTGATTATGAAGTGTATTACCAATACGGTAACTTCGGTCAAGACCAAACCAATGGTGGCGTGTTTAACACCTTAAACTTCTATAATTCCTTGCGTGTAGAAGCTGATGGTAACGGTGGTTATCAGTGCGCGGATGAGTTCTCCCGCGATTTAGGCTGCGTCCCAATCAATGTGTTTGGTGCCGGCTCTATCTCCGGTGATGCGCTTGAATGGGTTTCGGTGGATAGCCAGTTAACTTCTCGTATGGACCAACAAGTTGTAGGCGCCACTATCTCAGGTGTGGCTTTCGAGTTACCTGCCGGTGACGTAGGCGTGGCTTTTGGTTATGAATGGCGTGAAGAAGAAAGTCGCTTCAATTCTGACTCACTCGCCCAATCTGGCCTTACGTCAGGCAATACAACGCCTAATACAGTGGGTTCCTATGACGTTAACGAGTTCTTTGTAGAGGCCATAGTACCAATATTAGCCGATGCGCCATTTGCTCACTATCTAGGATTAGAGTTGGCATACAGGACATCTGACTACAGCACCATTGGTTCGGCCAGTACCTACAAGGTGTCGCTTGACTGGTCCCCTTTTGAAGATTTGAAAATTCGCGGTGGCGTGTCTACGGCGGTTAGAGCACCAAATATTGGTGAATTGTTTGACCCGGGCAGTGAAACCTTCCGCAGCTTTGTCGATCCTTGCGCCTTAGGCGGTAAAGGTGGCACCAGCAGCACCGGTGAAACTTACCAACAGCAATCGGCGGAAGTACAGGCCAATTGTGCCACGATAAATGGCACAGCCACGCTGGATCCCTTCGGCCAGAATATTCGCAGTGCCGGCGGACTTTCGGCCGGTAATCCGGATCTAGATAAGGAAGAGTCAGACGCAACCACCATTGGTTTTGTGTATACACCATCACAAGTTGAAGGCTTAAGCTTCACCATGGATTACTACAAAATTACCGTGGATAACGCGATTAACAGCTTTAGCGCACAAACCACGGTTGACCAATGTGTGCGTCAATCCAACTTCCCTGATAATCCATTCTGTAGTTTGATCGAGCGCGATCCTAACACTGGCTTAGTGTTGCGGATAAACGCGCTGGCGATTAACGTGGCTGAATTCGAAGTATCCGGTGTCGACTTTACTGCCGATTATGCGTTTGACCTAGGTCCGGGTAACTTGAAACTGGGCATGGTCGGAACTCATTCGATGTCGAATGACTTCTTACCCTTTGCTGGCGGTGAGGCTGTAGATAGTCAAGGCGAGATTGGTGCTCCAGATTGGAAAGTAAATTTAAACGCCACCTATACCTTGGATGATTTAGTTTTGGCGTTCTCTTCAAGATACATAGATCGGGTGTTTGTTGAAAACGACCAGAAAGAAAACTTTGGCGAGATTGGCTCCTATGTTTATCACGACTTACAAGCCCGTTATCGCTTTGGGCAAGACAGCAATTATGAAGTCTATGCTGGTGTAGATAACCTGTTTGATAAAGAGCCGCCGATGTTAGGACAAGGCATTCCTGGCGATATAACCGGTACTAACACTGCCGCAGATGTGTATGACGCTATTCGCCGTTATTACTATGTAGGATTTCAAGTGAACTTCTAATAGTGCTGCTGTTGCAGATTAAATAAGCAAAATCCCTAGCCTTGGCTGGGGATTTTTTTGTTTTGCTAGAAAAAACTCACACAGCTCTTATAATGCTCAGGCACAACCAACGCCGAATCCAGATAGGCCCCCTATCTGACTACCAAAACCGATAAATCGAAGAGTTTGCAAACGCAATGAATCAACCTGTTCAACAGCCAGAACTTGAAAGTCACACGCCGATGATGCGCCAGTATTTGGGTATTAAAGCCGAGCATCCGGATATTCTGCTGTTTTATAGAATGGGCGACTTCTACGAATTATTCTTCGATGATGCCAAAAAAGCGTCGCAATTATTGGACATTTCCTTAACCGCGCGTGGGAAGTCCGGCGGCAATGCAATTCCCATGGCGGGCGTGCCTTATCATGCGGTAGAGAACTACCTAGCGCGATTGGTGAAAATGGGTCAGTCGGTAGCTATTTGTGAACAAGTGGGCGATCCAGCCACCAGCAAAGGGCCCGTCGAGCGCAAAGTACAGCGCATTGTTACTCCAGGTACAGTGACAGATGAAGCCCTGTTAGATGATAAAAATGACAATTTGTTGGCAGCCGTGTGCGTGCATAAAGGTGTGTTTGGCTTTTCGACACTCGACTTATCCAGTGGCAGGTTTATTGTCACTGAATTGGCCGACCAAGAGTCGTTATTGGCCGAGTTGCAACGTAGCGATCCCGCGGAGCTACTTTATCCTGAAGGATTTAGCCACCAACATTTAATTGAAAAACGCGCCGGTTTGCGTCGTCGTCCTAGCTGGGAATTTGATTATCAAACTGCCTACAATCAGCTTAACCAGCAATTTGGTACAACAGAGCTCAGCGGGTTTGGTGTTCAAGATGCCAAGGTAGCACTGTGCAGCGCTGGCTGTATTATGCAGTATGTCAAAGACACGCAGCGAGCATCTTTACCACACATTCGACACATATCGTTGAACCATCACGGCGACTCGGTGCAAATGGATGCGGCGACGCGGCGCAATTTAGAGCTAACCGTAAATTTGTCTGGCGGTGTTGAGAATACCCTATCGAGCGTGCTAGATAACACAGTGACTCCCATGGGCAGTCGTATGTTGAAACGCTGGATACAAAACCCACTTCGTGATGTGGCCATTTTACAAGCCCGACAAGATCGCATTCAAGCCTTGATTGAACATGATTATCTGTCGATCCAAGAATTATTAAAACCGATTGGCGACATGGAGCGCGCACTGGCAAGATTAGCCCTGCGCTCGGCTCGTCCAAGGGATTTCTCACGACTTTGCACCGCCTTCGATGCACTGCCTGAAATTCAAGCATGCTTGGCGGACTTAGCCGCATTTTCGCCTAATCTAACCTCTCAAATTGCAATTTTTCCAGAACTTAGCGCTTTACTTAACAGTGCTATCATCGACAATCCTCCGGTCTTGATCAGAGACGGTGGCGTGATTGCCCCAGGCTATAATGCCGAGCTTGATGAGCTGAGAAATCTCGCCAAAGGGGCAACGGATTACCTTGAAGAGTTAGAAGCCCGGGAAAAACAGCGCACCGGTATTCCATCATTAAAGGTCAGCTACAATCGCGTGCACGGTTACTATATCGAAATCAGCCGCAGCTATGCCGATCAAGTTCCTGCCGATTATGTGCGCCGTCAAACACTGAAAAACAATGAACGTTACATCATTGCTGAGCTTAAGGAGCATGAAGACAAAGTATTAACCAGCCAAAGTCGCGCATTAGCATTAGAGAAGCAACTCTACGACCAACTGTTTGATACCTTGCTACCGCACCTCACTGAGTTAATGGCATCGGCCATGGGACTGGCTGAACTGGATGTCTTGTGTAATTTAGCTGAACGAGCAGAGGCACTGAATTTTTATCGACCTACGCTAGTCGCCAAAACGGGCATTTATTATGATCAAGGCAGACATCCGGTGGTGGAACAAGTCATGCAGTCACCCTTCATTGCAAACCCTATCGCAATGGATCCATCGCGCCGTATGTTGATCATAACAGGGCCAAACATGGGCGGAAAATCGACTTATATGCGTCAAACTGCACTAATTGTGCTGATGGCATATATTGGCGCTTTTGTGCCTGCCCAAGACGCTCGCATTGGTCCTATCGATCGAATTTTCACTCGTATCGGTGCTTCCGATGATTTGGCCTCGGGCCGCTCGACCTTCATGGTAGAGATGACCGAAACCGCCAACATTTTAAATAATGCCACGCAAAACAGTTTGGTATTGATGGATGAAATTGGTCGCGGTACCAGTACCTATGATGGCTTAAGTTTAGCTTGGGCATGCGCCGAATATTTGGCAACTCGAATTAATGCCTTCACCTTGTTTGCAACCCATTATTTTGAGTTAACTGAGCTTGCCCATGAATTAGACTCATTGGTGAATGTGCATCTTGATGCTGTCGAACATGACGATAGCATTCGCTTTATGCACGCAGTACAAGAAGGCCCAGCTAATCGCAGCTATGGTTTACAAGTGGCGCAATTGGCAGGTGTACCTCGGGCCGTTATCCAATCAGCTAAGAACAAATTAGCGCTGCTAGAATCACAGCAAAAAATAACCAATACATCGGCTAGCCCTAAAGCAGCAGAACAACAATTAGATCTGCTCAGTGAAATAGATCCGGTAGCGCTAAAACTTGACGACATCAGCCCTGATGATTTGTCGCCTAAGCAAGCACTTGAGCTAATTTATACCCTTAAAAGTCTGCGCAACTCAGTGGGACAAGGCTAACCGACTCATTCCGCGGCTGGCGAGTCGGTCAGACACACAGGTGGCGACAGGGTTTCATTATGCGATTTAACAATACGTTAGACGCGTTTTTAAGTGAAAAGTTAATTGTATGAAACGCCGCCTTTGCGTATACTGTTGAGCCGTCCATTAGCCGAAATTTTGTCGGTACCTTGGTCACGATTTCCGATCAACTCCAAAACGTCTTAGGTTTTACATGACAAAGTATATTTTCGTCACAGGTGGTGTGGTTTCATCACTTGGAAAAGGCATTGCTGCAGCCTCTTTAGCAGCGATCCTCGAAGCGCGCGGCTTAAAGGTCACCATGCTTAAGCTCGACCCATACATTAATGTTGATCCGGGCACCATGAGTCCAATTCAACACGGCGAAGTATTTGTCACTGATGATGGCGCAGAAACTGACCTTGATTTGGGTCACTACGAGCGATATATCCGCACCCGGATGACCAAACGCAATAACTTTACTACCGGTAGAGTGTACGAAGAAGTACTCAAGCGTGAGCGCCGAGGTGATTATTTAGGGGCCACCATTCAGGTCATTCCTCATATTACCAATGAGATCAAAAGACGCATCCTTGAAGGCGCTGAAGGGGTTGATATTGCCATCGTTGAAATTGGTGGCACTGTGGGCGATATTGAATCACAACCCTTCTTGGAAGCCATTCGCCAGTTAGGCAGTGAACTGGGCCGTGAACGCACCATTTATATGCACCTAACATTAGTGCCTTACATGGCGGCATCAGGTGAGGTAAAAACCAAACCCACTCAGCATTCGGTTAAAGAGCTCAGATCCATCGGTATCCAACCGGATATACTGGTCTGTCGCTCTGAAAGTGCGCTGCCATCAAATGAACGTCAAAAGATCGCATTGTTCACTAATGTTCCTGATAAAGCCGTTATTGGTTTGAAAGACGTCGACAGTATTTATCGAATCCCTGCGGCATTGAAATCCCAAGGCATGGATGAGTTGGTAGTCAACCGTTTTGGCTTAGATTGCCCTGAAGCAGATCTCACCGAATGGGAACAAGTGTTATACGCTGAATCCAATCCCTCCGGTGAAGTCAACATTGGTATGGTCGGCAAATATGTTGAATTACCGGATGCGTACAAGTCTGTTAACGAAGCACTCAAGCATGCCGGACTCAAAAATCGTCTCACGGTTAACATCCATTATATTGATTCGCAAGATATCGAAAGCAAAGGCGAGCAGTTACTTGCTGATTTGGACGCTATTTTGGTGCCAGGTGGCTTTGGCGAGCGTGGTATTGAAGGCAAAATTGCAGCAGCAAAATACGCCAGAGAAAATAATGTTCCCTACTTAGGTATTTGCCTTGGTATGCAGATCGCATTGATAGAATATGCGCGCAACGTTGTGGGCATGGAAAATGCGAATAGCACCGAGTTTGATCCCGATTCGCCCTATCCTGTTGTTGGTCTCATTACCGAATGGCTAGACTCAGCAGGTAGCACAGAGGTCAGAGATGAAAGCTCAGATCTTGGTGGTACAATGCGTTTGGGAAGTCAGCTATGTCATTTGATCCCAGGCACCAAGGTACATGAAGCGTACGGCAATTCGGAGATATACGAACGCCATCGTCATCGCTACGAGGTGAATAACAACTTGCGTGATCAAATCGAAGCTAAGGGTCTGATTGTATCTGGACTTTCTACCGACAAACGCTTGGTAGAAGTGATCGAACTACCCGATCACCCTTGGTTTATAGCAGGACAGTTTCACCCCGAATTTAACTCTACACCCCGTGACGGTCATCCCCTATTTACAGGGTTTGTGCACGCCGCTGGTGAATACCATAAAAATAATAATTAAGGAATTAGACTGCTTGAGTAGCGCGTTAATCGCGCACAGAGCTTTAGCAATTAAACACAATTACTCATTTTTATAAGGCAATTACAAATGGCAAAAATCAGCAAGGTTATCGGTCGTGAAGTCATGGACTCTCGAGGTAACCCTACCGTAGAAGCAGACGTTTATTTAGAAAGTGGTGCTTGGGGAAGAGCTTGCGCACCTTCTGGCGCTTCAACCGGCTCTCGTGAAGCGTTAGAACTGCGTGACGGTGACAAATCCCGTTACTTAGGTAAAGGTGTATTGAAGGCGGTAGCGGCCGTCAATGGCGATATTCAATCAGCACTGATTGGCCAAGATGCATTAGCACAACGTCAAATCGACCAAATCATGATTGATTTAGACGGAACCGAGAATAAAGAAAAGTTTGGCGCCAACGCTATTTTGGCTGTGTCTCTTGCTACTGCAAAAGCGGCAGCGATGGAAAAGAAAGTGCCGCTGTACCAGCATATTTCTGAGCTTAACGGCACTGCCGGTCAGTACTCCATGCCAGTCCCGATGATGAATATCATTAACGGTGGTGAACATGCAGACAACAACGTTGATATTCAAGAGTTTATGGTTCAGCCAGTTGGCGCACCAAACTTTAAAGAAGCGTTGCGCATGGGTGCCGAAATCTTCCACAGCTTGAAAAAAGTATTGTCTAATAAAGGACTAAGCACTGCAGTTGGCGATGAAGGTGGCTTTGCGCCAAACCTGAGTTCTAACGAAGAAGCGCTTACAGTGATCATCCAAGCGGTTGAAGACGCTGGTTACAAAATGGATAAAGATGTCACCTTAGCACTCGATTGTGCAGCTTCCGAGTTTTACGTGAATGGCCAGTATGATCTAAAAGGTGAAGGTAAAGTGTTCTCCTCAGAACAATTTAGTGATTATCTTGCTGACCTATCTAACAAATATCCAATCATCTCAATCGAAGATGGTTTAGATGAGAGCGACTGGGATGGTTGGGCTTATTTAACCGGAAAAATTGGTGACAAAGTGCAGCTGGTTGGCGACGATTTATTTGTCACCAATACTAAGATCCTGAAACGTGGTATTGATAATGGTGTGGGTAATTCAATTCTCATCAAGTTCAATCAAATTGGTTCGTTATCAGAGACGCTTGATGCGATTAAGATGGCCAAAGATGCTGGTTTTACCGCGGTTATCTCACACCGCAGTGGTGAAACTGAAGACGCCACTATTGCCGATTTAGCGGTGGGAACTGCTGCCGGACAAATCAAAACAGGTTCATTATGCCGTTCTGATCGCGTCGCTAAGTATAACCAATTGCTTCGCATTGAAGAGGCATTGGGCGATGCTGCCACTTACGGTGGTCGCAAAGAAATTAAAGGTCAATAGTCCTTATCGGGGTATCAACTTCGAGTTGAGCCAATGTAGCAAAGGTGACATAAACAGATAAAATGTCACCTTTGTTATACCGTCTAGCTCGATAGTCTGATATAAATCGGATGATGTCTGATACCAATTCTCAACGCCAAGTTGATATCTTCGCCAATGACCAACGACAGCGGTACTTTGCCGAGCTGTGCAACGCCCTGTACGAAAGAGAATTACAGGCACTAAGCCAACACGCCCCCAACAACCTCAGTTTATTACAGCGTCGACTTGCTGGACTTCCCTACCATATTAAGAATGCCGCAGAGCATCTACTCAACCACAATGCACCGATAGAAGTAGACGTGCACAACGGTAGTTGGCAAGCCAAGCAAGCGGCGAAATGTGTGTCGAGTAAACACGATCAAGATAAGAATCATGCTTGGTATCACAGTCATGTTCGCATGGGCCTTCCGGTGCCAATTTATATCAGTGAATTAGGTGTGCAAACGGTCGAGTTAGATTCGATTGATCGCATCGATGCCGAGTCGCACAAATTGCATGTTAACAAGCACGGCTGGTTTGACTACTCAGGACAGGCACTCAGTCAAAGTAAGTCACTGCATTATGAAACCCGCTTGTTACTGCCCAATAAAGCCAATATGGTGGCAGCCTGCTGTGGACACAGTTGGAATCACCGAGGTAAAAGTCTGCCTCGCGCATTAAGTCTCAGAGAGTTACTGCTTTCTACTACCATTAACTGGAAAAACTTTAAGTAACCTGGACTCTGAATAAGTAGTAAACCAGCATTCTTTATTCCAAAGTGATATATAGAGATTTGTTCACTATGGTTGACGCTATGTCCGTAACGCGATACAACTAATGCAAGTGACCAACGTTCATAACTACAAGAGCACAAAGTGAATCGACCAAACAGTCTTTTACTAAACATCCTACTCCTTCTGGCAGCGAGACTGCACGGGTAGGTTGTAACATGTCACAACCAAACACAAAACCCGTGCAACGCACGGGTTTTTTTATGGTCAAATACAATACGGGAGAACGGCCATGTCCAATCAAGTGAAAATCTTTGACACCACCTTGCGTGACGGCGAGCAAGCTTTGCCTGCAAGTTTAACGGTGAAAGAGAAATTACAAATTGCGCTGGCACTTGAACGACTTGGCGTTGATATTATCGAGGCGGGTTTTCCGGTCTCATCTCCAGGCGATTTCGCGTCAGTGCAAGCCATTGCTAAAACCGTTAAAAATGCCACGGTTTGTGGTCTATCTCGGGCGTTAGATAAAGACATAGATGCCTGCGGTGAAGCGCTAAAAGTGGCTGACCAATTCCGAATTCATACTTTTATCGCCACATCCGAGATCCATGTAGGGGCAAAACTGCACAAATCCCAAGATGAAATTGTCGATATGGCGGTTCGAGCGGTAAAACGCGCACGTAATTATACCAACGATGTGGAGTTTTCCTGTGAAGATGCGGGACGCACCCACATAGACTATTTGTGTCGAATGGTCGAAGCCGCAATCTCGGCAGGTGCCACTACCGTTAATATTCCAGATACCGTTGGCTATACTACCCCGACTGAGTTTGGCGGCATTATCAAGCAGCTATTTAATCGCGTACCCAATATAGATAAGGCCATTATTTCAGTACATTGTCACAACGATCTTGGTTTAGCGGTAGCAAATTCGTTAGCCGCTATAGAGCAAGGAGCGCGACAAGTCGAGGCAACGGTAAACGGCATTGGCGAGCGTGCAGGCAATTGTTCGTTGGAAGAGATTGCGATGATCCTACAAACCCGTCATAGCATGCTCAATTTAAACACCAATATAAAAAGCCAAGAGATTTCTCGCACCTCTAAACTGGTCAGTCAATTGTGCAATATGCCGGTGCAGGCGAATAAAGCGATTGTCGGTGCGAATGCGTTTAGTCATTCATCAGGTATCCACCAAGACGGTGTTCTAAAAGCACAGAATACCTATGAGATCATGACTCCAGAAAGTGTTGGAATTAATAAGAACAATCTCAATCTGACCTCTCGCTCTGGCCGCCATGTGATCAAGCATCGTCTTACCGAGTTGGGATATCAGCATAGCGACTATGATCTTGATACCATTTATGCGGCCTTTGTAAAACTGGCCGACAAGAAAGGCCAAGTCTTTGACTACGACCTTGAGGCATTGCTGTTTTTCGATCAGCAACGTCAAGAAGAAGCACACTACGAATTGCTCTATTTACAAGCAAATTCAGGTCGTGAGATCATCCCAAGTGCCACCGTAAAATTGCGCATTGGTGACGACCAAATTACCCAATCAGCGATTGGTAATGGACCAGTTGATGCCGCATATAACGCCATTACCAAGGCCATTGGTCACGAAAAAGTAGAAGTAGTCGATTTTAAATTAGACTCCAAGGGTGAAGGCGCTGATGCACTAGCGCAGGTGAGCGTTATTGCCGAATACAACGGTCGTCGCTTTAACGGAATTGGGCTGGCCACGGATATTGTCGAAGCGGGTGTCAAAGCGCTCATTTATGTATTGAACAATACCCATTTGGCAGATCAAATTGATCAGCAGAAAAAACAACAGACCAACATTGCAGGGGTTTAGATGTCTAGTTACGAAATAGCCGTATTGGCAGGAGATGGGATCGGTCCAGAAGTGATGGCCGAGGCAATAAAAGTACTTAACGTTATTGAGCAAGTTCATGACCTGACATTTGATCTTAATCACTATGACGTAGGTGGGCTGGCAATTGATAATCACGGGCAGGCACTACCGCAATATACGTTGGCAGGGTGTGAGCAAGCCTCAGCCATCTTATTTGGCTCCATTGGTGGTCCAAAGTGGGACAGCCTGCCATTGGAACAACGTCCAGAACGTGCAGCCTTGCTAACCCTGCGCAGTCATTTCGATTTATTTAGTAACCTCCGTCCGGCCAAAATCTATCCGGGCCTCGAGCATTTATCGCCACTACGGGCTGATATTGCGGCCAGCGGTTTCGATGTGTTAGTGATCCGTGAGCTAACCAGCGGTATCTACTTCGGTAAGCCCAAAGGCTTAGAAGGTGAAGGTGAAGAACAGTTTGCCTATGACACCATGCGTTACAGCAAACGCGAGATCCGCCGCATCGCTATCAGTGCCTTCGAAGCGGCAATGAAGCGTGGTAAAAAAGTTACCTCCGTGGATAAAGCCAATGTGCTGATGTGTTCTCGCTTGTGGCGCGAAGTTACTGAAGAGGTAGCAAAAGACTATCCTGAGGTTACCCTTGAACACATCTATATTGATAACGCCACTATGCAGTTGCTGCGCTATCCCAGTGAATTTGACGTGATGCTGTGCTCCAATTTATTCGGTGACATCATCTCTGACGAATGCGCCATGATTACCGGCTCTATGGGGTTATTACCCTCGGCAAGTATTAACCAAGATGGCTTTGGTTTGTATGAGCCCGCTGGCGGTTCGGCCCCGGATATCGCTGGCAAAGGGATTGCCAACCCCATAGCGCAGATCTTGTCGGCTGCCATGCTACTGCGCTTTAGTTTGGATCAGTCTGAAGCGGCTGATAGCATTGAAAGCGCAGTGATTAAAACCCTCGCAGACGGCGTTTTTACTGGTGAGCTGCTTAGCCCTGATAAGCAACACTTAGCCAAATCGACTGCACAAGTAGGTGACTACATCTGTGCACAAATTCGTACCCAAGCAGGTCAGTAAATTAGCTTATCAATAGGACAAACTCACATGGCTTTATCGTTATACGACAAAATCTGGCAAGCACACGTGGTAGATCAACTGGGCGAAGACAGTCTTGTATATATTGATCGCCACCTGATCCACGAGGTGACCTCACCACAAGCATTTGCAGGACTGAACGAGAAAAATCGTAAAGTCAGAGCGCCGCAAAAAACCTTTGCGACTATGGATCACAGTATATCCACACGCTCACTTGCCTTGGATGCTTGCGGCCCAGATAATCAATTGCAATTGCAAACCCTAGTCAAAAACTGTCAACAACATAACATTGAGTTGTTTCCGGTGGGCCATCAAAAGCAAGGCATTGTGCACGTCATCGGTCCTGAACTGGGCATTATTCAGCCTGGCATGACCGTGGTTTGTGGCGACTCTCATACTGCCACCCACGGTGCATTTGGCGCACTGGCGTTCGGCATTGGCACCTCTCAAGTGGAGCATGTGTTAGCCACTCAAACACTGAAACAAAGTAAAGCTAAGAGCATGTTGGTGCGGGTAGATTCAAGCTTACCAACTGGCATCACCGCCAAAGACATTATCTTGGCGATTATCGGTAAAATTGGCCATGCTGGCGCCACAGGTCATGTGATCGAGTATGCAGGACAGGCAATCCAAGCTTTGTCGATGGAAGAGCGAATGACCATTTGTAATATGAGCATTGAGGCGGGCGCCAAAGCCGGTTTTATTGCCCCTGATGAAACTACCTTTGCGTACTTAAAAGGCCGAGAATATGCCCCTCAAGGCGAACAGTGGCAACAAGCCATCGCCTATTGGCAGACATTGAAATCGGATGAGGGTGCGCACTTCGACACAATAGTCACCTTGAATGCTCAAGACATTTCCCCACAAGTAACCTGGGGAACCAATCCAGGTCAAGTTATTGGTGTCAACAGCCCGATTCCAGCGCCTCAAGATTTCTCCGATCCCATCGAGCGTGAATCGGCAATCAAAGCGTTAAAATACATGGATTTGACACCTGGTGTGAAATTAACCGATGTCGCAATCAACAACGTGTTTATTGGTTCATGCACCAATAGTCGCATAGAGGACTTACGTGCGGCGGCACAAATTGCTAAGAAGGGCAAAGTAGCCGCTGGCGTCACCGCGATAGTCGTCCCTGGCTCGGTGAAGGTGAAACAACAAGCCGAACAAGAAAATCTACATACTATTTTTATTGAAGCTGGCTTTGAATGGCGCTTGCCGGGCTGTTCTATGTGTCTGGGCATGAACGATGACATTCTAAAACAGGGCGATCGTTGCGCCTCTACCAGTAATCGCAATTTTGAAGGTCGCCAAGGCCGTGGCGCAAGAACCCATTTAGTCTCACCGGCGATGGCTGCCGCTGCAGCATTAAAAGGTCATTTTGCAGACGTTAGAGAATTTTAGGAGCACGTTATGTCAGGATTTACCGCACATGTGGGTACAGCTGCCCCTTTAGATCAAGCCAATGTCGACACTGATCAGATCATCCCGAAGCAATTTTTAACCGGTGTCACCCGCACCGGTTACGGCAAACACTTGTTTCACGATTGGCGATATTTGGATTTGCACGAGCAACAGCCTAATCCCGAGTTCGTATTAAATCAGCCTCAACATAAGGGTGCGAGTATACTCTTGGCCAGGGAAAACTTTGGTTGTGGTTCAAGCCGCGAACATGCGCCTTGGGCGTTGGATGACTTCGGCTTCAAAGTGGTCATTGCAACCAGTTTTGCCGATATCTTTTATGCCAACTGCATTAACAACCAGCTACTACCCATTGCCTTGAAAAGTGCGCAAATGGATGAGCTGTTCAACGCAGTCGCCGCTGATCCTAGCGTTCAAATTGCGGTGGATTTAACGCAGCAAAGTGTCAAGGTGAATCAGCACCAGTTCCATTTTGACATTGCCGAACATCATAAGGGAAATCTACTCAAAGGCTTAGATGCCATCGGCCAAACTCTCGAGTTAGAAGATAAAATATTACAGTTCGAACAAAATGCTTTTAGTTGGTTAAGATAATGCCCGAGATGCGTTGTTACGTGGCATTTTATCTCGCCTTAAGACTAATTTTTGCAAGAATTGTGATGTCCTTTACGATAAACTTGCGGCAAATAAAAATAACGATTGAGACTAGACCGTAAATGCTCCAGCAGATTGATATCAATGACTTGAAACCGGGAATGTTTGTCAACAACGTGATTGAACAATCGGGTATGCTGAAAATTAAAACCAAAGGAATGGTTAATTCGGCCAAGTCTATTCAGATTCTAAAAGCCAAAGGCGTACAAAAGTTAGAAATTGACCTCTCGCGCAGTAAGATTGATCAATCAGAGAGTTCAATCGATGCGAGTGGTTCTGCGTCCCAGCAACAATCGACTGAGTCCGTCCCTGCCCTCTCTGACAGAGAGCAGCTTGACGCGGCAACCCAGCTTTATAATCAAGCACTGACCATTCAAAGTCGCTTTTTTAAACGGTTAGAAGCCAAAGACACACCGTCGCTAGCAAGCGTCAAAGATCTGAGTTTAAACATCATTGATTCGGTTGTTGCCATGCCAAATGGCTTGAGCTGTCTATCAATGATGAATAAGACCGGAAAGTATCTGCTAGAGCATTCGCTTAACTGCTCCATTTTCCTGACCATGTTTGCCCAACACCGCAACATGAGCCAAGCCGAAATTGAGAGTATTAGCATGGCGGGATTGTTAATGGATGTTGGCATGACAAATATGCCAAACGACATCACTCAGTCCACCAAGAAGCTTACCGACGCGCAAAAAGAGATAGTCACGACACATGTGGATATTGGCTTAGATTTGATCGACCGCTGTGGCGATGTGTCCGATATTGTTCGCGATATTATCTTTAATCATCACGAGCGTATTGATGGCTCTGGCTATCCAGATTCGCAAAACGATGTTGATGTCAGCGTGTACGCGAGAATGGCTGCGATAGTTGACAGCTATGATGCCATGATCAGCGAACGTCTATTTAAGAAAGCCCTTACCCCATCGAGGGCTCTGAGCCGATTGCTAAAAGACCCTAGTTATGACCAAGCTCTAGTGACACAATTTATTCAGTGTGTTGGCGTACATCCTGTGGGCTCGTTAGTGAAACTGAATAATGGCCGGCTAGCAATCGTTATTCGAGGCAACAGTACAACCCCATTACAGCCTACCGTATCCACGTTTTATCACATTAAAACGGCAAATTATTCTGAAGTGAAGACCATCGATCTGAGTCGCTCTGAAGTAAAAATTGAAAGTAGTGTAAGACCAGAAGAATTTGGTTTGAATCTCACTAAGTTTTTCAAAGACGTCTTTTCAGGCGCGTTGTAAATTCGCACATCAACCTGAGTATCAAAGCGCCTAACGCGAGATTAATGTAACCTGAATTTGAGATAACAAGCTGATGTTAGGCGCAGCTTAATGATTAAACTTCTCTCGTTTGGGAAGACCAAAAGCAGCAATACAGGCACATACCAGTGCAATAATGCCCCACTTAATGATGTTCACATATAAGCCTTGTTGATCTACCTCTAATAGCGGTTTGACATCACTTTGAACACCGAAGTACTGCTCAAGATCTAGAAACAGCTCAAATGAGGCATAGCAAAATATGATGACGCAAATGATCCTGACCGATACATCAATCAATTGCGGTATTCTCGATTTACCCGATTCAATTTCCATTTAAGCGATTTCTTTGGTTAAGTTAAAAACAAGACGTTAAACACCGAGTTAACGCTATCCGAAACAAGAATGGTGCACAAATTTTGAGTGTTTCCACATCACCAATCAGACAAAGCGTCCATACTAAATTCCTGTCCTCTAAACGACATGATGACATGTTGCGGCTCAATGCCTACCACCACCAAACCATCTTCAATTTCTTGCCCTTCGCTGATCCGTTTCCCATTTACCCTAACCCAACGCTCTTCTGGCGCAGAAACATACATGTGGGCTGAAAACGCCAGGCTGGGTAATTGGGTTAATGCCCAAGCTGGTAATTCGGCTACCGTGGGAACATCTTTGATAGGTTCTACATCAACCACTGGATCAGCCGGTTGACTGTCACCAATGGACTCCATGGCCGCTTGAAAACGCTTTAGCAACTCTGGCGGTATGTCTGAGCGTTGTTCTTGTTCTGCTTTTTGAGATTCAAGCTGTTGCGCAACCAAGGCGTCCTCTTCACGTTTTTGTTTACGCTGCGCTTCTAGTTGAGCAAGCTTTTCTTTTTCAAACTCGGCTAATCGTCGTCGTACTTCAGCTTCGTCTAGCTCTTCTATTTGCGGCTCTGAACTGCTGGCTACGTTGGTGGCTTGCGGTGGCGTCTCAGGTGGCGTGTTATTTGGTGCAACCGTTTGTTGTTCCACTATCTTGGGCGTTTGCACAATAGTCGACTCTGTATTTTTCCAATTCACTCGTTCGCCAAGGTTGGCTAACACCCAACCGATACTCAAACCGCCCAGAATCACCAAGACTACGACTAATGTTTTTCGACCATAATACTGCCACGCTTCGGGCAACTCTTGCACGGAAGGTAAAAACAAACTGCGATTAAATTGCTCGGATAATCCTTGGTCAATAACATGGTGGTGACCAGAGGTGTCTTCTAATAGTTGTTGGGTTTTGGACTTGGTTATTTTAGGTGGTTTTAGGTCGACCGTCATATCTGGGTCGATTTCAATTTCCTGTACTCCCATTTCAGCCAGTGCTTTAACCATATCATCACTGTTAACGACACCGGATTTTTTGATCTTAACGGGACCGTTCTGTTGGGTTACCTTGATGATCACCATACCCGGCTTGAGTTG
Organism: Aliiglaciecola litoralis; assembly: GCF_039523355.1. Taxonomy (NCBI): domain Bacteria; kingdom Pseudomonadati; phylum Pseudomonadota; class Gammaproteobacteria; order Alteromonadales; family Alteromonadaceae; genus Aliiglaciecola; species Aliiglaciecola litoralis. The sequence goes on along the minus strand of NZ_BAAAFD010000003.1, from coordinate 207,836 downwards.
TTCAATAGCAATACGTTTGGTCATCTCAGCCTCCAATCCAGTAACCGAGCAACACAGAGACTGTGAAACACGCCAACAGGATAAGTGTCCACTGCTTACCTTGACGCTGCTTGACAATGTCATCGCCAAGGATCTGTCTGGCCGCAGCTACGAAGATGTGCCGCCGAACATGTTTATGCTGCTTCGTAAAGCTGAGGGTTAACGCACGATCACACAACAGATTGATCACTCTTGGAATGCCACCGGTGATTTGATACACCGCCTGCAAAGTCGCCTGACTAAAAATACTGTCGTTGCCATCAGCGACCGAAAGACGATGGGCGATGTAATTCTTCACCTCTACCGCGGATAACGGTAATAGGTGATAACGAGCGGTGATGCGCTGTGCCAATTGTCGAAGTTCGTTACGTTTGAGCAACTGCTGTAATTCGGGTTGACCAATCAAAACGACTTTTAACAGTTTTTCACGATTGGTTTCTAAATTAGTGAGTAAGCGCAGTTGCTCTAACACTTCAGGTTGAAGATGTTGCGCTTCATCGACAATCAGTACCGTATTTATACCGTTTTGATGATTGGTTGTGAGCTTCGTCAGGATTTTGTCGGTAAAATACTTTAGGCTAGCTTGTTTCTTCAAGTAACGTATTTTCAACTCATCGCAAATCGTAGCAAGTAACTCAATGGCTGAGAGCGTAGGATTTAGGATCATCGCAACTTGGGTGTTATCTGGTAATTGTTGTAATAATTTACGAGAAACCGTGGTTTTGCCAGTGCCCACTTCCCCCGTCAACATCACAAATCCGCCACTCTCTCTGAGTCCAAAAATCAAATGGGCTAGGGCTTCTTTGTGCCTTGGACTCATATAAAGGTAGTCAGGATTTGGCGCGATTGAAAAGGGATTATCCGATAATCCAAAGTAGTTCAGATACATGTTTTAGGGCCTGCTGATCTCTCGTGTTGTTGTATACCGCATTGACAATACAGCCATGTCTTGATCAATTATGTTTAACACTTCATGCATCACTTTGCTTGAGATTTACACGGAACTTTCATTTTGAATGTAGCCTCTTGTCTAGCCAAATGGCTGAATATACAAGGTATGTACTATAAGGTAACACTAATTAGAGCAATCTCAAAGACTGCATTTATTGCTGTTTTAAGGCATAATAAGCCCCATTGAAATGGCTTATAATGTGGATGATTCAACTCAGCGATGAAATGTTATTTAGTAGGCGGTGCCGTCAGAGACGCATTGTTGGGACGAGCTGTACAAGATAAAGATTGGGTAGTGGTAGGTGAGACTATTAACTCCATGCAGGCGCTTGGCTACATTCAGGTTGGCAGCGACTTTCCCGTTTTTCTGCATCCCCAAACTAAGCAAGAATATGCACTGGCCCGAACCGAGCGAAAAGAAGGTAAAGGGTATACCGGTTTTGCAGTTGATAGTTCACCACAAGTTACTTTAGAACAAGATTTGCTACGTCGCGACCTCACCATCAATGCCATGGCAAAAGATCAAAATGGCCAGATAATAGACCCTTACGGCGGTCAACAAGACCTTCAGCAACGTCTACTGCGACATGTTTCACCTGCTTTTAGCGAAGACCCATTGCGCGTGTTAAGAGTGGCGCGCTTTGCTGCCCGTTATGCTGAGTATGGTTTTAGCATCGCAACTCAGACAATGGACTTGATGAAATCCATGGTCAAGGCCGGTGAGCTTGATCACTTAGTGGCAGAGCGAGTATGGAAAGAAACCTCGCGCGCCCTACTGGAAAATCAGCCTCAAGTATATTTTGAGGTGTTGCGCGAATGCGGTGCACTCAAAGTCTGGTTCCCCGAACTCGATTGTTTGTGGGGAATACCCAACCCAGCCCAATGGCACCCTGAAATTGATACTGGCATTCACACTATGATGGTGCTTGAACAAGCGGCTGATCTTAGCCAAGATCTCAGTATTCGTTATGCCGCGTTAGTACATGATCTCGGTAAAGGTTTAACCGATCCTAAGCAATGGCCCTCGCACAGAGGTCATGAAACACTTGGACTTGAACCAATCAAAGCACTCAGTGATCGTTTAAAAGTGCCTAACGAGTGCAAAGAGCTGGCACTGCTTATGAGTGAGTTTCACGGTCATATTCATCGTGCCTTTGAGTTAAAACCAGCGACTATTGTAAAGATGTTTAACCGCTGTGATGTGTGGCGCAAATCAACGCGGTTCGAAAAACTATTGGTGGCCTGTAAAGCCGACGCACGCGGGCGCACGGGATTTGAACATAGTCCATACCAGCAAGCAGACTATATTCATGCAACCTACGTGGCAGCTAATGCTGTAGGAGTTCAACCCATAATCGAAGCCGGTTTTCATGGCAAAGAAATCCGCGAGCAGCTCAATTCTCAGCGCACTGCCGCCATCAAAGCAGTGAAGCAATCATGGCTAACAGAAACTCATTGAACAGAGTCTTATAATCTGTGATGACGCTTGTGTTGAAGGGCAAGTTGCAATTAATTATTTCCAAATATCAGTTAATTAATTCTGCCTATCTCATCGTTAGTCCTCTATAATTGCGAGCAATTAAGCTCGTGGAAACTATGTGAATAAAAATGTTTGAGCAATTAGAACTTGACGAAAAACTATGCAGCGCAGTTGCTGACATGGGTTATAAATCTCCAACTAGCATTCAAACGCTGGTCATCCCACCGGCGATGGAAGGCCAAGATATTCTGGCCAATGCCCCTACTGGAACCGGCAAAACTGCCGCGTTCTTGCTGCCTGCTTGTCAGTTTTTACTGGATTTCCCTCGCCAACAGCCGGGATCTTGTCGAATACTGATCTTAACGCCAACTCGAGAACTTGCCCTGCAAGTATTTGAGCAAGCGGAATTGATCACCAAATACACGGATATCGTCTGCGGACTGATAACCGGCGGTATTAATTATGGTACTGACCGCGAAACACTGGATCAAAATCTGGATATTTTGGTCGCCACACCGGGCAGGTTATTCGAACACATCGAAAAAGAGAGTTTTGATTGTCGTGACATTGAAACCCTTATTTTAGATGAAGCGGATCGTATGCTCGACATGGGATTCTCAGCCATTGTCAATCAAATCGCGGCAGAAGCGCGCTGGCGTAAGCAAAGCATGTTGTTTTCAGCGACCTTGGAAGGCAAAGGAATTGAGCGTTTCGCTAAAGACCTGCTAAACGAACCGGCACTTATCGAAGCCAATCCCAGTCGCAAAGAACATGCAAAAATATTGCAATGGATCCACCTAGCAGATAGCCCCGCACACAAATATGCGCTGCTCAAACACATTCTTACCAATCAAATTGAAACTGCGGTGGTGTTCGTTAAAACCCGTGATCGTCTAAACGAATTAAAGCAAATATTGCAACGCGACGGTATTGACGTCATTTATTTGCAAGGTGAGATGCCACAAGACAAGCGTATGAGCGCCATGGCAAAATTCAAAGCAGGCGAAGTGAACATATTATTGGCTACGGATGTCGCAGCGCGAGGCATTGACGTTGAAAACATCAGCCACGTGATCAACTTCGACTTACCGCGCACTGCCGATATCTACGTACATCGAATTGGCCGCACCGGACGCGCGGGTAAAAAAGGCACGGCAATCTCTATCGCAGAAGCCCACGAAATGGGCATAGTGGCGAAAATTGAACGCTACACAGAGCAACGCTTAAAACGTCGAGTGATTGAAGAGTTGCGCCCCAAGCACAAAGAAGCCTCACCTCCGGTGAAAAAGAAAAAACCTAAATCACAAAGAAAGAAAGTTAAAAAGCCCAAAAAATCTAAGAAGTAACCTCATGAAAAGGGCAGCCATAGTGCTGCCCTTATTCTTAATGGTTTGGATTCATTGGGCTGTCGTCTCAAAGCGAATTGCGGATCATCAAAATCTTCTAGATCCACTTCCCAAAGCAGACATTGCGTAAACAATGCTGTTTATGTGGGTTAATGAAGGTCTGAAAAGACTTCAGGATGTTGCTCTGCGATTCGAAGTAAAGCTACAGCAGGACCGTTGGGTTCGCGCCTGCCTTGTTCCCAATCCTGTAAATTTCGTCTACTAACACCTAACATAGCTGCAAATGCTGCTTGTGACATTTTCAGCTTGGCTCTGATGATGTTTGGAGCAGACGGCTCAGATAGCGCTTTTGTTCTAAGCTTTTTCTGCCCTTTTTTGAAACTCTGAATTTCTTCAATGCCAGCAAGGATTTCTGCGCCGATATCACGATTTGGAGAACTACGGGGGCAGAATCGATGAAATCCAAGTATTCTCACTATACTCAGTGCAGGACGAGAAGATATATGTTGATAAAATGGCAATGGGTGCGGAACCCATGAGATATATTCACTTGTTCTCAATAGATTGTCAGGATTCACATCCTAATATTTAAAGCACAATAGACCAGAACAGTCTTACAACTGCACTATCCATCATCTGACTGAATTATGAATTATGAGTTATGAGTTATGAGTTATTCAATGACTTTGATTCTATCAAGCTATTCAAGTAAATCGGAAATTCTCGCTGGATAACCGAGACAATTTAAAAGTTAACCACGCTAACGTTTACTTTTTACATTTTTGCATTTTTACATTTTTACATTTTTAATGAAAAATTTTATCAGAATTGCCTACTTCCGCTCCAACAGTCCGGATAACTCATTGTTTTTAATAAAATTACTTCGGTGGAACGGTTATTGCTTCTAGTAACAGTGGACGGCATATGAAATTGATTCGAAGCTACGAAGTCGACCATATGCATTTACAACATTAATGAATATAAGGATTAATGATGAAAATTAAACTGATTACAGCAGCCGTAGCCATGATCGCTTTGTCTGGCTGTGACGTAGACAAAACCCGTTCAGGTGATATGCCCAGCGTAGACGTTGACGTTAGCGCAGATGCAGGCCGCCTACCAAAATACGAAGTCGAATGGGCTGATGTGGATATTGGCACCACCACCGAGACTGTTGAAGTGCCTGAAGTCGTTGTTGTCATGGAGGAAAAGCAAGTCGAGGTACCTTATATGGATGTTAATATGCCTGACGACGACAGTCCTAAATCGAAGCGTACCATTGTGGTTGAAGCTGAAGTGGCAGGTAACATGCACGACTTACAGATCGAAAAAGTATACGCAAAAGATCGCCGTTTGTTTGTGGTTTCTAAATTAAAAGCCACCGATAAATCATTAGAAGGCAAAACCGTACGTGTCTCTGACCGTATAGTTATCAATGCGCCTGATCTTGATTTACAGCACTTTATCATTGGTGACAAGCCGCGAGGAGATTGGAACAACCAATATACGTTTGTTGCCAATGAATCTGACTTACGGAAGCGTACTAAAGGTGCTAGGGAAATTTATTCTCGATAACACGCTGTAAATTTAATGAAGATATCCCAAAGCATGCAAAATAAATTGCGGCCAAATGGCCGCAATTACTTTAACCCGATTTAGTTGTTTCAATTCCAAGCAATAATATGGATTCTCACGCTCTATTCTTAGGGGCAGAGCCGATGAAATATCTCCTTTGCATTAGGTTAAGTCGGAAACTTAATTTCTAAATTGCAGCATCTTATGGCACAAAAACAGCCTAATCGGTTGTTGATAAAACCTCACCGTTGAGCAAGCTTAATGGTCACAATATCAACCTCTTTTTATACCTATTGAAAATACAATGCCTACCAAGCTCACTGTTCAATTCGTTGAATAGTGGTAAGAGGCCAACCATCGATGTTCAGCTAACGCTAATAAGTAAATTAAATACTTGAGTCCTGATGTTTGGTTGTGCTTTGTTTTGGAAAAATTGTATTATAATCAGATGAGAAGAGTAACAGCTCGCGCTTCTTCTGCCGTTAACTAGGATTCTTACTATTAATAAAAAACACACAGTGAACCAAGCCAATTTACGTGACACGGCGAAAGTCATGTATTCCAATATCATGATAGGCATGTTTGGAAGCTTTATTTCGGCTGCATTTTTGGTTTTTGGCTTTTCATCTCAAAACACATTTAGCCTAAAATTGATATGGTTTTTGGCAATGTCTGCGCTGATATTAGTTAGAATTCTTGACAGCCTTTACTGGTATTTCAAACTGCGTAATTCTGAGTTTGATGGGCAAGCCGCACTCAACCGCATTGTTTTAGGGGCTATTGCAACTGCCTTATTATGGAGCGTGTTCTCAGTTGGATTCTACGACACTATGGGCACCAGTGAGTTTGCTGCCACATTAGCAATTTTATGTAGCCTTGCAGGTGGTTCAAACTCCATCTTGTCAGGACACCGACTCGCGGCAGTATTGTTCGTTATATTGTTGTTAGCACCTGTATCAAGTATGGCAATCTTTTCTGACATAGATGACCATTTATATCTAGGTATTTTAGGACTCATGTTTTGCGTTGCCATCGCTATCTCAGGATTACGCGCAGCAAATTTGATGATAGACACGATCAATTTACGAAATGAAAATAGTCATTTGGTGGCAACCATGCATGACGAATTGGCCCAAGTTGATGATGTCCATCACCAACTAACTGACGCCTATGAGCGACTCAATGAGGCTAATAATTCACTAGAAAAAGAAGTGGAACGTCGCACCGCTGAAATACGCGCCTTGTCGAGTCTCGATCCCCTGACTCAGCTTTATAATCGAGCTGCTTTTATCGAACAATTACAAAAAACAGCAAAAGCGAGTATTAACCGAGGCCATTCGATTGCATTGTTGTTCATTGACCTAAATGGTTTCAAGAAAATAAACGATACTTTGGGTCATAAGGTGGGCGATGCTGTCTTGGTCGAAATCGCTAGCCGACTTCGCGCATTTGCCACAGATTATAAAGCAGGACGTTGGGGCGGAGACGAATTTTTGATGTTACTGCCTTACGCGAATCACGAAACAGCCATGTCGGTTGCCAATGCCCTGCTCGCCCGAATATCGCAACCATTGGACGTGATGTCGAATCAGCTGCATTTGACCGCGACCATAGGGGTGGCCATGCTACCTGAGCACACCAAAAATGAGACTGAACTGATCCAATTAGCGGATTTTGCGATGTTCGAGCAGAAGAAGCTACACCTTAGCGAGCCTCGCATGTTTACTCATGACTTATTCCAAAGTCTTAAACATGTGGAGAATTTGCGTGATGGTCTGCAAGAAGCCATAGATAAAAAGCAATTATATGTGTGTTATCAGCCCATTGTGTGTTGCAAAAGTAAAATTCCTTGGTCTTTTGAGGCATTGTTACGATGGGATTTTAATGGTGATTTAGTGAATCCGGATATTTTTATACCGCTTGCCGAACAATCAGGTTTAATTCACGACATTGGCGCGTGGGTGTTGAATCGGGCGTGTATTGACGCCAGCCAATGGCAACACAGCCCCAATGCTTCAGTATCAGTCAATGTCTCGATTATTCAGCTGATGGACGATGATTTTATTCATATCCTCGACAAAGCATTAAAAACCAGCAAGCTTCCACCACAAAGGCTCCATCTAGAAATTACCGAATCAATGTTTGCCGATAATAAGGGCAAAGTTAGGGCACAACTAGATGCAATTAAAGCCCGCGACGTGCAAGTGTCAATCGACGATTTTGGTACTGGCTATTCGTCCTTAAGCCAATTACAAACGTTGAATTTCGATACCGTCAAAATAGATCGTTCTTTTGTACAAAATATTGATGAGGGCGGAGAAGCTATTATTAAAGCGACTATGTTTATCGCCAATCAATTCGGTAGCCAGACAGTTGCAGAAGGTATTGAAACCGAACTCGAAGCACAACGAATGGACGAAATGGGTGTCGATTATTTGCAAGGCTTCCTTTTTGCAAAACCGATGAGAAACGACGATTTGCGTATTTGGGTGGAAAAACTAAACAGCCAAGTTATTTCGATTAACTAACCTGAACTCTGGATAGTATGTGTTGAGCGATTGAATATTACATTACTATTTCAAAGTGTTATTGAGGATAAGTAAAAGCGAGTTTTCGTAAGTAATAGCTGGTCTATTGCTAGAAAACTCAACGCAAATGAGCGTAAAAAGGGCATTATTGAGGGACACTGATTATTCAGTGCTCAGGTTAACTAGCGAATATTAGCCGCCATTTCAATATTATTAAGGCATAACTAAAAATAGGCTTGCCTGTTGTATTGGCTTTTTATTTTATTTCCGAGCAGAAAATCGGCACAATACAGCGTTTTAATACTAAGAGTCCAAGCAATGGCCCAGTTATACTTCTATTATTCTGCAATGAACGCCGGTAAATCAACGTCTCTTCTTCAATCGGCATACAACTATCAAGAACGCGGAATGCGGGCTGAAATTTTCACAGCGGCGCTGGACGACCGATTTGGTCAAGGTAAAGTTGCTTCTCGCATTGGCCTGCAAGCTAACGCCCATTTGTTCAACGAGCAAAGTGATATGTTTGACGCTATCGATACCCTTGCTAACACTGGCAAAATTGATTGTGTGTTCATTGATGAAGCGCAATTTTTATCAAAACTACAAGTAATGCAACTTACTGACGTGGTTGATAATTTAGATATTCCAGTGTTGGCTTATGGCTTGCGCACTGACTTTCTAGGAGAGACGTTTGAAGGCAGTCACCATTTACTCGCTTGGGCCGACAAAATGATTGAATTAAAAACTGTCTGCTACTGTGGTCGTAAAGCCAGCTTTGTGGTGCGCAGAGATGACACCGGAGCACCTGTGAATCATGGAGCTCAAGTGCAAGTAGGTGGTAACGACAGCTATGAGTCAATGTGTCGTAAACACTTCAAAGAACTAGTTTGGTCTAAGTAACCTGAACTTGAGATAGATATACGCAAAGCAACAGCAAACAGGAGCCTTAGGCTCCTGTTTTTATGTCATCCAGATGATATTTGTCAATCAGTGAATATAAAGTTGGACGCGTTACCCCAAGCAACTCTGCGGTACGTGACATATTCTTTTCTGATTGAAAATAGGCACGGCGAATCGCTCTACTTTCAGCTTGCTCGCGCACTTCGCGCAAATTTAGGCTCTCGCCAGTATCACCATCTTCACGGTACACCAAGCCCAAATCATCAGCTTGGATGGTACTTCCCTCGGCCAGAATAACCGCTGATTTCAATTTGTTTTGTAACTCGCGAATATTACCTTTCCAATGATGCTGTAACATCGCTTTGATAGCACCGTCGCTGAGTCCTTTGACCTTAGTACCAAACTCTTCGTTGTATTGATTCAAAAAGGTTTTGGCTAGCAACACCACGTCATTTTCTCGATCCCTAAGTGGTGGAATTTTAATGATAATTTCACCGACCCGATAAAACAGGTCTTCACGGAAAGTTTGTTCGCTCACCATGTCTTGAAGGTTGCGGTGGGTGGCGCAAATCACGCGGATATCGACTGGAATTTCACTACGTCCACCGACTCGCTCGATCACGCGTTCTTGCAAGAAGCGCAACATTTTAGCTTGCAAACCCAGTGGCATATCGCCTATTTCATCAAGAAACAAAGTACCGCCTTGAGCCGTTTCTATTTTACCTGGCGTGGTTTTATTGGCTCCCGTAAAGGCCCCTTTTTCATAACCAAACAATTCACTTTCAAGCAAGTTTTCAGGGATAGAAGCACAGTTGATAGCAACAAAATTTTTGTCTTTACGCAGACTATGGTCATGGATACTACGGGCAAACACTTCTTTACCCGTTCCACTTTCACCTAACAATAAGGTGCTAATGTCGGTCTGTGCAATCTTTTCCGCTTTGCGACTAACTTGCTGAATTGACTCACTGTTACCGATGATTTTACTCATCGATGATGAGCTTTTTGCTAACTGACGGTTTTCTTGTTCTAACTTGTAGAGGTTGGCAGCTCTGTTGATCAATATTTGGATCGTATCGGAATCGATCGGCTTCTGATAAAAATCATAGGCACCTAGCGCAATGGCTTTTAACGCATTGTCTTTGTCATTATTACCGGTGACCACTATCACTTTGGTCTGAGGCGCTAAACTGAGAATTTCTTCTAACGCAGCAAGTCCCTCGGACGCATTAGCCGGATCAGGCGGTAGACCTAAATCCAAGGTAACGACCGTTGGCTCATATCGTCTTAATTGGTTAATGGCTGATTGTCGATCTTCGGCAAATACAACTTCATATTCGCTTAAACTCCATTTCAACTGCTTTTGAATGCCTAAATCGTCATCAACTACTAATATTCTATCCACGGCTATCGGTTCCTGTTAGTTTATTATTATTGTGCAGGAAAGCTCAGTGTAAACACTGAGCCCTTATTTTGCTCACTTTCAACCTTTATACTACCACCAATTTTTTCAACGAAGCTTTTCGCATCATATGCCCCGATGCCCATTCCAGCGTTGCCTTTGGTTGTATCAAAGGGTTTAAATAATCTTGTGTCTATAAACTCTTGGCTCATGCCCTCACCTGTGTCGGCGATGGTTACAATGACAAAAGCGTGATCGACACTCAGATCAACAGTGATAGTAACCGTGCCGGTGTCAGAGGTAGCTTGCTGTGCATTACTAATTAAGTGATACATTACATTACAGAATTTTTCCTCATCGATCACCAGTTGTTTTTCATCAATCACGATTAATCTGGGTACCGGTAAATTTCCTGCACACTTTTTAACAATGACATTATTTAAGCTGCGAGACACATTGACAATTTTCTCACTGCTTTGCTGCACTTCCTTTTTATCGGTTAATTGGCGAAGCATTTTATCCATGCGTGCTTTGGTGTGTTTCAGGGTCTCGAAGGTGTCTTCAATGAATTCAGGGTTATTTTTGTGCTGTTCTGCATTGGCTAAAATCAGATCAATTTGCGCCAATACATTTTTCAAATCGTGTAACACAAAAGCAGACATGCGATTAAAAGCCGCAAACTGAGCATTCTCAGCCACTTCTTTGCCCGCTTCATTGTGAAACAAATAGCTGGAAACCTGCGCCCGCACTGCGGATAAATAATCTCGCAGCTCCCAATTGAGTTTTCGCGTTGATTCATGACCATTTAACACCGCCATGCCCCATAACTGTTCCGATTTATAAATAGGCATAACCAGTTGAAATGAACATTCATTCAATAACGCGTGATTAACTTTTAGCCCCTCATACACGAAAGGTTTATAGCGCAATTCCTCAATATCAATGATCCAGTCTTTTTGTTCACAATAGCTGGCTAGCTCGTGCAATATCTGCCATTCCCTTGGGGTTAGCTCATCGTGATCATTTTGTGCTTTTATAACTAGGTGTTGCCCTTCTTTTTTAAGCAATAGGCCATCATCGTATTCAATTGCCTGTATAAGCCCGTTAAGCGCATTGTGATATACCTCCGAGATATTCGACTCGTTTAAAGGTAAGGCTTCCGTTAGCTTTAGCCACTCAATCCGATAATCGAACTGATTGGCAAAAAAGTGTTTGGTAATAAATACGCGTATTTTTACCCGCAAACTATTGGATAAAAACAACGTCATTAGCAGCACAGTGGACAGGACAATTAACAGGATTTGTATCGTCGCTCCCCATTCGCCACCGATGTATTTTACAAAATAACCGGCCATTGCCATGACAAATAAGTAAGCACCGGCAACCATCAATAACGAACTGTGCAGAACAATTTCGCGAGAGATGAATATATCGACTCCCCAATGTTTGATGCGTCTGATGGCCAGTACCAACAGAGGCAACAAAGCCGTGTAGATATAACCTCTAGCAGCGATGTAATTGACCTCGAGATTCCCCACCATAGTGGCATTGGCGAAGGTCACAAATTCAAACAGATTAGTCGCCCCTAAATATAGCACCAGCGGCTTGTACGCCCAGCGACTTTCACCGGCTTGGCGATAGATGAGTTCTAGAATGACCAAGGCTTGCAACGCAATAATGGTATGCGCCATAAACCGCCAGGTTAATGCGATGGGTAAAAACAGCGGAGCAACAACTGCAATAATGGGGATCGCTAACATGACCATTGAAAAGGGTTTGGCGAGAACCTCATTAAGACTGCGAAAATCAGTATTGATGCAAGACAACAGAAAAATTAACCAGATGCTTTGCTTGATGGTATCAAACAAAAATAGCTGCTGAATATTCACTGCGCCAAACAGCGAGTTGATATGAAATAGCGACCAGCAGGCTGTACCGGCAGTCGCTAAGATCAGTAGGTATTTAGCCAGTCCTGCTTTGCGTACGGTGAACAGTAACAGTAATAATAAGCTGTAGCTGGCCGTACTTAGCACAAATCCTATGTCTGCAATCATGATAGAGCAAGTACCCTTTTATTAAATGTAGGATTTATTGACTAACGTTTTTTCACAACCATGCTGCCGATGGAATAACCGGCTCCAAAGGAACAAATCAATCCGTAATCGCCCGCAGCTAAGTCTTGATGATGCAGATGAAATGCAATGATAGAACCAGCAGACGCCGTGTTAGCGTATCGATCTAGCACGATCGGCGCTTCACCCGGCTTTGCCTCTCTGCCAAGTAATTTTTTAGTGATCAGCGTATTCATATTGATATTGGCCTGATGCAACCACCAGCGTGTCACGTCTTGCGGGGTTAGCTCATGGCGCTGCAAGTGAGCCGCAATGTGGGCGGCCGCCATCGGACACACTTCTTTGAATACTTTACGGCCTTCTTGATGAAATAATTTATCCGCACCATAAGGTGAGGTATCGAAAGCACGACTCATATAGCCAAAATTAGAACGAATATTATTGGAATAATCCGTTACTGCTTTGGTACTGAGAATGTCAAATTGGTGTGCGCCAGTAGCGGTGCTTTGATGTTCAATTACCATCGCAGTTGCCACATCGCCAAAGATAAAGTGGCTGTCTCTGTCGGTATAGTTTATTTGTGGTGATACTAGCTCAGGATTAATCACCAACACACATTTTGCGGTTTCAGCGGCGATCATTTCATAGGCACGGTGTACGCCAAATGTTGCTGCTGAGCAGGCGACCAACATATCAAAACCAAAGCCTTTGATGCCTAAAGCACCTTGAACTTCAATCGCGATGGCTGGATAGGAGCGCTGTGTGTACGCACAAGACACAATCACAGCGTCAATATCTGAGGCTTTTTTGTTTGCTGCCTTTAGTGCTTTTTTGGCTGCATGCAGCGCAATTTCAGCTTGATGAGAAAGCTCGTCATCACTGCGTTCTGGGATCTTAGGGCGCATTCGATTTACGTCTAACACGCCCTCTTTAACATAAACATGTCGACTCTTAATGCCCGAAGCCTTTTCAACAAACTCGGCACTTGAGTATGGCTTTGCCACGATTTCTCCAGCTTCAATCGCCTTGCTATTTTCTTGATTAAACTTACTAGCGTACTGATTGTAGCTTTCCACTAATTCGGCATTGGAAATACTATGTTCAGGCGTCCACAGCCCAGAACCACTTATCACGACGTTTTTTGTCATTTAAAAATCCAGTCATATATTGTTTGCACTCCGTCCTCTAAACCCAAGTCATTGAAAGATTGGTAGTCAGGAGACTTTATAACAACAAGCTTAGCGTTTTGTGTCTCAAAAGTCATGAAACAATGAATAGTATGAGGATGCAAAAGTGATTAAAACGGTGATTTAAATGCAGATTACGGTAGAACTGTGAAATTTATAAAAGTGTTGGCAATAATTATCCAAGGTTCTGGACACAAAACGCCTCAACACTGGCAAGTGCTGAGGCGGTGCTTATTAAAAGCTATAATTTACCGACTTTTCTAACAGTTGTTTTGCGCTGAACTTGCCTTTGACACAAGACTGAATGTCTTTGTTTTGAAATACATATATCTTGTCTTGCTTATTCGACCTATCAGTCTGTGCGAAATTTGCCAGTATAAAGCTGACATGTTCGTCACTGTCCAAAGCAGCCAACCCATTACCATACTTACATAGTGTGTTGGATACGTTGGTCTCAAACTGACTGATAAACGCGCTGTGTTGCTGTTGCTGGATCTGGCGTTTTTTGGCCGCCTTTTGTTTTTGTTGTTGCTCTAATTTCTGCGCCGTCTTTTCAACTTCCGCTTGTTGTGATTTCAGTTTGGCGATGTCTTTTTCAAGCTGTTTTTGCTGATTCTTCAATTCAGTTGCGCGCTCTTTATCAGCGGTGCGCAGCTCAAATTCAAGATCCCTTAACTGCCGCTGAGCATCGCGTAATTGGAAAGCAAAGTCGCGGTCTCTGTGACGCAAGTCGCGTAGCCTTTCTCTTGCTTCTTCCATTGCTTCGTGCGCCTGCTCAACGGCATCTTCGACAGTGTCTTGCCAGTCTTCATCAGAAAACTCAAAGATAAACTCTTGCTCCTCGCCAGCGATAGCTGGTATCGGTGGTATCGGTGGCACCCGAAATTCATGCATATCGCTAAACTCGAAAAACACCTGACGACCACCTGAAGACGTATCAACATCAAATACCACGCCCTGACCAGCCAAATAGGTCACCTCTAAGCGACGTACTTTATACGCATTCTGATCACTGCCTTGAGATAATGCGGTGCGCATAATGTTGGTCATTATCTCCAACTCGCTGCTTAGCGCTTGAACGTCAGTTTTAGCGTGTGTTGGAGTCGTCGATAACCCTAAAAAAACAGTGGCTATTGCGCTAAATAGCAAACCTTTACTCGGTATTGACTTGCGTGATGTTTTAAATCTTTGCATATTAGTGACATAGTTCATTTTAAGATCCCCTACTTATTCATATTCAAATCGGTGGGTCGAGATTGACCCGACCAACCAGCCGTAGCCGGCGTGTCGTATAATTCTTGTTGTAATTGATTGAGCTGTCTTGCAAAGAACAGCTGATCGTCGTTGCGTTGCTCATTGATAAATTTAATTAATTCGCCAAAGTCTTCTTTACGCTCTTGTCTGCTAGACGCCAATAAATAGTTAGTAAGCTGAGTACTGGTGGCCAATTGTTGCTCTTGCAATGATTTAGCGTAGGAATTCATTACCAGCTGTTGCTGTTGACTAAATTCCGCCAGTTTCTGCTCAACCACTTGATCAATATTGGGTTGCGAACGGTTAAAACTAAAGGTCATGGCGTCATCTTCAAAGCGCACTTCAAAACCACTGACCACTAACACAATCGCTAAAACTGACAGGGCCGTTGAAAATACCGGCAGCCCTTGCCAATGCCACCATTTACGTTCAGGTTGAAAATGATAAGTTGCCTGTTTATTCCAGTTTGGTGGTGTCTGAGGTTGATAATCTTGAGCCTGTAAACCAATCTGATTTGCTACCTGTACTTGAGCGGCGAAGTCCGCATCTTGAGCACACAAGGATTCAAACTGCTGTCGTTGTTCCTCGCTAAGACTGTTTTCCATCCACGCTGCCAATAAGGTAGCATGCGCTTCATTACGTGATGTGGGATTAGACATATTCCACCTCCAAAAGGTTTTTTAACTTGGCCAACGCGCTGTATAACTGAGACTTGGCGGTATTTGAAGAAATCCCCAACTGCTCGGCTATTTCGTCGAATGTAAACTGACCAAAAAATTTTAATTCAACCACTGCTTTTTGCGATAAAGGGAGTTGCTGCATGGCACTGACCAAAAGAGACGCGTCTTGTGACGCCACTAAAACAGACTCCTGTCCAAGCCCGGGCGAAACTAATTCGGGCGCATCATCTAAGGCTTGGTTAGGTCGCTTTCGCCGATAAAATTCAATACAGCGAAAATGCGCTATTTTAAATAACCAGCTTTTAAAACTGCCATCACCACGGTAATTACTTAAATTGCGAAACACTGAGATAAACACTTCTTGCATAAGATCTAGCGCATCTTCGCGAGTGCCAGTCATGCGAATGCCGTAGTTATACACTTGCATTTCATAGCGTTTAATCAAATTTAACCATGCTCGCTTGTTACCGTTTAACGCTTTGGCAATTAGTTGCTCATCGCTTTTTTCAAACACGTTTTAGCTTTCCAATTGTTAGCTTGTTAATAATGTCGAGAAGGAGCTGAAAATAGTTCTAAATTTTTATTATTTTTTTATTGTCGGGATCGGCATCAACGGAGAAAACAGCTCCGCCAGCTTTCTAAACAACCTGACTCGGGTAGTCCCAGAGCGCCAAACCAAGCCGATTTCACGAAAGGCGTTATCTTCTGCAGGCATAGAAACAAGTTGCGATGTGCTCAGAATATGATTCTCTATTGCTAGCTCCGGCATAAAGGTAAAACCCAATTTGCTATTGGCTAGTTGCACCAAAGTGTAAAGACTAGAAGCGGCCAGCGAGCTAACTTGTTCAGAATGTTGCAATCCACACGCACTGACGGCATGCCCCGTCATACAATGCTCTTTTTGCAGTAGAAATATACTGTGTTTGGGCATCGCTGAAACATCCATTGGCTGCGGTAAGGTATCAACTAGCTCACTGTGCGCAATCAAATGAAAAGGATCATGACCAATAACCAATTGCTTACAACCCGGTGTTTCCATCGGCAGCGCAAGAATCAGCAGATCAAGCTCACCTTCGGTTAGTTGGTGAAGTAAATTTTCGGTGGTATCTTCTTGAAGTTGTAACTGTAATTCAGGGAAATTGCTGTTAACTGTGGTTATTACCCCTTCGAAAATAAAGGGGGCGATGGTTGGGATAACCCCCAACTTCAATTTACCCGCTTGCCAATTTCCGGAGGTCTGAGCAAAATCCACCAGCTCATTCACATCGTTCAATAATGTCTTACTTCGCGCTACCAACTCCAAACCAAATGGCGTAAAGACAAAGGTTTTGTGATCCCGCTCTAGCAATTGACAGCCAAATTGCTCTTCGAGGTTTTGAATCGCTGTGCTCAAGGTAGACTGACTAACATGGCATTGCTGTGCTGCTTTATTGAAGTGCTGTACTTGATGCAAAGTTACTAAGTAATGTAAGTGTTTAAGGTTTGGCCATTTCATCATTATGCTTCTAGTAAATAGATTGTAATTGCCAGTTTAAATCAGTTTTTCAAAATATGATATCTGCTGCTAAGGGTCTTTGCGCATTGCACCAAGAAGCCTATACGACTGTAATTGCAACTAAGAGGAGCCCAGCAAGGCCAATGTCTAAAGTTCGCGTTAGATGAGGCTATAAGTGACGATTTAAAACAATCAGATGCTGTGGGGAATTGGCTACTAACATTTCGCCACTTTAGTGTACTAAAAAAAAGAGCCTCCAAAAGGAGGCTCAGTTAATTCGATTACGCACAGGTTGCGACTTATCGCGTTACCTTTACGCGGTCTAGACTACAAAAACGGCTTTGAGAATGTAGAAGAACACTATCGACAGTGCTGCACCGGCGGGTAGTGTAATGATCCATGAGACCACAATGTTTCTAACCACTCCCAAATTCAGTGCCGCAATACCTCTTGCCATTCCCACACCTAACACAGCACCGACTAAGGTTTGTGTTGTTGAGATTGGCAAGCCTGAACCTGATGCAATAACAACAGTCGAAGCAGCAGCCAATTCAGCGGCAAAACCACGACTTGGAGTAAGGTGCGTTATGCCCTTACCGATAGTGCGAATAACACGGTGGCCAAAAAGCGCCAAACCCGAAACAATACCGAAAGCGCCCAATGGCAATATCCACCAAACCAATGGCGTTTTGGCGACGATCTCGCCGCCGTTATTGACCACAGACACAACCGCAGCTAGTGGACCAATCGCGTTTGCAACATCGTTAGAACCATGAGCAAAGGCCATACAACACGCGGTCACTACCATTAATATGGCGAAGATTTTTTCCACATTGGTGTAATGCATAGAACGGTCTAAGGACTCATCAAACTTAATGCGGTTGATGTAAAGTCGACCTAAAATCCCCACGCCCACTGCAACACCAATAGAAATTAAATAACCATCCATAGTGCCTATTTCTAAACCGACGTGTTTCAGGCCTTTCTTAATGGTCACCAGTACCATTACAAAACCCGCAAGTGCCATGTAAAAGGGCACATAACGCTTAGCGCTTTTAAAAGGTTTATCGGTATCAAAAATAAGCTTTTGTGCGCTCATAAAAATCAAATAGGCAATCGTACCTGAGATCGCGGGTGTAATTACCCAACTTCCAACGATACCCCCTACTTTAGCCCACTCAACAGAATCAGCACTGACTCCTACTGCAGCAAAGCCGACAATCGCACCTATAATTGAGTGCGTGGTAGAGACTGGCCAGCCCAGATAGGATGCGACCGCAAGCCAAATACCAGCTGATAGCAAGGCCGCTATCATGCCAAAGACTAAGAGCTCAGGCGTGTCAATAAAGTATGCTGAGTCGATAATACCTTTGCGGATGGTTGCTGTGACTTCGCCACCGGCTAAGTAAGCACCGGCGAATTCAAAGATCATGGCGATAAAGATCGCTTGTTTAATGGTTAACGCTTTGGAACCTACTGAGGTACCCATGGCATTAGCGACATCATTTGCCCCTACGCCCCAAGCCATTAAAAAGCCAACCGCCGCTGCTACAACGATCAGAACGAGCCCGTAAGTATTGATAATATCCATAGAGATTCGCCCTTAACCCGGTAACATCATTTCAAGTCTAGAACCAACGCGCTCAGCGACGTCAGCCAATTCTCCAACCCACTCGATCGTTTTGTATAAAAACATCACGTCTACTGGGTTGAGCTGTGCTTCAATATTCATTAGTCCTTTACGCAAATGAATTTGCAGGCTATCCGTGTCGTCCTCGATAGCGTCTAGCTTTTCGATCATTTTTTCCACTAGATTGACTTCTCGGCCTCTAAATCCAGCTTCGAGCAACTCGTCCAATTCATTAATTGCAGTTTTGGCCTGATTACTCGCTTCTAAACAACGCGCGAGATATTCTTTAAACGATTGATGCAATGGTTCAGGAACTTGTAATTCTCTGCCAATGGTTCGACCGGCAATGTCTTTTGCTTTGTTGGCCAATTTATCTTGCTCGGTCAATAACGACAAAATGTCTTGTCGATTGATCGGCATAAACAAACCTGACGGCAAGTTAGTACGAAGATCACGTTTAATGTCATCAGCTTGTTTTTCAAGCTTAGAAATTTCTTTTCGGATTTCTTCCGCGCCTGCCCAATCTAGTTGGTAGACACGTTCAAAAAACGGCGTGAGTAACTGAGCGCACTCATTAACCAAGTTGATATGGTCTTCGAGTGGCTTAAGTGGTGACTTGGCAAATACGCCAAGAAATGAGTTAGAAGGCATAATTTTTCACTTCATAAGTTTAGTTGAGCCAATAAAAACTGAAATTATGATACTGGAAAGGCATAGCAGTTTATATGAATTTTTTGTGACAGTGTTTGGGTAAACAAACCAGCTAGCTTTTATCGCTAGAATCGCCTCTAGACATCTCATTTAAATTACTTTTAAAACAGAACCTTAAGTATATTAACTAGGTTTTATTCGAACGCTATAAAGGCGCTTTCGGGTGACACTTTCCCCACGTTCGCCAACACGTACAAAGCGCAGTGAGACTCAAAATAGGTTGAATCAGATTGCAAAATCATCAGTATTTCGTTGCATTTTAGTCACTGTGAAAGAGAGTCGTTCTCGGTTTTACCCAACGATAATTTCGTTATACAAGTGGGAGGAATGGGTAACTTCCCTACCCATTTGAATAAAACCACACAGAATAAGTGACAAGCGAATAAAAATTAATAAAAGTGGTTAAAAACAATCGATTAGTTGATCCACAAGTGGTGCAATACGCTATGCTAGAAGTATCAATCGTAAAACAGGATTATGTGAATGAAAGCAATGATCTTAACCTTGATAGGAAAAGACAAACCCGGACTTGTAGAATCGTTAGCACAAAAGGTTTACACCCTTAACGGTAATTGGTTAGCGAGCAACCTATCCTATATGGCGGGCCACTTTGCTGGCTTTGCACAAGTTGAAGTGCCACCGGAAAACCAACAAGAGTTAATTAATTTCTTACAACAACACCCTCATCTTACTATTCACTCAGTCAGTGTCGAAGAAATGGATAAAGATGATTTCGAGGTTGCTGAGATAGATATCATGGGTAACGATAAAACCGGAATAGTGCAAGAATTAACCACAACGCTGAATCGGTTTAATCTCAATATTATGAAATTCGAGTCCAGCTGTGAAAGCGCGCCAAATTGGGGAAGTTTGCTGTTTAAAGCTCACGCAGTTATAGCTATTCCTGCGGAATTTGATTTAGATGTTTTATCCGACGCGTTAGAAGATATCGCTAATGATTTGGTTGTCGATATTGAACTGCGCTGAGTCATTCGCAACCAGAATTAACTGACCATTTTCAACTCGAACCATCGGGCCAATGAACGTAATTTAAAAGGGTTCGTAATCCATGCAGCAAGACCAACTTTATTATCCTAAAGAACTCAGTTGGCTGTCGTTTAACCAACGTGTTTTACAAGAAGCGGCAGACAAGAATAACCCCATTGTAGAACGCATTCGTTTCTTGGGTATCTACTCTAGTAACATGGATGAGTTTTATCGGGTCCGAGTAGCTGAAGTTAAGCGCCAAATATACATCTTTTTAGATGAAGGAAATGAAGAAGCCGCCCAGAAAACCAAAGAGTTAATGGAGCAAATTCAGCAAAAAGTTATCGTCATGACCGAATCGTTTGAAAAGATTTATGACGAAATTGTCAAAGGCTTAACACGCTACAATATTTATTTAATTGACAAAAACGCGCTCACGGACTTTCAGCGAACGTGGTTAATCGATTATTTTCGCAATAAAATTCTTCGCCACATTGCGCCTATCCTGATCCATAAAAAGGTCGATTTGGTCCACCGACTTAATGACTTCGGTACTTATCTGTATGTGGCTATCCATAAAAAAGATCGGGCCACTAAATATGCCACCATTGAATTGCCGACTGAGGCTATGTCGCGATTTATTCTTATCCCGCCAGAAAAATCGCGCAAGAAAAAGCACATTATTCTCATCGATGATGTCATTCAGCTATGTTTAGACATCATTTTTAAAGGGTTCGTTGAATTTGATGAGCTCGAAGCCTACTCATTTAAAGTAACCCGAGATTCAGAATATTCAATCAATGACGAAATTGATGAAAGTTTCGTGGAGAAGATGTCGGAAAGCATGAAGCAAAGGCTTATCGCAGAGCCTGTGCGGGTAATTTATGATGCAGATATGCCAATGGACATGATTAAAAACCTGCGTAAACGTTTGAAAATTTCGTCCTTCGACAGTTTGCTGGCTGGCGGGGCTTATCGTAACTTCAAAGACTTTATTGGCTTTCCCAATGTCGGCAGAGCTTATCTGGAAAATACTCCCTTACCCGCTATTAGCTCCCGTGTATTTACTGAATTTGATACCGTATTCGATGCCATCAGCCACAAAGATATTTTATTGTACTACCCGTATCATCGGTTTTTGCATTTTACCGAATTTGTCCGTCAAGCTGCGTTTGATCCTAGTGTTAAGCATATCCGCTTAAACATCTATCGCGTCGCAAATAAGTCAAGGATCGTCAGCTCACTGATTGATGCCGTGGATAATGGCAAAACAGTAACCGTGGTGGTTGAATTGCGCGCGCGCTTTGATGAGGAAGCCAATATCGAGTGGTCTAAAACCATGACCGATGCGGGTATTCGTGTGGTGCTGGGTTCTCCTTCGTTTAAAATACACAGTAAATTGTGCGTGGTCAGTCGAGAAGAAAAAGGGGAATTGGTGCACTATTCCCACTTTGGAACCGGCAACTTCAACGAAAAGACCGCTAAAATTTACACTGACTTTAGTCTGTTTACTCGCAACGAGGAGTTAGCACAAGAGGCCATTTGGGTCTTCGATCTGATCCAATTGCCTTATCGCCGGAATAAGTTTCAGCATCTTCAGGTATCACCGTTAAATGCCCGTACTAAGATCCAGATTTTAGTACGTCAGGAAATTCAAAATGCGATTCAAGGATTGCCTTCGGGTATAACGCTTAAGTTAAATAACCTCGTTGACGCTGAACTTATTGATGATTTGTATAGGGCTAGTCAGGCTGGCGTTAAAGTGCAGGCGATTGTGCGCGGCATGTGTTCTTTGATCCCGAATGTCAAAGGTATGAGTGAAAATATATTCATTACCAGCATAGTCGATCGATTTTTAGAGCATCCTCGGGTAATGATTTTCCAAAATGCGGGCAATCCCAAGGTGATCATCTCCTCAGCCGATTGGATGGCTAGAAATATGGATAACCGCATTGAAGTGGGTTGTCCCGTTTACGATGAAGATTTAAAACAGCGCATTATTCAGATTGTAGGCATTCAGCTTAAGGACACCCTAAAGGCTAGAGTCATTGATGCGGATCAGACCAACCGCTATGTTCGTCGCGGAAATCGTAAAAAATTGCGCTCTCAAGTGGAAATTTATCACTTCCTTAAAGGGCTGGAATAGGGCATGGTTTGATGTCTGTTTTATCGTTAATTCGCAGAGCAATTGTCCATGCCAGAGATCAGTGACGCTTTTGACAACGTAGAATCACGTCCTTCAACGCAAGTGGCGGCACTCGATATTGGTTCTAACAGTTTCCATTTAGTGGTCGCTCGAATTGTTGCCGGTAACGTGCAAATTCTGCATAGGGTAAAACAAAAGGTACGCCTGGCCGATGGCTTAGACAGTCAATTTCGATTAGACGACGCGGCAATGCAACGGGGGCTAGAAACCTTAGCAGTCATTGCCGAGAGTTTAAAAGGATTTGCCCCTGACTCGGTGCGTATAGTTGCCACTTACACTTTGCGAAAAGCAAAAAACGCCAAAGAATTCATCAGAGCTGCAAAGAAAATACTGCCCTACCCAATTGAAGTCATATCAGGCATTGAAGAGGCGCGACTAATCTATTCAGGCGTTGCTCACACAATACAGGATTCGGGCAAACGGTTAGTGATAGATATTGGCGGCGGCTCAACAGAATTCATCATTGGTGAGGGTTTTGAGACTAAACTACTGCGCAGTCTACAAATGGGTTGTGTAAGCTACAGTAAACGTTTCTTCGATAACGGCGAGATGACAAACCAAGCTTTTAAGCGTGCGATAATGGCCGCGCAGCAAGAGCTGGAGCTAATCGACGTCAAGTATCTCAAACAAGGCTGGCAACATTGCATAGGTACTTCAGGCACTATCAAGGCCATAGTGTTAGTCGTGCAATCACTGAATTCAGAAAACTCAGAAGGCTTTGTTAATTTAGACCATTTAAAAACCTTAAAGCAACGTTGCATAGACGCCAAGCACATAGACGCGCTTGCCTTTCCAACGCTAACCCAAGACCGTGTTCCGGTATTCGCAGCAGGCTTGTCGATATTGATTGCGGCATTTAAAAGCTTAAAAATATCAGCAATGGAGTATTCTCCAGCAGCACTGCGTGAAGGTGTCATGTATGAAATGGAAGAACAGCTTGCCCATCATGATATTCGTGAACGCACGGCACAAAGCCTAGCAACTCGCTACGACGTCGATTTAGAGCACGCAAAACGCGTTCACAACACGGCACTGTATATCTATGACCAATGCCGTAAACAATGGAAAATTAGCGGTCAAGCGAGTCGTAACATGTTGGGATGGGCAGCGATGCTGCACGAAATAGGTCTGCAGATCAATTCCCGAGGTGTGCAACGCCATTCTGCCTATATTTTACAAAACGTCGATTTGTATGGCTTTAATCAAGAACAACAGGCGTTATTAGCGATATTGGCGCGGTTTCACCGAAAAAAAGTACGACTTGAAGAACTCCCCGAGCTCTGGCAATTCGATCCTGACTCAGTGATCAAGCTACTCATCATTCTTAGACTAAGTGTGATACTCAACATTAAGCGTCAAGATGATATTTTGCCCGAGTTTGCTGTTAGGGTGAAAGATCAGAGCATCGACATCCAGTTCCCTAAAGAGTGGTTGGAGCATAAGCCAATATTCACTGCTGATTTGGCGCGAGAGTCCACTTACTTATCAACATTAGGTTATCAGTTGACGGTTAACTAAAGATATGACGCGTTTAAAAAGTCGCTTTTCTTAATCGCGGCTAATTTGCTACCTATTGTTATTGGATAAATATTTTTGCAGCTAAGATGCAGACATACAATTTTGTAATAAATTTAGGTGTTGAATAAATGTGAATGCAATTAACTCACACGATTTTGAGTTAATTAGCTAAACTATAAAGAATTATTCCTAGGAGGAATGGCTCATGTCTCTTGCCAGACTAATTTACTTAAGTGATTCG
The DNA here is from genome assembly GCF_039523355.1 of Aliiglaciecola litoralis. NCBI lineage: Bacteria > Pseudomonadati > Pseudomonadota > Gammaproteobacteria > Alteromonadales > Alteromonadaceae > Aliiglaciecola > Aliiglaciecola litoralis. Next base: position 183,634 of record NZ_BAAAFD010000003.1, on the reverse strand, counting down.
AATGAAGTTATAACGTGGAAATTGGTCAAGGATATATTGTCTGTCGCGCAAGAAAACAATAAGTTGCAGAATATTACTGGCATTCTATTGAGCCAAGGCCTGCACTTTTTGCAAGTGCTAGAAGGCGAGGAACTTGATATTCAAGAGCTTTACACACATATCAAAAATGATAGGCGCCATGGCAACCTGCAATTATTGAGCTGTGAGAGTATCGACCAAAGGCAGTTTGGGGAATGGAGCATGAAAGGTGTCGAATTTATTGATTTTGATAAAGATAAGCAAAAGAAAATTCTCGACAAATATTGTCAAGGGGGAGAAGATTTTTACTTACCAGAAGATCCACAGCAATGTATACAATTGATTAATGATTTTGGTTTAACACGTTCAACTTAGCTTTTTACAAGCGGCAGCGAGTTAATTATTGCAAAAACCGCTGCTCATCATCAATGGTGCAGGCCTCTACATTCTCTGGCTGATTGCGTCTATCTACCACCCAACACTCTTCGTAAATTGAGCAATAACAAAGCTCAATGCTGATGTGTTTATCGGTTTTTGCCAGTATGCCGGCATTCTCGCCTTCGTATGAAACTGGGATACTACTGCTTTGAGGTGATAAGGTAATAGAGCCAATATGCGATTGTCTGATATTTTTAAATGTTGAAATTTCCGTCCACGATTTTATATAGTCAGAGCCGTTTTGAACTTTTGCATATTTGATTAATGCCGGACCTGTGCCACTATTGGTCACTCTGTAACTAAATGAATTACCGCTAAAACTCCTGAAAATTTCTACCTTTGGCCAAACAGAGGCTCTGGCATATTCACGATCAACGTAGGCTGAATACATTGAAGTAAATGCGGTAACCAAACCAATAAACAGTGCAGACAGAGCGACTATCATCTCTGGGTTTCTGTACCACTTTAGATTTTCCATTGTTGTTAACTCCTTGACGAAAGTAGTAGCAAATATTATGCGAGATGATAAAGGGATTTAAATGAATTAGCGACCGAGGTACTCATCAATCAAATCGGAAAGGCTGTCTTGCAAATGTTCTTCGAATTCGTCGAGATCTTTGCCGAACACGTTTAAATAGAGCGCTGCCTTGTCATAGTCTAACCGTTTGCCATTAGTGCGGTATTCGGTTTCATCTAGTGACTTATCGTAACGAGGTACAATAACCCAACGTACGAAATCTGAATCGAGCGAAGCAACTACCTGCTTAGCATGTTTGCAAAACCCTTCTATATGATCTGCCCCGTCAGGCCCCAAACACCCCGGTTCGACGCGAAAGGTTACGGTCAATTTTTTGTATAGGGGTAAGGGTAATTCAACGTCCATCGTAAATCCCTAAAACCAAACAGATTATTACTATAAACAAGGCTGAGAATTTAGCCAGTAAAAAGACAAAAACCGAACATCGAGTATCTCAATGTTCGGTTTTTGATTGGCTATATTGCTGATTGTAGAAGTTAGGTAATCGACGCCTGATAAATACTTTCAATAGACGTATTGAGCGTACTATCAAATTCTTCATCACTGAGTTGATACATTAGTCCTTCTGACAAGGCGCGTGAGAAACTGGCGATCATGCCTTCATTTTCAGACAATCTTCTATTGGCTTCTTCACGGCTATAACCACCAGAAAGTGCTACCACTTTGAGTACCCTTGGATGTGATATCAAGGTGTCATAGAATCCAGCGGTTTCTGGCAAGGTTAATTTCAACATAACCATTTGCGTATCAGGTAACGCATCAAGATGCTTAAGCAGTTCACCTTTAAGCAATAACTCGGCTGCCGCTTTTTCAGGGCTGTTAATGTCAACTTCTGGTTCGATAATGGGTACTAGTCCTTTCGCTAGGATTTGCTTACCCACTTCAAATTGTTGTTCAACGATGGCATGCACGCCATCTGCGTTAGCCATTTTCACTACCGAGCGCATTTTTGTGCCAAACACATCTTTGGCGTTGGCTTTGTCGAGTAACTCGTCAAGACCGGGGATGGCTTTCATCAATTGCACGCCGTTTTTTTCGTCTTCTAGGCCTTTATCAACTTTCAAAAACGGAACAACATTCTTTTCTTGCCACAAATAATGCGAGCTTGCTCTACCTTCAATTTCACGATCTAAGGTGTTTTCAAACAGAATGGCACCTAGTACGCGCTTACCATTAAATGCTTGGCTGGTGATAATACGGGTACGCATCTCATGAACTTTAGTAAACATTTGTTCATCGCCAGAATACATATCTTCGGTAACACCGTAGAGTTTCAAAGCTTTGGGTGTGCTACCACCGCTTTGATCGAGCGCCGCGATAAACCCGTTTTCAGTTTCGATTTTTTTTAGCATGTCTAATTGTGCTTGTGATGCCATTCGCAACACTCCTTATTAACTTGGTAGAATACAAAGATAGTTTAGGACGCTTTTACCGCCTCTTATAATATTTCTGAGTTTATTTGCTCTCACCCCGAGACTCTAACATGGCTACGGCGGGTAATACTTTTCCTTCTAAAAACTCTAAGAAAGCGCCACCACCGGTAGATATGTAGGATATGTTATCGGCAATATTGTATTTGTCCACTGCCGCAAGCGTATCACCGCCTCCTGCAATAGAAAACGCTTTGCTTTGCGCTATTGCCATCGACAGGGTTTTGGTACCTTGTTCAAACTGTTCAAATTCAAACACACCAACAGGTCCATTCCACACGATAGTACCGGCATTTTTAATGATCTCGGCCAGCTGCTCTGCTGTCTCAGGACCTATATCAAAAATCATATCGTCGTCTGTTACTTGGGACACCGACTTAGTGGTTGCTGCTGTTGACTCCGAAAATTCTAAACCGGTGACCACATCGACAGGAACCGGAATAGCACCGTTGTTATCTTTAGCGGCCTGCATTAAGCGTTTGGCTTCTGGCACTAAATCAGGCTCGTATAGCGATTTACCGACATTGTGACCTTCGGCAGCAATGAATGTATTGGCAATACCGCCACCAACAATAAGTTGATCAACGATCCCTGAGAGTGACTCTAGTACCGTCAATTTAGTCGACACTTTTGATCCCCCGACTATGGCCACCATTGGGCGAGCGGGATTATCAAGTGCTTTAGTTAAGGCCGACAGCTCATTGGCTAGCAATGGGCCTGCGCAGGCGACGGGAGCGAATTTTGCGACACCATGAGTAGACGCTTGTGCGCGGTGAGCAGTACCAAACGCATCCATTACAAACACATCACACAAGGCAGCATATTGTTTTGACAAGGCTTCATCGTCGTCTTTTTCGCCAGGATTAAAACGCACGTTTTCGAGAATAACCAGTTCACCTGCCTCAACACTCACGCCATTTAAGTAATCCCCAGCTAGTCGCACCGTGCAATCCAAGGTTTCAGATAAGTAAGTGACGACCGGCGCGAGCGAGTATTGTTGCTCGAAGGTACCTTCTGTAGGACGTCCAAGATGCGACATAACCATCACTTTGGCACCGGCCTTTAGCGCATGTTCAATGGTAGGGAGTGCGGCTTTAAGTCTGGCATCTGAGGTGACTACGCCGTCTTTTACCGGCACATTAAGATCCTCTCTGATCAGAACCCGTTTACCCGCTAGATCAAGATCTGTCATATTCACGATCGGCATAAAGTATCCTCTAATTCAAATTGTCTTAAGTCTGTACTATTGTGTAAACCTTGTCCCGCGTATGCGGTAACAGGTTTGTAAAAATTTCTAATCGTGCAACGTTTCCCTGAACATCGCTCGAGCGGTATCTAACATGCGATTAGCAAAGCCCCACTCGTTGTCACACCAAACCAATATTTTAATTAACTGTTTATGGCTCACTCGCGTCTGAGTTCCATCAACAATACACGAATGCGGATCATGATTAAAATCGACCGAAACAAGTGGCTCTTCAGTGTAACCTAAAATACCCTTTAATCTGCCCTGACCTGCTCGGTGTAAGGCTTGGTTCACCTCTTCAATGCTCACTTTTGCGTCGACCGTCACACTCAAATCCATGGCGGTCACATTAATAGTCGGTACGCGCACGGCAATCGCTTCAAAACGTCCTGCAAATTTGGGCAGGATACGCTCAATCCCAACCGCAAGCTTAGTATCAACGGGAATAATGGACTGACTCGCCGCACGGGTGAGGCGTAAATCTTTATGATAAGCGTCTATTACCTGTTGATCATGCATCGAAGAATGAATAGTCGTCACTGTGCCACTTTGAACAGCAAACGCCTCATCGAGCACTTGGATAACAGGAACAATACAGTTGGTTGTGCATGAGCCATTTGAGACAATGCGATCTGCAACTTGCAGCTCTTCATCATTGACGCCATAGATGACGGTTGCGTCCATGTCTGGCGTTGAGGGATGGGAAAATAGAACTTTTCTTGCCCCTTGGGCAATATGAATTTCGGCATCAGCGCGATCATTGTGTACGCCGGTACATTCCATCACCAAATCAATATCTAATTCCGTCCATGGCAATTCATCAATTCGGGCATGTTGTAACAATTGAATCGCATCGCCATTGACCGACAAGGTGGTCCCCGATAACGCCACAGGAAAACCAAAGCGCCCATGCGCCGTGTCGTATTTGAGTAGATGGGCGATGCCCTCTGGCTCAGCGATATCGTTTATTGCGACTATCTCAATCGACTGATTCTGGCCCGTTTCATAGAGCGCCCGAAGCACATTTCGACCGATTCGTCCAAAGCCATTAATTGCTATGCGTATCATGTCATTCTTAAACGTAAAGGGCGCAATTTTTTGCGCCCGTGATGCTCAATCTATCTAGATCATATAGATCGACTACTTACAGGCTAAAGTATGCCTTGCGCCGCATCGACAACAGCGTCTGCCGTAATGCCGAAATGTTTCAACAAAGCGCCGCCAGGTGCTGACTCGCCAAAGGTGGTCATCCCTACAATCGCGCCATCAAAACCAACATATTTGTGCCAGAAATCGACATGCGCCGCTTCCACTGCAACACGTTTGCTGACGTTTTTAGGTAATACGCTGTCTTTGTAGTCCTGATCTTGTGCATCAAATACCGTCGTGCTTGGCATTGACACCACGCGCACTGAGTGACCTTTGTCGCTAAGTTTTGCCGCAGCTTCAACAGCAACCCCCACTTCAGAGCCGGTTGCAATTAAGATCACATCAGGTTGACCTTGGCAATCAACCAACACGTAACCACCTCGGGCAACATTAGCTAATTGTTCGTCTGTACGGCTTTGTGCTGGCAAACCTTGGCGACTAAAGACCAACGCTGTTGGACCTGTCTTGCGTTCTATTGCCGCTTTCCAAGCCACTGCTGTTTCAGCACCATCACACGGGCGCCACGTATCAAGGTTTGGTGTCAGGCGCAGGTTGGCAATTTGTTCAATGGGTTGGTGAGTAGGACCATCTTCACCTTGACCAATCGAGTCATGGGTGTAAACGAAGATATTTGGAATACCCATCAAGGACGCCATGCGTACCGCATTGCGTGCATATTCCATGAACATAAGGAAAGTCGCGCCGTAGGCTCTAAAGCCGCCATGCAAACCAATCCCGTTCATGATACCGCTCATACCAAACTCTCGAACACCGTAGAAGATATAGTTACCGCTAGCATCATCCGCGGTGATGCCTTTAGAGCCGGACCAAAGCGTTAAGTTAGAACCGGCCAAGTCAGCGGATCCGCCCACCACTTCAGGCATAAAGGAAGCATAAGCTTCAATGGCATTTTGCGACGCTTTACGACTGGCAATATTTTCGGCTTTGTGTTGCGACTGCTGGATGAAATCCTGTGCTTTTTGTTCAAAATCGGCAGGTAAATCACCGGCTAAACGACGGGTCAATTCTGCCGCTAGCTCAGGGTGGGCTTGCGAATATTTTTCTAATAACTCATGCCATTGTTGTTCAAGTTGCGCGCCTTTGTCCTTGGCATCCCACTGTGCATAAATATCGTCTGGGACTTCAAAAGAACCGTGTTTCCAGCCGAGCTGCTCGCGAGTTGCTTGAACTTCATCTAAACCTAGTGGTGAGCCATGACTATCATGACTACCGGATTTGTTCGGTGAACCAAAACCAATCACGGTTTTACAGCAGATCATGGTTGGACGCTTCGTTTCGGCTTTGGCTGCTTTAATTGCGGCAGCAACGGCGTCGGCATCATGACCATCAACACCCGCAATGACATGCCAGCCGTATGACTCAAATCGAGCAGGTGTATCGTCGGTGAACCAGCCTTCGACTTCGCCATCAATTGAGATGCCGTTGTCATCCCAAAAGGCGACGAGTTTGCCCAAGCCCAAAGTGCCCGCCAATGAACAGGCTTCATGAGAAATACCTTCCATTAGGCAACCATCGCCCAAGAAACAGTAGGTAAAGTGATCGACAATGTCGTAGCCAGGTTGATTAAATTGCGCCGCTAACATTTTTTCAGCAATCGCCATACCGACCGCATTACTGATCCCCTGCCCCAACGGACCAGTGGTAGTTTCAACGCCCGGTGCATAGCCATATTCAGGATGCCCAGGTGTTTTAGAATGTAGTTGTCTGAAGTTTTTCAGCTCTTCTATCGGCAACGCATAACCCGTCAGATGCAGCAGAGAGTAGATCAACATCGAGCCGTGACCATTCGATAAAATGAAACGATCGCGGTTTGGCCATTGCGGATTTGCTGGATTATGGTGCATAAAATCGCTCCACAATACTTGGGCAATGTCGGCCATTCCCATAGGTGCTCCAGGGTGTCCCGAATTGGCTTGTTGTACCGCATCCATGGATAAAGCGCGAATGGCGTTGGCGAGTTCTCGACGTGAAGGCATATGATCTCCTGCTAATTATGGATCACAAACATAATCAAAATTTAGCATTCTTGCGTATTAACTTGATTAGTTAGCTTGTTTTCGATTTGAGCGGTCATTTTCCATTAGTGGAAACCTAACTGCAACGCTTATTCCATATTGATTATGCTTTTTTTGTTATGGAATCAACTCTTCGAACAAAACTGGACTGGAAAGACAAGATTACATCTAGACATTTGGACGTCTAGATGGAAAGACTGGTATTTTTAAAATTAGTGGTTAAAATACCTTTATTGCCGTTGTAAAAGTCGGTTCACAAAATTAACTGTAGGAATTATCAATGACGACACACCTTTTTACATCAGAGTCTGTATCTGAAGGTCATCCGGATAAAATTGCCGATCAAATCTCCGATGCAGTGCTAGACGCAATCATCACTCAAGATCCTAAGGCGCGTGTTGCTTGCGAGACGTTCGTTAAAACGGGGATGGTACTGGTGGGTGGTGAAGTCACGACTTCAGCTTGGGTTGATATTGAAGAGCTGACTCGTAAAACCGTCCGCGAGATTGGTTATACTCATTCCGATATGGGATTTGATGCGGACTCATGTGCCGTGCTAAATGCCATAGGCAAACAATCACCCGATATCAATCAAGGCGTTGACCGTACTTCCCCAGAAGAGCAAGGCGCTGGAGACCAAGGGTTGATGTTTGGCTACGCCAGTGACGAAACTGACGTGTTGATGCCCGCACCTGTGACTTATTCACACAGACTAGTAAAACGCCAGTCAGAAATAAGAAAAAATGGCACTTTAGACTGGCTACGCCCCGATGCAAAAAGTCAGGTTACGTTTGTTTACGAAGACAACCAACCTGTGGGTATTGATGCCGTAGTGCTGTCTACCCAACATTGTGACTCGATTAGCTTGACCGACTTGCAAGAAGCGGTGATGGAAGAAATCATCAAGCCAGTGCTTCCGGCCAAATGGCTTTCAAAGCAAACCAAATACTTTATTAACCCAACGGGTCGATTCGTGATCGGCGGCCCTATGGGCGATTGTGGACTTACCGGACGTAAAATAATTGTCGACACCTACGGCGGTATGGCTCGACATGGTGGTGGTGCATTCTCTGGTAAAGATCCATCCAAGGTTGACCGCTCAGCCGCTTATGCGATGCGCTACGTGGCGAAGAACCTTGTCGCAGCTGGCTTGGCTAAACGCTGTGAACTGCAGGTGTCTTATGCCATTGGTGTGGCCGAGCCAACCTCGATCAGCATAGACACCTTTGGCACTGGCAAAGTGTCAGATGAACGACTTACCGAGATCGTTCGAGCACATTTTGATTTGCGTCCGTATGGATTGGTGAAAATGCTCGATTTAGAGCGTCCGATATATCAATCCACGGCAGCTTACGGTCACTTTGGCCGCGAAGAGTTCCCTTGGGAAGCGACCGACAAAGCTGAAGAATTAAGGGCTGCTATTTAAGCCACTGGAAAGTCACAGAGCGATAAGAGGAGGATTGAAATTCAATCCTCCTCTTTCATTTTCGCACAAGATTGGGCTTGCTGACTCACACACTGCCCAACCTTCGCAGGGCATCTATCTAACACCCCCACTAAATAACCTAGACTCTGGATAATAAAGGCCCTCAATTCCCAAGTGGCCGCAGCTGCGGGTACTTGCGATTCAAACTGCATATCTTGAATATCATCCACATTAGCGTAAATTTCATTGGCAGATTGATTTACAACAGTTCCACTTATGCCGCGAGTAACGCGTCCGCTAAGTCACAAAATTAAAACGTATACATTCATCGCCAAAAGAATTTTGTTCATCGTCACGATTCATCTATATTGATTGGTACAAAGCAGTGTAGGTAACAACAGAATTTAATCGTAACGATGGTGGGTATGCAGTGATGCAAAAATACGTTACGATTTTAATCAATTACTAAGCTGTTTTATTAAACATATTTTTATTACTGAGAAGCGAGCAAATTGCATGCTAAAACCTGTCATTAAGTCCTGTGTTGCTATTGCGCTAACTGTGGCATTAATTTCTTCTTGTGCTACCTCACCTACCGGTCGTAAGCAGTTAAAACTATATTCTAAATCACAACTTGCCAACATGGGTTCTCAAGCTTTCGATAGCATGAAAACCAATCAAACAGTGTCTACTAAAGAAGTGACCAATCAGTTTGTTACCTGCGTGGCGAACTACATCACCAAACACGTACCTAAAAGCGTATATGATGGCGAGTGGGAGTTAGTTGTATTTGATGATAAACAAGTCAACGCCTTTGCTTTACCAGGTGGCAAAATTGGTGTTTATACTGGTTTATTAGAAGTGGCCGAAAATCAGCATCAGTTAGCTGCGGTTATAGGCCATGAGGTCGGTCACGTAATTGCAGAGCATGGTAACGCCAGATTATCCAATTCAACCTTGATTGGAATCGGTATGGAAGTAACCAATGAATTGCTACAAGCCAACCAAATAGCCAATAGCAACATGGTAATGGCAGCTATCGGAATGGGTGTGCAAGTAGGAGTGCAGTTACCTTTTAGTCGCGCGGATGAAAGTGAAGCGGATCAAATTGGGCTGGAATTGATGGCCTTAGCAGGCTTTAAACCTAAAGAATCGGTACAGCTATGGAAAAACATGGATGCGGCTAGTGGTGGTAATCGTTCGGCAGAATTTATGTCAACTCACCCTTCACCTTCGACACGTATCACCAACTTACAGGCTCTGATGCCGGCGGCAAATCAATTAGCAGCCAAGGCCAAAGATAAGCCCAATTGTCAGAAATAATAAATAACCTGAACTGAAGAATAAGATAAAAAAAATGCCGCAAAGCGGCATTTTTTTGGCAACAATGAAAGCTAGTCTTGCTTGTGTAAATGGACATCCATTTGCGGGAATGGAATACCGATACCTTCTTCATCGAAACGTAATTTCACTGCTTCAGTGAAATCATATTTTACCGTCCAATAGTCGCCTGATTTTACCCATGGGCGCACGTTAAAGTTAACGCTGCTATCTGCCAACTCAGCAACTGCAACCAAAGGCTCAGGTTCTTTCAGAATGCGTTCATCAGCAGCAAGCATCTCTTGCAAAATAGCTTTCGCTTTACGCAGATCAGCGTCGTATGCAATGCCAACCACCATATCGATCCGACGCGTCTCTTTGGCGGAATAATTGACGATATTACCTTTGTAAATTTCGCCGTTAGGCACAATCACTTCTTTATTATCACCGGTTGTCATGATAGTCGTGAAAATCGTAATGTCTTTGACCACACCTGACGTACCCGCGGCTTCAATAAAGTTACCTCGCGTAAAAGGGCGAAATACTAAAAGCATCACACCTGCGGCAAAGTTCTGTAGTGAACCTTGCAGTGACAAACCAATGGCCAAACCTGCAGCACCTAAGATGGCAACCAAAGATGTGGTATCAACACCAAGTTCGTTTAGCGATGCGATGATAACGAACAGCATCAATACTGCATTGACGATTGCTTTTAAGAAACCCACCAGCATTTCGTCGTATTTAGAGCGTGCTAGTACTTTGCCAAACACATTGACTAGAACGCCAACCACTATTTTACCAACGATGTAAATGACGATTGCGAAAAAGATATTGATCCCCCAAGGGATCACGTAAGTTTCAAGTAATTCTGAAACAGTTATATCATCAAGCATAAAACACTCCTGAATATGACGATTATTATTGAAAATAGCGCACAATGGGCTTTTACAACAGAGTTGAAAATTTAGATCAACTCAATAATGAAGAAGACTTTTCATCCGACTCAGAAATAATAGATGAATCAAAGAGATATGCACACCTTTTTGTGTTCATTCGAAATTTAATCTGTCGCCGTTTTGCGTCTTCGAGTCTTTTTATAACCCTATTGTTGGGCCCAACACTAGGTTTGCGTTCATCAAAATGTCAAATGAGTACGTTAAAATCATCTGTATATTATTTGAACATAGATTTAACTTTATGAATTTGTTCGTGTTTTTTTGAACGCAATTTTTTTCGTAATTTCATTACGCAAAATAAAAGGCTGAATGCTATACTTACGCTCCCTTGACAAGGGTCTAACTAATATTTTTAAAGGAATTGAAAATGTTAATACTCTCACTTATTTTTATCAGCCTTGTGGTTCTTTTAATTTTTAGTTTAATAAAAGATACTGGTGAACATACGGTTTATGCGCGAAAAAATGCGTTTCGTGACAATACTGTCAGGCTTTCAGATGCCAAACGCAGTGACATTGATTCATCAGAACCAATAAGCGCAAATTGATAGCGCTTGTGTGACAGGCAATGCCTGTCACACGAGACGTAACATTTCTCATCACCGCTCTGACTATTTCATTTAATCTTGGTCATCAGCATCAGGATTGGTAATATACCGTCAAATTAAATTCTGCCTTTTGGAATGTATGCGAATCCCTCGAATTTATCACCCTGATCTGCTGATTGTAGACCAAACCGTCGATTTAACTGCCGATGCTGCCAATCATTTAGCCAGTGTTTTACGCCTATCAGATGGACACCCAATTGTGTTATTCAACGGTGATGGCAACGAATACACTGCGGAGTTGACGGAAGTTAAAAAGCGTTCAGTTACAGCAATGGTTGATGCAAAACTCGAATTAAGCGTCGAATCGCCCTTACCCATCCACCTCGGTCAAGGCGTTTCTAGAGGCGACCGGATGGATTTTGCCATTCAAAAAGCGGTAGAGTTAGGGGTGACCGAAATTACGCCTTTGCTAACGGATCGATGCGGCGTCAAATTGTCCAAAGAACGTTGGGAAAAGAAACATCATCAGTGGTTTAAACTCATCGTTGCGGCCTGTGAACAATGTGGTCGAAATCGATTGCCCAAGCTCAACCCTTGCCTGCCTATCAACGAATGGGTAGCTCAGTCAACCAAACAAATGCGCCTGACCTTACACCCTCAAGCGGCCAAGAGCATAAAACATTTATCCCTTCCAATGTCGGGCGTACGCTTATTAATAGGGCCTGAAGGCGGTTTTACCGATGCGGAAGTCTATGCTACTGAGGAAGCAGGTTTTCAAACTGTACAGATGGGACCTCGGGTTTTACGAACAGAAACTGCGGCAATGGCGGCGATTGCAGTACTTCAAGCGATACACGGTGATCTTTAGGTAAAAATATTGCCGTTTACTATTTGGGAGATTCTGCTAGATTAGAGACGATAATAATTAGATCAAATTCTCAACTATAATAAGAAGAATATGAGCCTCCTGAACGTTGTAGACATTAACGACTCCCGTCGTTATACGCACCTCAAACGCCATAATGCGATTGAGCATGGTAGAGCGAATGCGCTGGATTTACTGATAAAAGGTAAACCTCTTCACGAAGTATTAAACCAACTGGTTTTTAGTTTGGAAGAATCCACTGATGGGTTGCGATGTTTAATCAGTTTGCTAGACGATTCGGGCACCGTCCTTTCTCCATTTGTTGGTCCCAGTTTACCGCCAGAATTTTTGAAATCACAGGAAAACAATGTTGTTAAACCTGCGGTAGGCACGTCGGCAAAATCGGTTCAGAAAAAAGAACTCATAGTCTGCGAAGATATATTGCAAGATCCCAGCTGGGAAAATCATTATGAGATTATTAAAAGTTGCGGGATTCGATCATGTTGGTCACAACCTATTATTGCTCCAAACGGCGACGTATTCGGTACCTTTAGTATGTTTTTTTCAGTGCCAAGCGTACCTGATCAAGATGATATCGAATCCTTGACTTACGAAGCACAAATTATTTCCATTATTTTAGAGCGCGCAAACAATATAGATCAGCTTAAAAAAGCAAACTCACAGCTAGAGAAACGCGTCAAAGAACGAACTAGAGCACTCACAGAGACCAATATCTTATTGAAAAAAGCATTGGAGCAGCGCAACGAAGTGCAACTTCAATTGGTTGAGTTAGAGAATATGGCTGCGCTAGGCACCATGATGTCTAGTCTTACCCATGAAATTAATACCCCAATTGGCGTGGCAATTACGGCTATCTCACACCTCAGAGCGCTTCAAGAAAAAACCGCTGACTTATTTAGAGAAGGCAAGCTCAAGCGATCGCAATTAACTCAATTCTATGTGGAATCAGAAGAAAGTGCAGAAATTATTGAGCGTAATTTGGTTCGCTCCACGCAACTGATTAAAACGTTCAAACAGCTGTCTCTCGATCAACATAGCCAAGTTGCCCGCAAGATAAATGTATGTAGCTATTTAGGTGAAATATTATTGAGCCTCAAACCTAGGTTAAAACGCACTCAGCATAAATTTTGCCTAGACGTGGATCCTGATTTGGAAGTCTTCAGTAACCCCGGAGCAATCAGTCAATTGATGATCAACCTGATCATGAATTCGGCTCAACATGGTTTCGAGAAGCAAGAAATTGGACACATTCTATTCAAAGTCCGTTTGTTACGAGAAGTCGCTGATCAACCAATGTTACAAATAGTCTACAAAGACAATGGTTGCGGTATGTCTGAGCATACTATCGAAAATTTATACAAGCCTTTCTTTACCAATGCCAGACAAAATGGTGGCAGTGGTTTAGGCATGCACATTTGTTACAACATCGTTGTAAAGGTGTTGGGCGGTCATATTGATTGCCGATCGCGAATCGGCAAGGGAGTGGAATTTACCATCACTATCCCTGTCGGTATGGATAAAAACAACCATAGCTAACCTGAACTCTTGTTATCTAATGCATCGTCATTACAGCTCCGCATTAAGTAACCTGAACTGTTAGATAATAAGTGCCCCTCATTAACGCCCTTTTTACGCTTATCTGCGTTAATTTTTTAGCAATAGACCAGCTTTTCCGTACGAAAACTCGCCTTGATAATCGCAAAAACTGCATCATTGATGACTGTTTTTGAAGTTGTATTTTTACTTATCATCTTTAACACTCTGAAATCGTTATGAAATATTTCATTGCTCAACACACCTTATCCAGAGTTCAGGTTTGGTAGTGAGAGTTAAATAATCCCCATATCAATAGCTTTCAACACGGCTCGAGTGCGATCTCGTACACCTAATTTAGCCAAAATAGTAGACACTTGGTTTTTAACTGTACCTTCTGATTTAAACATCGCTTGGGCGATTTCACGGTTACTGCACCCTGATGCCATCAAACGTAAAATTTCCGCTTCTTTTATGGTCAAGGGTTCTGGTTGATGCTCACTTTCAAATTCGTTTGAATGGCTTTGTATTTTTTGCAGCACTCGCTCTGTGACGCAAGGTTGGATTAACGTCTGTCCGGAATAAACGGTTTTAATAGCATCCACTAGAGTTTCTAATGACACATCTTTAAGCAAATACCCTTTGGCTCCGACTTTTAGTGCCTCTAGTACCATTTGATGATCATCAAAAGTCGTCAGCATAATGACCGGTGGGCACGCATCATTCGCAGATGCATTTAATTCACGTACCGCCTCGATCCCATTTTTCACCGGCATTCTGATATCCATGAGAACGACATCGGGTTGATGTTTGCGGATCTCTTGAAGCGCTATCTCTCCATCCATAGCTTCTGCAACTATGCTAAGTTCAGGAGACAACATAAGTAAACTTTTTATGCCCTCTCTGACCAGTGTTTGGTCATCTACTACCATTACTTTAATCATGCGCTCCTCTCTGGGATGCTAATTTTGGTCACAAAACCGGTGGTGGATATCGCAGTTTCCATCACTCCGTCAAACTCTTTGATACGTTCAAGCATGCCAGTTAATCCGTTTCCTTTTTTCAGTTCGGTTGGTTGACTATGTTGCCCATCATCGCGCATTTCTAAACTAAGCCAACGATCATGTTGGGTGAGTTGAATATCAAAGTTTTTCGCTTTGCTGTGCTTAAGCGTATTGGTGATGGCTTCTTGGATACAACGCAAAATAGTCTCTGCCAGATCCACATCCGTGATATTCATATCGTCTTGAACTTGCATTGTCACATGCAAATTGGGAACGTTGTCGCGCAAGGCACTTAGGGCTTGGACAAGATCAATTGTCGACTTTTCACGGATTTCTGACACCGCTTCACGTACATCACTAAGAAGTAACTTGGCGAGATCATGACATTGTTGCACCCGTTGTTGAGCTTCCCCCTGGGTGATGCGAGATGCGACTTGTAAGTTAATCGTTAAGGCAGTGAGATGGTGCCCCAGTAAATCGTGAATATTACGGGCGATCCGTACCCGTTCAGCTTGTTTCGATGCTTCGGAAAGTAAGCTTTGGGTTGCGATCAGTTTGCGATTCAACTCATTAGTTGCCTCTCGCGCTCTTTGCTCCTTAATCGTGGCGTTAACCATAACCAGCGAAAACAAATTAAAGGTCCAAAATAACAACGCAGATAATAAGACATTGGACATCTGCCAGTGAAAAGCGAAAATAATCCACAAAGGCGCAGACCAAAAAGGCGAGGTCAAGATTGCCGCTCTCATGCTAACGAAATAGGGAAGTTGCGCACTCCAGATAGTGATTAGAATGGCAATAAAACTATAAGGTAGCAGCCAAGCCGCTGCTAATACAACGCAGTACTGTAATGCCATTAATGCTAAGCGTTTTTGCACATTAACACGTAAATCATTGGCACTCACTGCCACCACAAAACTGATAATAAAAATCACAAAACACGCAGCTGCGAGCACTATGTCGGCTGATGGGAAGCGTTGCGCGGTGATCATCAATGAAAGAGCTGAAACACTGACCACTAACCAAGCCAAAATTGCTGTGGCAACTTCAATACTGAGTATCTGTTTTAGCTTATCCATCTTTGCCTCTTTTCATTCTTATCATTAGCGCATGGAGCTATGGCCAAGTGGACATCAGTATGCGTTAGTCATCAGCGTCAATGCCATAGGCCAAAAGTCACGATTTAAATGATGACTTTTGGCACTCTTGAAGCAAGCAGGATTTGACTATGCTATGACCATATTGACTAGGAGAGAGTATATGTTAACACTACACACCGGTTTATTTACAAGTCACATATTCCTAGGCAGTTTAGCGTTGATCTTGTTTTGGATCCCAATATTCAGCCGAAAAGGGGGCTTAGATCATATTAAATTTGGTAGATACTATGGATTTACCATGTATGCGGTGGCACTTTCCGGTGCTTTAATGGCACTTATGGTGATCTATGATCCCATCGCGCTCAAAGGTCATTTGCTTAACGAAAATTCTGACCAGCAAAATTTTATCGTTCAAATTCGCATTTTTTGGGGCTTTTTACTGTTTTTAAGCTTGCTCACTTATACCAGTGTTCGCCAAGGTTTCGCAGCTCTAGTCTATAAACAAAATACCCAACCTTTGCGCCGAATTTCACATTTAGCACCATTGTTACTACTACTCATTGGCGGGCTGGTAATGTTTGGGTTTGGCATCATGCAGGGCAAAACGCTGCATACGGTATTTGGCATTTTGGGCGTTGTTATTAGCAGCGGCATGCTGCGATACTGCTTTAACAAAGCGCCTAAACCCAAGCAATGGTTACTAGAGCACTTTGGTGGCATGATTGGTTCAGGAATTGGCGCTTATACCGCGTTTATCGCTTTTGGTGGCCGTAGATTGTTTGCCGATTTGGGCAGCATGCAACTTGTATTTTGGATTGCGCCAGGGGTAATCGGTAGCATCGCGATTTATTATTTATCAAGAAAATACCAAACCAAATAAACAAACATCAAACTATCGGTGGCACTCTTTTTGTAATCAATAAGCTGAGTTTGTAGTACCAAGCAGATTTGATTTTTCACGCTAGCTTAGTTGCAAACCAGACAGATAACGATAACCTAGCAATTAACATAGTGATAACATGCTAGGATCGAGCTTTATTACTATGCAGTCGTAATCCAAAGACAATAATAAAAAGAAGGAGCAGGCCTTGAGTCAAGAAAACGAAAATATGTTATTCATCGTGTTGGTGAGCTGTGTGGCGACTATTGGCGGATTTTTATTTGGCTTCGACAGTGGCGTAATAAACGGTACTGTGGATGGATTAAAGATTGCATTTAATTCTGATAATTTTGGCACCGGTTTTAACGTTGCCAGTATGTTATTGGGTTGCGCTGCCGGGGCGTTGTTTGCAGGGCGTTTGGCTGATAAGTTTGGCCGAAGAACTATACTCATTGCTGCTTCTATTCTTTTTATCGTCAGCGCATGGGGCTCTGGGATTGCATCATCTTCCATGCAATTTATCGTTTTTCGCATATTAGGCGGGCTTGCGGTTGGTGCTGCATCGGTCATGGCTCCAGCGTATATTAGTGAAATAGCGCCCGCCCGCATTCGTGGCCGTCTAACGACCATCCAACAAATAGCAATTATAGGAGGCTTATTTAGCGCCTTTGTGAGTAATTACTTACTTGCAAATTATGCTGGTATGTCTACAGCAATATTGTGGATGGATTATGAAGCATGGCGGTGGATGTTCTGGATTGAACTGATCCCCGCCGTATTATTTTTTGTGTTATTGCTGTTTATTCCTGAAAGCCCGCGTTATCTCGTGATCACTAAACACTTGGATAGCGCAAAAGCAGTTTTGGTTAAACTATACGGCCAAGCTGTTGGGGAAACAAAGCTCAAAGAAATTGAAGCCTCATTGGCAGCAGATCATCAACCTACATTTTCCGATTTAATCAGTAAAACAACCGGTAAAGTGCGTAAAATTGTCTGGGTTGGAATTGGGTTAGCGACTTTCCAACAATTAGTGGGTATTAATGTGGTGTTCTATTACGGCGCCGTGTTATGGCAAGCTGTAGGCTTCTCAGAATCAGATGCGCTGTTAATAAACATTATCAGCGGCGCCGTCAGTATCGCGGCTTGCATCATTACCATGGCACTTATCGATAGAGTCGGTCGCAAGCCCTTCTTGATGCTAGGCTCTATTGGTATGACAGTAACCTTGGGGTTAATGGTTTATGCCTTTGCAAGCGCAGATTTTGACGCAAACGGTAACCTTGATCTGGGCAGTTTAGGCACCTTAGCACTGGTTTCAGCCAATGCTTACGTGTTCTTCTTTAATATGTCTTGGGGGCCGGTAATGTGGGTTATGTTGGGCGAAATGTTTCCCAATCAGATCCGGGGCTCAGGCTTGGCAGTGGCGGGGTTGTCTCAATGGTTGGCGAATTTTGCCATTACCATGACCTTCCCTATCATGCTTGCGAGTATTGGTTTAGCCGGTGCTTACGGGTTTTATGCTGCTTGTGCCCTAATTTCAATATTCTTTGTGCTGTATTTCGTCCACGAAACCAAAGGAACTGAATTAGAGGACATGATAGGTTAATCGTTCCAAGCAATCAAAAAGCAAACGAAAGCGCTAACTGACAACGTTAGCGCTTTTTTTCACTTCTAACGTGGACACCCACCTTAATTTAATGTGGACACCCACTCTAAAAAATAAAATATTTGAATACTTAAAAGATTTACAAACCGCATTAACAAAAACTCTGATCATTGATTATTCATGTTCAATAACGGTGGGTGTCCATGCTAAATAACGGTGGGTGTCCATGCTAAACAACAGTGGGTGTCCATGCTAAATAACGGTGGGTGTCCATGCTAAATAACGGTGGGTGTCCATGCTAAATAACGGTGGGTGTCCATGCAAAGGAATAGTGGGTGTCCATGCAAAGGAATATGCGGTTGGGCTAGCGTACGGGTAGTACGGTCGTGTATTTGATTTGCTCCATTGCGAAGCTTGATGTGACGTCGGACAGATCAATGCCCGTTACAAGTCGCTTGTAGAATTTATCGAATGCCTTTAGGTCGGCCACTACGACTTTTAGCATGTAGTCGTATTCGCCGCTCATACGATAAAACTCAACGACTTCTTCTAACAATCCTGCATGTTTTGCGAAGTGATTCAGCCATTTATCATCATGTTTGCCTGCTTTTACTTGTACAAATACGGTCATTCCCAACCCAACTAATTCTGGATCAACTAACGCCACTCTTTGTTTAATCACGCCCTTTTTTTCTAGCTGTTGAATACGACGCCAACATGGCGTAGTGCTCAAGCCAACTTGCTCTGCTATATGATTAACGGAAAGGGTCAGATCATGCTGTAACAGTCGTAAAATCGCCTTATCTATAGCATCAATTGCCACAAAACCACCATTCAATAGTATTTTTTTCTAAAATAGCACGAATATTAATTCTATTTTAGAAATTTTTTACTGTCTAAAGAGGCACAATTAAGGGTATTGAGAACAAACCTTGCAGAGCCCTATGTTAACTCGAAATGAAATTTTAGCTGTCACCGCCAAAGCCGATGAAAATATATATAGCAGCATCATTCACACTATTGGTAATACGCCTATGGTGCGGCTATCAAATGTGATGAAAGAACAAGCACTTGATGCTGAGATTATTGCCAAAGTGGAATACTTTAACCCCGCAGGCTCTGTTAAGGATAGACCCGCATTGGCAATGATAGATGCGCTGATGGCGTCGGATGTGTTTAATTCACAAACTGAAATAATAGAACCTACATCCGGTAACAATGGCGTTGCCTGTGCTTGGATATGCGCGATTCGCAAGATCCCCTTAACAGTAGTGATTCCTGAGCACATGTCTATTGAGCGGCGTAAGCTAATGCATTTGTATGGCGCTAAGGTGGTCACCACTGCAAAAGAGCTAGGCACCAAAGGGGCAATAGATCATGCAGCAGAGTTGGTTCGTCAACGTCCAAATGCCGTGTCGCTTAATCAGTTTTCTAATCAAGCTAACGTGGACACCCACTACAACACCACGGCACAGGAGATATGGCGCGATTGTGGCGGTAAAATCGATGCCTTTGTGGCCGGGATAGGTACTGGTGGCACTATTACTGGCATTGGTAAAGCGCTTAAGGAATTAGCGCCTCAGATAAAAATCATCGGTGTTGAACCAAGTGCCTGCCCGGTGTTAAGTGAGGGCAAGTCAGGGCTGCATAAGATTCAAGGACTGAGTTCTGGGCACATTCCCGATATTTTAGATGTGTCTTTATTAGATTATGTCTGTGCAATCGATGATCAAGTCGCAATTGAACATGCGCGCATGTTGGCCAAAACTGAAGGCTTACCTGTGGGCATTTCGTCCGGCGCAGCCATAGCAGCTTGCATTCAAATGTCTCAACAAGACGACATGCGCGGAAAACGCATTGTGACCATACTCGCAGACACTGCAGAACGATATTTCAGTACTGAACTCTTTGCTCACTGCTAATTGCACAGCCCTGAGTTACAAAGAACAATTAGCCTGACCTAAGTCTGATACAACTTTGACTTCACGCAGTTGCATCACTAAACCCGCTGTAGATTGAATTGAGAACGGGGTTTGAACTGAACTCATATTGGCTCCGGATGAAGCAAAGCACTTCAGCTTAACTAATGCGGTTTGCCAACCCTGCCCTGCGACAGACTTCAAGGATTCACTGATGTCCATGCTAACGGAACAACCTTCACCG
This sequence comes from Aliiglaciecola litoralis, assembly GCF_039523355.1. NCBI lineage: Bacteria > Pseudomonadati > Pseudomonadota > Gammaproteobacteria > Alteromonadales > Alteromonadaceae > Aliiglaciecola > Aliiglaciecola litoralis. Next base: position 163,358 of record NZ_BAAAFD010000003.1, on the reverse strand, counting down.
CATCCAAGTATTAAACTCGCTTGCGGATCCGTGGCTGATATAACGCGATAATCTATTTGAAATGTCATGTTACCGCGAGTTTGTTTGCTTAGATCAACCGGATTTCCCTCAATGGATACCGCGGCATCTCCACGCCAAGTAAAAATAATCGTATCTTCCTGAGCTTTGTCATCTGCAGCAACGGCGAGTAAATTGCCTGCCGAACTTGTTTCAAGGTTACTCGTCACTGGGGTAAGCCCACTTGGATCCACCAGAACCATACTCCATGGAAAGACAGGATCTCCGGCATAGATATAACGGGTGGTATATTCATGAGAATCACTATCGCTCTTTTCATTCAAAGGCCCCAGAGCAGTATTGTCATTAACTGACAAACCGTAACCCAAAGGGAAAAGCGGCGCATAATCTAATTCTCCAGCATTCAATTCAGCATCACTTGGCAAATCAGGCCACGAAAATGAAAGGCGTCCGGTAAAGTCATAGCGTAAATTGCCACGAACATCGGTAAACAATAGATCGGCAATACCGCCACCTTCAGTACCAGGCAGCCAAGCAGCAATAAACGCATCCGATTGATTCATCTCAGGATGTACCCACATGGGCCGACCAGATAAGAAAATCGATACCGTAGGGATTCCCTGCGACTTGAGTTTTTGCAGTACTTTGAGTCCATTATCATGCATCAAGTCGATATGTGGACGATCTCCTTGGAACTCCGCATAAGGTTGCTCACCGAACACCACAATCGCCACATCTGGTTTGACTTCAAAGCTCCCCTGCTCACTTAGTTCAACCGTTCCTCCAGCTTGACTGACAACTTCTGCAATACCTTCATAGATAGATTGACCATTGGGAAAGTCGGCGCGAGCATTACCCGTACCTTGCCAAGAAAGTGTCCAGCCTCCAGTCTGTTGACCTATATTATGGGCTCCCTCCCCCGCTACCAACACATTCATACTTGGCTTCAACGGCAATAATTGATTATTATTTTTTAATAATACCAGAGACTTTCTCACGGCTTCTCTAGCCAGTGCTCGATGCTCCTTTGAGGCCAACAATTGCCACTGCCCAGCAAAAGGTCGATTGGATGGTAATCCAGCGTCAAACAGTCCAGCGCGCATTTTTACCCGTAATATACGTGCAACCGCTTGATTGAGTCGGCGTTCACTGATCTCGCCGCTTTTCACTTGTTTGAGCGTGTTGTTATAAAGTTCTTTCCAACTATCCGGCGCCATGAACATATCAAGACCGGCATTAAATGCTTGTGGACATGATACATTTGAACAATCAGTCACTTGTCCATGGCCGTTCCAGTCGCCCACCACAAAACCGTCGAATCCTAACCTATCAACGAGAACATCGGTGAGCATAACTTTAGAACCGTGCATTTTAGCGCCTTGCCAGCTGCTATATGAAGCCATAACAGTTTGCACACCGGACTGAATTGCCGGTATATAACCAGCCGCATGCACGTCTCTTAGTTCAGCTTCAGACACAACAACTTCGCCTTGATCAATGCCGTCAGTGGTGCCGCCATCGCCAACAAAATGCTTAGCCGTAGTAAGGACATGTGATTGACCTAAAAAGTCTGACGAATTTAACTGGCCTTGGATCCCAGAAATCAATTTACCTGCCAGACTAGCTACCCGCTGTGGACTTTCTGAAAAGCTTTCGTAAGTGCGCCCCCATCGGTCATTTCTTGCTACCGCCAGCGTTGGTGAAAAGGTCCAATCCTGACCAGTAACTAAAATTTCCTTGGCCGTCACCTGACCTATTTTGAACATCATTTCAGGATCGTTGGCTGCACCTAATCCAATGTTATGCGGAAAAACGGTGGCACCCACGACATTGCTATTGCCATGGATCGCATCTGTTCCCCACAAGATAGGTATACCGACACCTCCGTCAGATACGTCCGTTGATGCTTGCCATAACTGATCCGCTAATGTTAACCAATGAATTGCGTCAGTACGGTTGTTATTTTTTGGTGCAGAGTTGCCACCGTTTAGTACTGCTCCTAAGTTGTATTGCGCGACGTCTTTGGGTGTAACAGAAGCGATATCGGCCTGAATAACCTGTCCAACTTTCTCTTCTAAGGTCATACGCGAAAGTAAATCGGTGATCTGTTGTTCAATGACAGGATTGCGCTTAATCGGAGGATCATAAAGCGGCCAGTTTTGCGGATTGATAGTAGGCTTAAATTGTTGTGCATCGCTACGGATCACTTCGCTGTTATTGCTGCACGCAGACAAAAACAAACAACACAGGGTAACTGGCAGCAAATAACGCATCGTTCTTTTTTATCCTTATTTAGTGGAGTTATCGAGTAGCTAGAAGTGCTTGGGACCTTACATCAGTATTCATGCTGATGCTCCAACTTAGCCATCATATTGCCATGCTAGTAGTAAAATTAATCAAGGTTCTGGTTATCAGCTTAAACACAAACGTAATGAAATCATAGAGTAAGATTGATGGTATGTTCAAACCTTGGGTAAATTAAACAATTTCAAAACGCACCAGCGGTAAATGCCTGCCTTGAATGGAACCAGATTCTTTACTGCCGATTAATCGGCCCCCTTGCTTGAGGTAAAATGGCAATGCATTGGGATCACTTTGTATCAGCAAAACGGCCATTCCCTGACAACGAAGCGCTTCACACGCATGTGCAAATAGCACCTGTCCCAAGCCCTTGCCAATATACTTTGGAGCGACAAAAAGCCCCTCTAATTCGGCTGTTTTACCCGGCAAAAAGCGTCGTTTATCAGGCTCAGCAGGCGGATGTTCAAGTTGATAACTGGGGAACTCTGACAATTCAGGTAATAATGACAGGGCATAGAACGCGACTAGATGTTGCCCGTTTAACCACAGACATTGATAGTTAAAATCCGAGTCGCGCAGGCGAGCCTCACTGACTTCGAGCTCTGCCTTTGTAGCTAACATAAATTCGTTGCTATACCCCCAATATGCCTTAGAACTTATGGCAATGCGACTTAACCTTACTGAATCATTAGGTTGTGCTGGTCGAATTGAGTAGTGCATATCAGCTCCATAAAGAATCATAATAAATCACTTGAAATTTTTAGTCGCAACACAAGATCTTAGGTATGATGAAGAAAATGTCATATAAGGAATAGATTTGACCATTAAACTTGGCATCGTGATGGATCCTATCCAATCGATAAACATTAAGAAAGATACTAGCTTCGCAATGTTGCTTCAGGCTCAGCGTCGGGACTATCAGCTCGTTTATATGGAGATGTCCGATTTATATATAGACAATGGACAACCCATGGCGCGAATGCGCTCACTTGAAGTATTTAACGATCCCGACAAATGGTTTGTTCTGGGCGAATCTAGCCACGTTAATTTGGCCGAACTCGATGTGATTTTAATGCGCAAAGATCCCCCTTTTGATAGCGAATATCTTTACGCGACTCACATCTTTTCACTTGCCGAACAGGCCGGTACGCTCGTAGTTAATCGCGCCCAAAGTCTGAGAGATTTCAACGAAAAATTATTTACCTCCTGGTTTCCAGACTTGATCCCTGAAACATTAGTAACCAGTGATAGCAAGCTTATTCGGCATTTTCATCAAACACATCAAGATATCATCTGCAAACCGCTAGATGGTATGGGCGGTACCTCAATATTTCGAGTTGGCCCTGACGGTAACAATCTTGGCGTTATCATCGAAACATTGACTGAATTAGGGTCACGCTATGCGATGTTTCAGCGTTATATGCCACAAATTAAAGACGGCGATAAGCGTATATTGATCGTTGATGGTCAGGTTGTGCCCTACTGTTTGGCGCGCTTACCCAGTAAAGGCGAAACTCGCGGCAACTTAGCCGCTGGCGGCACTGGCAGACCGCAACCATTGTCAGAATCTGATAAAGCTATCGCAGAAACTATAGCGCCGTTATTGGTCGAAAAAGGATTAATATTTGTGGGCTTAGATGTGATTGGCGATAAAATCACAGAAATAAATGTAACCAGCCCAACCTGTGTACAAGAAATTGAGGCAGCTTATGACATCGATATTACCGGCATGTTGTTCAATGCCATCGAAACCAGATTAGGTGGACAGCATGGATAGTTTTGAAAATCACTTGTTAGTAGCAATGCCAAGCTTAGATGATCCTTACTTTGCACGTTCACTTACTTATATCTGTGAACACAATGATAAAGGCGCCATGGGCTTGGTAATAAATCAACCTGTGGGCATGACGCTCAAAGAACTAATCTCACAAGCTGATAAAGACGCCATTGTGTTGGAAGAGAAAGCCGACACTATCGTTCTTGCAGGTGGCCCTGTTAATCAAGATCGAGGCTTTATCTTACATACTAGTCAGCCAGGTTGGAGCTCCAGTTTACAACTCACGTCTGAGATCATGATCACCACATCAAAAGATATTTTATCGGTATTGGGCAATGAACATGGACCTGATAAATCGTTGGTTACGTTAGGATATGCAGGTTGGACTGCGGGACAGCTGGAGCAAGAGGTACAGGATAATTCATGGCTCATTGTTGAAGCTGATAAAGAATTATTGTTTGATGTTCCAATTCATAAAAAATGGGAAGAAGCAGTGCGAAAGCTGGGAATTGACCCATGGCAATTAGGCCCTGACGCAGGTCATGCCTGATGACATCATCACACACCTTGTTAGGCTTCGACTTTGGCACTAAGAGTATTGGAGTGGCAATTGGTCAGCAAATCACCGGAACTGCTTCGCCACTGGATGCTCTACCCGCTAAAGATGGGATCCCTGATTGGGACAAAATCGCGACCATCTATGACCAATGGCGTCCGCAAATTGTGGTGGTGGGCTTACCTCTGAATATGGACGGCACTAAACAACAGGTAACCTTTGCAGCGCAAAAATTTGCTAATCGATTGCATGCTAAATTTAAGATCCCCGTACACACTTTTGACGAGCGACTAACCACAGTTGATGCCAAAGCGACACTTTTTGAAATGGGCGGCTACAAAAAGCTCAGCAAAGGAAAAATTGACAGTGCCTCGGCTTGTCTGATCCTTGAAAGTTACATGAGTCAATCTTACTAATCTGAACTTTGCAGAGTTCAGGTTAGTTCGCCGTTATTGTGACTACCACATTGCCAACAAAGCCCAAAGTTAGCCTCGTTAGTTTCGCCACATTTAACGCATTTCCATGGACTCGCAATAATCGCTCGCCGCTGATCAAATTCAGCAATTAATTTTTTTGCTTTGGGCCGCCATTCGGAATCGGTAAGCCACACCTCAGGCATAATATCCATTGGCGATAACTCACCGGTGGCACCAATGGCAAATTCATTTTTTATAAAGTTGGGGATCTGGTGATCGTCCAGCAATTGCTTGACCTGATAAATCATGAATCTGTCATTGTGCCAATAGATCTTTTCCACCGTTAGTCCATATCAATGGATACATTGGAAAGCGAGCCCAAACTGGTACCCTCTTCGGTGTCTAGTTTAATCATCAATCGTAAATCATTCGGCGAATCGGCATGATGCACAGCCTGTTCAAGAGTAATTCGCTGTTCTTTGTAAAGATCGTAAAGCGCCATATCAAAACTTTGCATGCCCATTTCACGACCTTTTTTCATCGCTTCCTTAAGCGAGCCAATCTCGTTGCGTTGAATAAGATCAGCGACCAAAGGTGAATTTAGTAATATCTCTATGGCCGCTACACGGCCTTTTCCATCAGGCGTGGGCACTAATTGTTGGGCGACAATTGCGCGCAGATTCAAACTTAAATCAAAACGCAGTTTTTCATGTTGCTCTTGTGGCGCTAAGTGCATGATCCGTTCAATCGCCTGATTGGCATTATTGGCGTGCAACGTGGCCACACATAAGTGCCCAGTATCAGCAAATGACATGGCATATTCCATGGTTTCCATTGAGCGTATTTCACCGATCAATATGACATCTGGCGCCTGACGTAACGAGCTTTTTAACGCATCATCAAAGGAGTGAGTGTCTATTCCGACTTCACGCTGAGTGACAACGCATCCGGCATGTTCATGAACGAATTCAATCGGATCTTCAATGGTTAAAATGTGACCACGAGAATTCTGATTTCGATGTCCCATCAAAGCTGCCAATGAAGTCGATTTACCTGTGCCGGTTGCCCCCACAAACAACAACAAACCGCGTTTAGACATAATCACATCTTTGAGGATCTCAGGTAAGCCTAGTTCATCCGCTTTCGGAATTTGCGTCACAATACGACGCACTACCATGCCGGCCATATCTCTTTGCCAAAATGCGCTACAACGAAAACGGCCTATGCCATCGCGTGCAATAGCAAAGTTACATTCTTTGCTATTTTCAAACTCGATTCGCTGCTTATCGCTCATCACGTTTTGAACTAGCGCAAGGGCCGCTTCTTCGGTAAGACGATCTTCGCTGATTGGTGTCATCTGGCCATTAATTTTAGCGCTGATGGGAAAGCCAACAGTGATAAATAAATCAGAGGCACCTTGTTCGGCCATTTTACGTAGATAAGGACTGAGATCCATAAAGTACTCCTAGAAGCCGATTTTGGGTTGTTTATCAATAGATTTACCGGCTGCGTCCTGCGCAGTGATGACGCCTTGAGCAACTAATTTTTGTAAACACTGATCCATCGTCTGCATTCCATGACCTTGTCCAGTTTGGATAACTGAGTACATCTGCGGCACTTTATCTTCGCGGATCAAGTTACGTATTGCGGGAATCCCAAGCATGATTTCATGTGCAGCGACACGACCGCCGCCCACTTTTTTCAACAAAGTCTGAGATATAACCGCACGCAACGACTCGGATAACATCGAGCGCACCATGGATTTTTCCTCAGCAGGGAATACATCTATAATCCTGTCGATGGTTTTAGGTGCTGAGTTAGTGTGCAAGGTGGCAAATACTAAGTGCCCGGTTTCTGCCGCAGAGATCGCCAGACGAATAGTCTCTAAATCACGAAGCTCACCGACCAGAATAACATCAGGATCTTCACGTAAAGCAGAGCGCAAAGCGTTATTGAAGCTATGCGTATCACGATGCACTTCACGCTGATTGATTACGCAGAGTTTGTTTTGGTGAACAAATTCAATCGGATCTTCGATGGTCAAAATGTGTTCGCGCTTATGGGTATTAATATGGTCAATCATGGCCGCAAGGGTGGTACTTTTCCCTGAACCTGTGGCGCCTGTAACCAGTACAATACCGGTTGGTTGATTAATAATATCTTTAAAGATCGCCGGTGCACCGAGATCATCTAAGGTTAGCACTTCACTTGGGATCGTGCGCAACACGGCCGCCGCGCCGCGATTTTGCACAAAGGCATTAACCCTAAAGCGAGAGAGATCTTTAACCTCAAAGGAAAAATCCACTTCCAAGTTTTCTTCATATTCTTTGCGTTGACCGTCATTCATTATTTCATAAACCAAAGCATGCACTTGTTTATGGTCCAACTCAGGCACATTAAGCCGGCGCATTTCGCCGTCAACCCGTATAATTGGCGGCAAGCCTGCCGACAAATGCAAATCGGATGCATTATTCTTCACACTAAAAGCTAAAAGTTCGGTAATATCCACAACTAAATTCTCCGTCTAAATACTGGCTTTATGGAAACAATAGCAGAACGTCTCAAAAGCGCACATGAAAGCTTGGCTAAGGCCACTGATAAAGTTCATCGTGCGACAAATTCAGTACAATTGCTAGCAGTAAGTAAAACTAAACCGGTATCAGATATCGTTCAAGCGTATGAAGCTGGACACCGATTATTTGGTGAAAACTATGTGCAGGAAGGCGTTGAAAAAATTCAAGCACTGAACGAACTTAGCGATATCGAGTGGCATTTTATTGGCCCATTACAATCGAACAAAGCCAAATTGGTCGCTGAACATTTTGATTGGGTGCAAAGTATTGATCGCGCCAAGATCGCAAATCGATTAAACACTTTACGCTCACCACACAAAAAATTGAATGTATTGATCCAAGTTAACATTAATAACGAATCCACAAAGGCGGGGGTGTTGCCAGAGGAAGTACTGGAAATGGCTGCTCAGGTTGCATCTCTTGCGAATTTGCAATTACGCGGATTAATGACCATTCCTAAGGCCGAACAAACTGATGAGCAGTTAAAAGACAGCTTTTTGCGGATGCAGGACCTGTTCTTTCAGTTAAAACACCTTTACCCTAATATAGATACACTTTCGATGGGTATGACTGGCGACATGCAATTAGCCATTGAAAATGGTAGTACCATGGTAAGACTGGGCACCGCTATTTTTGGTGCTCGAACATAACAGGAGAAACATTATTAGTATGCAACAACGACGAATCGCTTTTATTGGCGCGGGCAATATGACGGCAGCAATCATTTCTGGATTAGTTAACAGTGGCTACCCAAGCAACCTGATCACCGCCAGTAACCCTTCTCCACAAAAATTGGATAAATTGGCTGAACGACATGGCATCAACACCACACAAGACAACCACCATGCGGTAGCCGAGTCTGATGTGATTGTATTAGCGGTAAAACCGCAATTGATGGAGCAAGTATGTCAAGACTTAGCGAAACAGTCGTTAGCAGGTAAAGTGTTTGTATCTATTGCCGCAGGGATTAACAGCGAACGCTTATTGGACATGCTTGGCGGTCATTATCCACTGATTAGAACCATGCCCAACACACCAAGCTTATTGAGTAAAGGAATGACCGGCTTGTTTGCTCAAGACAGTGTCGACGAAAGCGACAAAACCTTTGTGTTTGATATGATGAGCAGTGTCGGAGAAGCCATTTGGGTTAAAAAAGAATCTGACATTGACATTGTTATTGCCACCGCAGGCAGCAGCCCAGCGTATTTTTTCCTCTTCCTAGAAGCTATGCAAAATCATGCAATGGCGTTGGGTATGGATAAAAACACCAGCCGCAAACTGGTGCAACAGGCGATGTTAGGGGCTGCGGAAATGGTTTGTCACAATGAAGACCTTGAATTAAGTGAGTTGCGGGCCCAAGTTACTTCTAAAGGCGGCACAACGGCCAAAGCAATTGAGAGCTTTCAATCTGACCAACTAACAGATTTGGTTGCTAAAGCAATGGATGCAGCGATCAAACGAGCTCAACAAATGACGCAACAGTTTTAAGGTTAGTATTTTCTATGACAGCTATCGATTTTCTAATTACCACGCTATTTACGCTTTACTTAATGGTTATTTTACTGCGCATGTGGCTGCAATTAGCCCAAGCGGATTTCTATAACCCGTTAAGTCAATTTGTAGTCAAAGTCACTCATCCAGTCGTAGGGCCGCTGCGCCGTATCGTGCCCTCTATCGGCAGATTTGATACTGCCACTTTCCTGTTTGCTTTCGCGATCGCGGTATTGCATATATGGATTAAGCTGATGCTGCTTGGAGTTGGACAGATTCACATAGTTGGATTGTTGCTCAATGCCTTTTTCTTCTTGATTGGAGAGGCAGTACAGCTGGTTATCTATGTGTTGGTCATTCGCGCCATATTGAGTTGGGTGAGTCAGGGGAACAATCCGATGGAGCATTTGTTCCACCAGCTAACTGAGCCTCTTATCGCTCCCATCAGGCGCATATTGCCACCGATTGGTGGTTTGGACTTATCCCCAATGGTTTTAATCATCCTTTTGATTTTTATCATGAAACTCATTGGTTTGAGTTAAGCATAAGATGAGGTCAGCTAAATTGATATTAAATAAAGTGAAGTGGTTGTGGCTGCTATTGTTGGTATTGTCCTTTCAATCGCACGCTGAACAGAAGAAGACGCTGGGCAATTGGGACGTGCATTATATCGCTTTTAACACCACGTTTTTAACCCCTGAAATAGCGCGGGCAAACAACATTCAGCGCAGCTCTAACAATACCTTGGTAAATATCTCAGTACTTGATAGGACGTCCAAGCAAGCGCAAGAAGTGGTGATAACTGGTACTGCAAGAAACTTGTTGGGTAACACCATCGAACTTGATTTTAAACAGGTTAATGAAGGTGATGCGATTTATTATCTTGCCGTTATGCCGTTTGATGACGAAGAACATTATCGCTTCAAAATTGACTTGTCTCAGCAGCAAATATCACAAACACTCACTTTTGAACAAAAATTGTATAAAGAACAATAGTTTAAGTTTATTTTTCAAGCAATACCAAGACTATCTTTAGACCAACGGTTTATGGCAAAAAAATCAATTTTGTTCTACCGTATTAGTCTATTCAAAAAAATTACCGTGGGACATAGAAGTGCAAAGCAAACCCGGTTCATGCGATGATCATAAACGAAAGACCTTGAAAAAACTGGCGCTGGCCGGCGTCTCCACGCTGGCTGTCACCAAAGCGCCTTATGTATTTGCTCGTAAAAAAATGACGCTAAAAGTGCTGGGTACTCACGTTACTCTGCAAGAGGAATTGCGCCAAAGAGCCATGCAAGATTTAGGTATTGAATTAATATTCGAGGCCAAAGGCAGCGCGGCTGTGGTGCAAAAAGCATCAATACAACCTGCATCCTTTGATCTTTTTGAGCAATGGTCAAACAGTATTAACGTACTGTGGCGCGCAGGGTCAATTCAGGCGATTGATAAAAAACGTATACGGTACTGGGATGAAATAAATTCACTGACAAAAACCGGCAAGGTTACAGAGTCAGCTAAGATTGGCGCTGGCGACGCCCCTTACAAAATTTTGCATGTTCAAGACGATAACTCATTAGGTACTCAACACACTGACAAAATCAGTTTCCTACCCTACGTGCATAATGTTGATTCATTTGGTTATAACACTAACTTTATTAAAAAAGGAGAGCCTTTTGAAACCGAAAGCTGGGGATGGTTATTAGATCCAAAGCACAAAGGAAAAGTAGCGATTGTGAATGCACCAACCATAGGTTTATTTGACTTAGCATTGGCCGCACAAGCTCAAGGTGTAGTAACTTTCAATGATATTGGCGCAATGAGTAAGGCTGAGTTGGATGTTTTATTTAATTACCTCATCGACTTAAAGCAACAAGATCACTTCAGTGGTTTTTGGACTTCGGTACCTGAATCGGTAAATTTCATGAAAACTAACCGCGTTCATATTCAAAGTATGTTCTCTCCAGCGGTATCCGCACTTAATGGACAAAATGTCCCTGTTACTTTTGCAGCGCCTAAAGAGGGTTATCGCGGCTGGCATGGTGTTATGTGTTTATCGTCCGCCATAACAGAGTCAAAAAAAGACGCCGCATATGATTATATGAATTGGTGGCTATCAGGTTGGCCGGGCGCCTTCATCGCCAGACAGGGATATTACATTTCCAACCCGCAACGTTCAGCCAAATACCTCAGCGAAGCGGAATGGAAATATTGGTATCAAGGCCTGCCGGCCAGAGAAGATCTTAGAGGCACTGACGGCAATGTGTCGGTCAAAAAAGGGAGTACTCGCACTGGCGGAAGTTATACTAATCGATTTAGTAATGTAGCAGTATGGAATACGGTGATGCCAAACTACGATTACAGTTTACAAAAGTGGTATGAGTTTATAAGCTCTTAGCATTAACTCACATAACATAAAAAATTAACTGCAAAATCAATCACTTTGCAAAATAGCTTAGGCGGCAAAAACGAATTGTTTAGATCACTTAAATTTCAGATATTCTTTGCGCTTTTCATTTTCATCCTGTTGTTGGTGGTGCAAACTTATTTGTCTCGACAAAACCAAGCTCGCTTTTTAGACGGCATTTCGCTTTCCCAACAAACGGTCAACAAAGTTAACCTGGTTGGGAAATTGGAAAAAGATGTATTAGATTTGCAGCGGTATGTGTTGATTTTCAAACAAACTGCCAGCAATTCGATCCTCAAACGATTTGAAGATCTTTATGTTCAAATTAACAATAATCTGAATAAGTTAGAATCCTTAGTGCAAGATGAAGATAACGTGGAGTCTTATCTAGATTTAATCTCTCGCATGCATTCGCACTTGCATGACTACAAAAATAATTTTGAAACTGTTGTTGCTGGACGCTCTCGGCGCGACGCTATCATTAGACAAGATATCAATCAGATGTTTTCACGCTTAGAACAGGCGTTTTCTTCCCAGCAGACAATTCAATCACTAACCTCTGAACAACGAAAATCTCTTATTGATTTAGGCTTTAACTTTTCCCAAGCTCGGATAAGTTTATTAAATTATTTGCTTGAGCCTGAACCCTTGCTAATTGCAGAGTTCCAGCAGCGCCTAGACGGCACACGTCAACATTTGCAAGGGCTACAAGGTATCCCTGCGTTTAAGGATTCAATAGAAAGAGAATTGAACTTACTTTCAAATGGTTTTGTTCAGTTAACTCAAGTTACCCGCGGTTACTTATTTTTAGCCAATGTGGTGATGGCAGGATCAGCCAATGAATTTTTGTATTTAGCACAAGAGCTAAACCAACTTGTCGATGACCGGCAACAGGCTGTTGACAAACAAATCGTAGAAGAGTCGACAAAAGATCAAGTGCGTTTAGATTTTTTTGCCGGTATTACACTGTTGTTATTCCTCGGCGTGGCAATATTTTTCATTTATCGCGTTGCTTTGCCGATCAATACCATGACCGACTTGTTCAAAATGTTAGCGAATCAGGATGACATAGAGCGTATCCCCCTAACCCATCGCAAAGATGAAATTGGTCAATTAGCAAAAGCCGCTGAAGTTTTCCATGATAAAAACCTACAAACTAACCACTTATTACTCGAAGCTAAAAAGCATAATGCGCAGCAAACCAGACTCAATCAAGAGTTAGCGACTTCCACGCTACGTGCAAAACAAGCAGCAAATTCCAAGAGCATATTCCTGGCAAATATGAGCCATGAAATCAGGACGCCAATGAATGGTATCAGTGGACTTGTAGAGTTAGTGTTAAAGACCGAGCTTACAAAAGAGCAGCGTGAGTATTTACAAAAAGTATCTTACTCAACTCAGATATTGATGACTTTAATCAATGATATTTTAGATTTTTCCAAAATTGAAGCTGGCAAGTTAGATCTAGAAAACATTCGATTCTCGCCGGAGTCAATGTTTGAAAATTTATTGGGCAACATTTCGATTAAAGCCAAAGAGAAAAATCTAAATATTCAATTTATTGCCAACCCCAAACTGCCCGCAACTATTATCGGAGATCCGCTGCGTATCAGCCAAGTGCTACTCAATTTATGCACAAATGCAGTAAAATTTACCCGCAATGGCACTGTGCGTATCGAAGTTGACTTTAAACCTATTAGTCCCTCAAAAATTGCATTAAAGATAGCGGTCATAGATACGGGCATAGGCATGGAGCCTGAACAGCTCGATAAAGTATTTGCCCCCTTCACTCAGGCCGATGGCTCAACCAGTCGCGAATTCGGAGGAACGGGTCTTGGGTTATCCATTGTTAAACAATTAGTCGAATTAATGAATGGCACTATCAGTGTGGATTCGACCCGATTCGAAGGTACCCGCTTTGATGTAAAATTAGAATTAGATATTGAACGGATGTCAGAGTCTTTGTTAACCTTTGATTACCCCGTTGAGCTATTTTTGCTTTCAACCTCAAAGAACCATTTAGTCCCCCAAAGCTATGCAATGGCGCTACATGAAAAATATCGCTATCTGAATAGCGACAGCTTAGAACTGTGCCGAAAACCTGCAAAGGAACAAGCTATACTGTTGATTGAAGTGGACGATATTAAGGCCCACAAAGCACTACAAGCGGATATTCAAAGAGCTATTGAGTGGAAGGTAAACATAGGATTAGTTACTAATACTCAACCTAATACCTTGCCTTCGTTGCTAGCACAAAAATGGCAAGTACCGGTGCTTTCCCATCCATTTTCAGGCGTCCAATTTAGACGATTCATTGAAGACGTTTTAGATATTGAGCACGAATCAGATGAAGAGCTAATTGAGAAAGAGAAGCAAAACAATATAATGTTAAAAGGGCATGTATTGCTTGTTGAAGATAATCACATCAATCAGATAGTTGCCGGTCAAATGCTCAAAAATATGAATATTACCTATGATATCGCTGAAGATGGAATTCAGGCGGTAACTAAAATTAAAAATTCACCGCATTATGACTTGGTGTTGATGGATATTCAAATGCCGAAAATGGACGGTTATGAGGCGACTAAAATGATCCGAGATCAAGGATTTAATGATGTCGTTATTTGTGGGTTATCAGCCAACGCCATGCAATCGGATTATACCAAAGCATTTGACGTTGGCATGAATGATTATATCACTAAGCCCATTAAGCATATCGAATTGTTGAACATGCTGGCTAAATACCTACCCGAAAAGACGCCCGCTTAAAACGATTATCTGGTGTCCCTTCAAAACCTTGTTTAATCAAACATGGGACATCAGCAAAAAACCGAACCAAACTGAGCGAAGCCCATAAAAGCCTTTTAGTTACTTTATGTCTGACTCATTCTGTGGCACCTCAATGGCTTTTTGCACTGCGGCAAACACCTCTGGTGATGGATAACCATCGGCAGTCAAATCAACTGATTTTTGAAATGCCAAACATGGGACATCAGCAAAAAACCGAACCAAACTGAGCGAAGCCCATAAAAGCCTTTTAGTTACTTTATGTCTGACTCATTCTGTGGCACCTCAATGGCTTTTTGCACTGCGGCAAACACCTCTGGTGATGGATAACCATCGGCAGTCAAATCAACTGATTTTTGAAATGCCCGGATACCTTTGCGAGTGGCAGGCCCAGCTATCCCATCAGCCTCTCCCACATCAAATCCCAACGCGTTGAGGTTTGTCTGTAAGTCTTTCATTTGACTTATAGGGTAACTCTTAAGATCAGGCAAGGGCGTATGCCATGGGGCTTTACCAATGAGCAAATCAGCTAAATATCCCACGGCTAGCGCGTAAGATTCAGAGTTGTTCCAGCGCATGATCACATCGAAATTCTTGTACACTAAGAATGCAGGCCCCTTAGCACCTGTAGGTAAAATTAGAGAGGCATCGACTTCACTCTCCGGTAGTGGGGAATGATTTGTTCTGGTGAGTCCTAACTGCGACCATTGGCTTAGGCTTTTACGTTGATCTTTGCCGGCTAAAGCGTAGTCCAGAGAGTCGGGTAACAATACTTCGCGGCCCCAGATAAACCCGCTTTGCCAGCCCAGCTGATTTAGAAAATTTGCCGCTGAGCTTAACGCATCCGCTTCACTGTCCCACAAGTCAACTTTGCTATCGCCATCTCCATCCACCGCGTAATTAAGATAAGCAGAGGGCATAAACTGCGTATGTCCCATTGCACCGGCCCACGAGCCAAGCATTTTGCTTTTATCAAGTTGCTCGCGTTGCATTAGTTGTAAAGCCACCAACAACTCTTGCGTGAAAAATTGACTTCTTCGCGGATCGCAGGCCAAGGTTGCTAAGGAATCAATTATTGGCATTTTGCCTTTGTAATTACCGAAGTTGGTTTCTAAGCCCCAAAAAGCAACGAGATAGTGGGCAGGCACACCGTATTGTTGGGTTAACCTTGCGAGCAAGTCTTGGTGTTTGGCGAGCATCTCTCGCCCTTTATCGATTCGCCAGGGCGTCACCCGTTTATTTAGGTATGCAGGAAAGGTCTGAACAAACTCTGGCTGATTACGATCATATTCAAGCACTTTGTCTATTTTTGTTACATCGCCTAGGGCATGCTCAATTACCTGGCTACTGATCCCTGCGGCATTAGCTTGTTGCTCAATCTGTGCAACACATTGAGCAAAATTGGCCTCTAATTGGCCCTCTTGAGACATAGCATTATGGCTCATAGCTAACAAAGTTAAGGTTGCCACTATAGGGGCTTTAAGACCGCTATGTTTGATACACATAAAAATTGTCTTTCCTTGAAGTAAACAGGTTACTACCTGTGAAAGTTTTATCGCAGGCAAGCACTAAGCTTTAGCGATATCTAATTGTACGTAAACCGATTTGCCAGTAACTGAGACAACAAAAATCACCAAAGGTTACTCGTTAGCCCCCCTGTTGCTTGGTTAGGCCAGTTGCTCTTCTCTGGTGAATACCCACTGCTTACTATCACTGAGAGATTCCGCAAATTGGTAACCACCTAAATCAAAGTCCTTGAGTTGCTCTGCAGAGGTGAGTTTGTGTTGAATAATATAGCGCGCCATTAGCCCTCTGGCCTTTTTAGCAAAAAAGCTAATCACTTTATATTGACCGTTTTTCTTATCTTTGAATACCGGAGTGATGATTTGAGCATTAAGCTTTTTCGGTTTAACTGCCTTAAAATACTCATTGGACGCCAAATTGACTAATACATCCGTTTGTTGTGCAGCAAGCTGTTTATTCAGCCCTTTGGTAATTTGATCCCCCCAAAAAGCGTAAAGATCTTTGCCTTTGCTGTTCTCTAGCTTGGTGCCCATTTCTAAGCGATAAGGTTGCATAAGGTCTAAGGGACGCAAAAGTCCATAAAGCCCTGACAAAATGCGCATATGCTGCTGAGCAAATTGCATCTCGTCTTCGGATAAGCTTTGTGCTTCTAACCCAGTATAAACGTCTCCGTTGAATGCCAAGACAGCTTGCTTCGCGTTGTCAGTGTCAAACGGAATCGACCAACTCGAAAAACGCGCAGCATTTAATCCCGCGAGTTTATCGCTAATATTCATTAGACTCGAAAGCTCAGCAGGCGACTTTTTGCGACATAGCTTGATCAATTTCTGCGATTCATCTAAGTAATCAGGTTCAGAATACCGTGTGGTATTCGCGGGTTGTTCATAATCTAAATTCTTCGCTGGCGAGACAACAAACAGCATTCACTATCCTCGAGTAATAACTAATTTAACTTTGCAGGCATTGTACAGTATTGATTGGTAAATCGCATTGCATGCAGCGTTACTAAACGTGAGTTTAAACACGCTATTATGTTTTCACTCAAACAAAGATCGTATTAAACACATTCTTACTTGAGTGTTTAATCAGCAACCTGAGCTCGATGTCAGAGCTGGTTTTTGGCTAGCTACTCACAGGCAAAATTGGCTTCACTGGATGTGCAGTGGTAAATAGACTATTTTTTACTAAACGAGAACCTAATTGAGTAGAAACCCAGCCCCAACAGTTATACCCTATAGGTCACTTTCTAGCGTGACTTCGAGTTGACTAGATCACTTTGACGATAGTCTCGCCAAACATTTTATATCTGAGGTATTCATGACAAATCAATTAGCTGCGTTAAGAGAAATCACTACTGTAGTTGCAGATACAGGTGACATCGAAGCAATAAAGAAATATCAACCTGTTGACGCCACAACTAATCCATCATTGTTGCTTAAGGCATCAGAATTACCTCAATACAAATCGTTAATCGATAGCTCAGTTGCATGGGCGAAGCAACAGTCCAGTGATCCGGTTCAACAAATTGAAGATGCAGGTGACATGCTGGCGGTGAGTATCGGTAAAGAAATAGTTGATATTGTGCCGGGTCGAATCTCAACAGAAGTTGACGCTCGACTGTCATTTGACACCCAAGGCAGTATCGAAAAAGCCAAAAAACTAATTGGCTTATACGAACAAGCAGGCGTGAGTAAAGAACGTGTACTCATTAAACTTGCGTCAACGTGGGAAGGGATCTGCGCTGCTGAACAGCTTGAAAAACAGGGTATAAACTGCAACCTCACATTACTCTTCAGCTTTGCTCAAGCCAGAGCCTGCGCCGAAGCCGGTGTTTATCTTATATCGCCTTTTGTGGGACGTATTTTAGATTGGTATAAAGCCAGTACGGGTAAAGACAGTTATCCTGCCAACGAAGATCCAGGTGTGGTATCTGTCAGCAATATCTATCAATACTACAAAGAACACGGTTATAAAACGGTCGTTATGGGCGCAAGCTTCCGCAATACCGGTGAAATTATTGAACTAGCCGGTTGTGACCGTTTAACCATTAGCCCAAATTTATTAGAAGAGCTATCGCAAACCAGCGGTGGACTTGAGACCAAATTAGTCGACAAGGGTGCAAGCAAAACACCTGGAGCCAGAATGACCGAAAGTGAATTTCGCTGGGAGCACAACCAAGATCCTATGGCCACCGAGAAATTAGCCGAAGGGATCAGAAATTTTGCTAAAGATCAGAACAAGTTAGAAAGCATGCTGAAAAGCCTTTTATAACCTGTTTAAATTGAAACGTGAGGAAACCATGACAACAGTAAATCAAACCGAACAGTGGAATGTCTTGTCTAAGTTGGCGCAAAGTATACAAGGCCAGCATATGCGAGATTGGTTCAATGCGGATCCTCAACGAGCAGCGAAATACACGACATCTGCCTGTGGGATCACCTTAGATTACTCAAAAAACTTGATCAATCCCGACATATTGCAGGGGTTACTTAATCTGGCTCATCGTCAACAAGTTCCGCAAAAACGTGATGCGATGTTTGCAGGTGAAATAATAAACCACACCGAACAAAGGGCGGTGTTGCATACCGCCCTGCGTAATTTTTCAGGTGAACCCGTAATGGTTGACGGTGTTGACGTGATGCCCGATGTGTTAGCGACACAAGACAAAATTAAAGATTTTGTGCAACAGATCCATTCTGGCCAACACAAGGGATATACCGGTAAGGCAATAAAACACATTGTCAGTATTGGTATTGGTGGTTCATTCCTTGGCCCCAAAATTATGTCTGAAGCATTAAAACCCTATTGGAAAGATGGGATATCTGTGCATTATGTCGCTAATGTTGATGCTTGCCATATTCAAGATGTGCTCGCCAAATTAGACCATACCGACACACTGTTCGTGATGTCTTCCAAATCGTTTACCACCCAAGAGACCTTACAAAATACGCTAACGGCTAAACAGTGGTTTTTGGATCAAGGAGGTTCACAAAACGATATTGCTAAACATTTTGTAGCGGTATCTTCAAATGTCAAAGCCGCGGTTGAGTTTGGCATGGATGAAAATAACATATTCCCTATGTGGGACTGGGTCGGTGGTCGCTATTCGCTGTGGTCTGCAATTGGTCTTCCTATTGCTCTAACCGTTGGCTATGAGCACTATCGTGCATTGTTAGAGGGTGCCTTTGCCATGGATACCCATTTTAAAACTGCACCCGCCACTGAAAATCTGCCAATGTTGCTGGGTTTATTGGGGGTTTGGTATACCAACTTTCATGGTGCACAAAGTCACGTGTTGTTGCCCTATTACCACTACCTTAGAGGTTTTCCTGCTTACGTTCAGCAACTTGATATGGAAAGTAATGGAAAAGGCGTGGCCAACCAAGCGGACGATATCGACTATGCGACTGGCCCTGTTATTTGGGGCAGTGAAGGCACCAACGGACAGCACTCTTTCCATCAACTCATTCATCAGGGCAAAGTGCTTATTCCTGCTGACTTTATGTTGCCGTTAAACGTACCACAACAAAACGATATCCATCACGCCATGCTAGCCTCAAATTGTTTTGGTCAAACCCAAGCATTAATGCAAGGAAAAACATACCAAGAGTGCTACGCAGACCTAGCGTCAGCCGACTTGGACGAAAGTGCGCGCAAAGGCTTAGCAAAACACAAAACGATGCCCGGTAACAAACCCAGCAACACCTTGTTATTCGAGCAACTTGATCCTCATACTTTAGGTGCACTTGTAGCTATGTATGAGCACAAAGTTTTTGTGCAAGGCGCAATTTGGGGCGTAAATTCATTTGACCAGTGGGGAGTGGAATTAGGTAAAGTGTTAGGTAATCAGGTGTTAGATAAGTTAGTCAATACTGATGCCACACTCGAATTTGACGCCTCCACCAATCAACTAATCGAAAAATTCAGACAAGCCAATCGCTAGGTTTAGCTATCTAGCATCGAAGTCCCTCAAAAGTTATCCAACAACAAAATGCCAGTGAAACTCCTCACTGGCATATTTTGTTCTGATTAAACGAATATTCTTTAACGAGGACACCCACTCTTACCCCACTATCGTAAAGACCCTTTAACGTGGACACCCACTGTTACGCCGCTATCGTAAAGACCAACTCTCCACCGTATTTCTGAGGCTGTAATTTGGACACCCACCACAAGTATCACCTCCGTAACGTGGACACCCACTGTTACGCCGCTATCGTAAAGACCAACTCTCCACCGTATTTCTGAGGCTGTAATTTGGACACCCACCACAAGTATCACCTCCGTAACGTGGACACCCACTTTTACGCCACTATCGTAAAGACCAACTCTCCACCGTATTTCTGAGGCTGTAATTTGGACACCCACCACAAGTATCACCTCTGTAACGTGGACACCCACTGTTACATCGTATTTCTGAGGCGGGTATTTCATCATGACTTTTGCAATGATTTGAGAAATAGAATTGGTGTGGACAGCCATTTCTACTCTAAATAACCGGCCATCCAATTAGCGTGACAGTCACCACACCGTTGCATAATCGACCACCAATTTAGCGTAGACAGCCATGAAATAAATTAGCCTTGCATTGAACATGACCAAAGCTGTAAAGCTTGTTAACAAACTCGTTAACATATTCGACCACCGAAACCATGAAAAGCCACTGGAGTAGTGACCTATCGCGACCTGCTCAATGTCACGAAAATGTCATCATTTGTTAACATAAAGTAAAAGTAAGTGTTTTATTTTGCGCGTACTTATGGTAAATACATAGTCGGTAATGAAAATAGTCAGGAAAAAACTAAATCGTTGCCCAGCCTTATTTGCGCCAAACAAAAATGGAGACGTATAGTGGATACTAAAGAATTATTGTCGATGATCGATACCGAATCCCGCCCTTCTAAAACTAAAAGCAAAAAGCGTAAGTGGAGAGAAATTGAAGCGATACATGATCGTTACCGTTTAAGAAAAGAATTAGAAGATATGGATATGTCTTTGGAATCAGAGCTAGCTAATCTTTAAAATAAATAAGCCCCGATGTCGGGGCTTTTTATTTTCTGATAAAGCTTAAAGTTGCCAATTAATTGGAGAGGTACCTTTTTCTGCTAATATTCGATTTGTTGTAGAAAAATGTCCACATCCAAAAAAGCCGCGATGAGCAGATAAAGGTGAAGGGTGAGGAGCGCTCAACACAGTGTGTTTTGAGCGATCGATGATATTACCTTTTTTCTGTGCATGACTGCCCCACAACAGAAAAACCAGACCATGTGATTGCGCATTTAACACGCTAATCACTTTGTCAGTAAATCGCTCCCAACCAATTTTAGAGTGAGAGTGCGCCTTGCCTTCTTCCACGGTTAATACCGTATTGAGCATGAGCACCCCTTGCTGAGCCCATTGGCCTAAGTTTCCACGCGAAGGTATCTTAAACTCATCAATATCGGCGGCTAACTCTTTAAATATGTTGCGCAGCGAAGGGGGAATCTTCACGCCGTCATTAACGGAGAAACACAATCCATTGGCCTGAGCTGGGCCATGATAAGGATCCTGACCTAGAATGACGACTCGAACTTGGTCAAATTCGGTTAACGAAAACGCATTGAAGACATCGTCTTGCTTTGGGTAGACCGTTTTACCTGCCGCTATTTCGGATGCGACGTAGTCTAAGATCTTCTTAAAGTAAGGTTTGCGCTTTTCGTCGCTCAGCACGTCATTCCACGTAGCCACTGTCAACTCTTTAAGATTGAAAACATATGCTGTTTAAGCTGCGCATAATCACTTGATAATTGCGCTGACAAAATTTCTTTTCCGGCACAATCGGCTAGTGGTTGAGGCAAACTTATAGGTTGTCCTAAAATCGTCTCTACGCTCTCTCTAAATTTAGCAGGATGCGCTGTACCTAAAAAGATACCGGTTTCATGATCTTCTAAAACGCGCGTCAACGCCCGATACGCAATAGCTGCGTGAGGTTCACTGATATAGCCGAGTTGCGCCAGTTGTTTCATTGCTAGTTGCGTATATTGCTCATCAACCGCATCGCCTACTAACATTGATTTATCAATTTCGCCTCGTTCAATTAACGCTTCGATGCGAGGCCAGTTATTCGGTTGACTAACATCCATGGCATTGGACAAAGTAGCCACTGTCGGATTAGGAGACCATTCTCCAGTTTTAAGATAACGCGGCACAGTGTCGTTAGCATTGGTGCACGCTATAAATTTTTTGATCGGTAAGCCCATTACTTTGGCTATCATACCAGCAGTTAGGTTACCGAAGTTTCCGCTGGGAACAGAGATAACCAAGTCGCTACGCTGTGCATCTGTTAATTGTGAAACTGCTTCAAAGTAATAGCAGACTTGGGCGAGCAAGCGGCTAATATTAATCGAGTTAGCAGAGTTTAGGTGTAATCCTTCACGTACATCGGCATCATCAAATGCGGTCTTAACTAATTGTTGGCAGGCATCAAAGTCACCATCAATAGAGACAGTGTGGATATTGTCACCCAAAGTCGTAAACAGTTTCTCCTGCAGCAAACTGATTTTGCCCTTAGGATATAAAATCACCACATTGATATTATCTAAACCATGAAACGCATGAGCGACCGCAGCACCGGTGTCACCCGAGGTCGCAGTCAGAATGGTAATCGGCTCTCCCTGAGCTATAACCGATAAGACCTGCGCCATAAATCGGCCACCAAAGTCTTTAAATGCTAATGTCGGACCATGAAATAGTTCTAAGCAATAAACGTTGTCGGTAACTTTAGCGAGCGGAGCGTCAAACACAAACGCCTTTTCAACAATGCCTTGAATCTGCTCTCGAGGCATCTCATCACCAATAAGCCGTGATAATATTTCCACCGAGCGTTCTACAAAAGGCTTTGCCAAAATTTCGTCGATATTATCAAACACAGAGAACTGCTTGGGGAAATATAACCCTTGATGTTTACCTAAGCCTTTTTTTACTGCCTCTGCGAAACTGACTGAGTCGGTTTCATCTTTTAAGTTGAACAATTCCACTTGTTTACTACCTTTCTTGATTAATCTAGTTTCACGCGATAATCGTAGAGGCATCAGCCCCTTGCGCATCTATACGACATATGTGGCTGAAGCCGTCGTCGTTTTGAATATAGTGTTGTTGTAACCAATCTTTTATTTTTTCTGCATGCTGCGCGTCATTAGTAATTGCAAATACAGTAGGGCCTGAACCCGAGATACCGAATGCAAGCCCACCATTTTGCATAACAAATTCACGGCTGGCGTCAAAGTTAGGTAACAAGCTCTTGCGATAAGGTTCAGCCACCACATCTTGCATCATGGCCGCGGCCAAATTTTCATCTTGTCTATGGCAAGCATCAACAAATACCGCTAACTGTTGACCAAACTTTATCGTATCGGCAATAGATACTTGCTTTGGAAGAATGTCTCTGGCTACCGAAGTCGACACACTGATACCTGAGTAACACACAACCCAATACCAATTTTCGAACAACGGCAACTTAAGTGCAATATGGTCGCCGTGATGATTCATTAAAGTCAAGCCACCGACAAAGCAAGGAGCTACGTTATCATAATGAACACTGCCACTGATTTGTCCTTCGAGTTCGCCCATCATCAATAACATTTGATGTTGACTAAAAGGCGAGTCAAAAAACACATTTAAACTATGTAATGCAGCCACAATCGAACTGGCACTGGAGCCAAGCCCACTGCCGATAGGCAAGTTTTTGTGTAATACCATTGCCACGTCGGACACTGGAATTCCCTTTTCTTTGAGCTTAGCGCTGAACATATGGAAACAGTGAGCCGCAATATTAGTAGTGGGATCTGCCGGTAGTTTATGCGCGAACCGCCCAACAACATTTAGTGAAAATTGCTCAGCTGAGCTCACTTCGACTTTGTCTCCTAAGCAGTGCCCATCAATTGGCTTAAGCGCCGCACCGAGTAAATCGAATCCAAGACTGACATTGCCAATAGAGGCTGGAGCATAAGCTGTAACTTTTTTCGCCATTAATTAAATATCCTGTTTCCAAGGCATGGTGCGTAAAACATCGGCAAATACTCCAGCTGCAGTCACCGTAGCGCCTGCACCATAACCTCGAATAACATAAGGTATGGGTTGGTAGTAGTGGCTATGAATTGCTAATGCATTTTCGCCATCTTTAATGCTATATAACGGATGATCGCTAGCAACGGCCTTCAATGCAACCCTGCAGTGTCCTTTTTCTATGGTTCCAACATAACGCAAAACCTTGTTTTCTGCTCGCGCTTTATCGATTAACTGACGGTAGTGGTCGTCAATCTTTGGTAAATTGGTCAGGAAGTCTTCAATAGTGCCGGAGTCATCAAAAGACGAAGGTAAAACAGACTCAATTTCAATATCGGATAATTCCAATTCAAGATCGGCTTCACGCGCCATAATCAATAATTTTCGGGCCACGTCCATCCCGGATAAATCATCACGAGGATCTGGTTCGGTAAAACCGGATTCTTTAGCCACTGCCGTCGCTTCAGATAAGCTCAACCCTTCGTCCAACTTGCCAAAGACGTAAGATAACGAACCCGATAAAATACCTTCGAAGCGTTTTAGTTCGTCGCCCGCAAAAATCAATTTCTGCAGATTATCAATAACCGGCAAACCTGCTCCTACCGTTGTTTCATATAAAAATTGTCGGTTCGTTTGTTGTGCTGTGGCGCGTAGCTTTTTGTAGTAAGCGATATCGCAGGTATTGGCTTTTTTGTTCGGTGTGACAACGTGAAAGCCAGCAGACATAAGGTCAACATACTGACTGGCAATATGTTCATTGCTTGTGCAATCGACGATGACCGGATTGACCAAACTGTTTTGTTGAACAAACTCTTGCAATCGATCTAATGAAAAGGTCGAGTCGGCGCCTGCCAATGACTCTGCCCAACCGTTTTGGAGGTCGATTCCTTGAGGATTCAACAACAACTTCTTACTGTTAGCGATTCCAAAGACTTTCAGGCTAATGCCGCGATCTGCCAATAGCGGTTGCTGACGGGCCATTTGCTGTAATAATTCCTTTCCTACATTCCCACAACCTACCAGGAAAACGTCAATGGAGTGGGAATTGGAGAAAAAATTCTGGTGAACTACCTTCACCGCTTCTTTGGCGCGGTGTCTTTCAATAACCGTAGAAATAGAGCGTTCAGAGGACCCTTGAGCAATAGCCACATTATTTACTCTAGCTTGCGCTAAGGACGTAAAGAATTTGGCTGCAAGACCTTTGGAATGTCGCATCCCATCACCAACTAAGGTGACGATCGCTAATTCGTGACGCACTTCAATTGGATCAAGTAAATTGTTTGCTAGTTCTAATGCGAAGGCGTCTTCAAGCAAGTTTTGCGCTTTATCAGCGTCCTTACTGTGAATACAGAAGCTAATACTGTACTCCGAAGAAGATTGAGTGATCAGGCTGATGGAAATATTCGCATTTGACATGACTTCAAATACTCGACTTGCCATACCAACCATGCCTTTCATGCCCGGTCCAGCCACGTTAAACATTGTCATATCATCTAGATGCGAAATACCTTTTACACTGGTCCAAATTTCACTGGATTCTTTGCCAATTAAGGTGCCAGGCGCTGAGGGATTTAACGTGTTACGAATTAGACAGGGAATATGGTGTTGGGCAATTGGGCCGATCGTTTTAGGATGCAACACTTTAGCACCAAAGTAAGACAACTCCATGGCTTCTTGATAAGTGAGTTTATCTAATAGAACGGCACCTTCCACCTGATTAGGATCGGCATTGTATACACCATCAACGTCGGTCCATATTTCACAGCAATCGGCATCAAGACAGGCGGCTAGTATAGCTGCGGAATAATCCGAACCATTGCGCCCGAGTGTGACTTTTTCGCCCTCAGCGTTAGCGGCAACAAAACCCGGCATGATCAAAGTTTCTTGTTTGTCATAAATAAAATCAGCAAAGCGCGCTTTGCTCACGGCCACATCGGCGATGCTATCGAGATAGTCGCCTTCAGCAACAATATAGCTTACCGGGTCGATTATGTGATTTTTCTGCCCCAAAGAAGCCAGGATTTCACTGAATAAATTAACGCTGACGTATTCACCCAGACTGAGAATTTTAGCAACAATTTGTTCCGGAGCGCATTGCAGTAACTTTATGCCTTCAAGATGCTGTTTCAGCTCTATCAGCACAGTGTCTATAAAGCTGGCCAGTCGAGCGCGACGAAATGCTGGCAAGGTTGCCGCTAAGTCGTCGGCAATGCCATTTAACGTCATCCCTAATTTTGCGTACAGCTCGCCAAAATCTTTGCCTGCACTGGCTTGTTCGCATAGAAGAGACAGAGCGTTAGTTACTCCTTTTGGCGCGGATAACACCACCGCGGCGCCACCTTCTTGATGACTGGCTAAACTGATGTCTTTTACCGTCAGGTAACGTTTTGAATCAGCCAAGGATGATCCACCGAATTTCAACACCTTCATTTGTTGCTCCTGTATACGTCTTGTTGCTCTTTTGTCAGCTTAGTCATGATAAAACTCACCCCCAAATAACGAAAAAGCCCGCTAGATTCGCGGGCTTTTTTTAAATTTCTTTAATGCACTAGCCGGCGACCTTCCCAAAAGGGCTGGTAATCATCATCATGCCGGTGGTGCTCATTATTATTGTTTTTAATTTCATGTGATCAATCTGCCGTATAGACGTCTATATGTCAATACACAAAGTTTGCTTTATTTGCTATCGCAGTAATTTATTCGCTCTATCTTAGAACTAGAATACAACTGTGCTTAATAAAGGCCAAATCGTTGCAACACAGACATCAGCTTAGGTGGATCAACAGGCTTTTCAATAAAATCCAAGGCACCGAGCTTTTCAACACGTAGTTTCATCTCGGGTTGGATATCGCCAGATATCACGATAACAAAGACTTCGATGCAGTGTTTTTTAATTTCTTGCAGAACTTCTATGCCGTCCATAATAGGCATTGTCAAATCAAGCAATAGCAGTGCAAACGGCTTTTCGCGTAATTTATCGACCGCTTCTTGACCATTGCAAGCAAGTTGGATCTCACTCGCAAAATTTTCAGGCAAACTACGTTGCACCATTTTTCGCGCAATCGCAGAATCATCACAGATCAATACAGGGAAACTCACAACCTCTCCTTGTTTTTATTATTATTCTTATTAACTAAGGGTTTTTATGTTTCAATAGTGTTGTTGTTACTCCAGTACTTGTACAGAACACATGCCAACTATTCAAGAAAAAATCGCTTATCAGATACTTTTTGGTTTCGAAAAGAACTATCGATGGTTCTGCCGCATTACTTCTGGAGCCAAACAAAGATTTGAGCAGGCACAATGGAAAGCCACCCAATTTGCGATCAAAGAGCGTATTTCTATCTATGAACAAAGCTTGTCGGATACTGTGGCGGAATTGTATAACTTGCTCAATCCACATAAACAATCCACCGCGTTTTGGCACGAAGTAAAACAGCAGTATGCTGAACAGCTCAACCAGCATCCGCAGTACGAGCTAGCTGAAACTTTTTACAATTCGGTGATAGGCAGAATATACAAACACCAAAAAATTGATGAAGACATCATGTTTGTATTGCCTAGCCGATGCTACATAGCAGGCCGAGATAAACATAAGATCGTCAATAGCTTTGACACCAGCGGCACAGTTGGCTCCATGATGGCGTCTATATTGTCGATTTATCGCTTTAGCATTCCGTATAAAAATAAACAGTCAGACTTGGAACATCTCGATGCCGCGCTGCGACAAAGACTGAACCGTCGTCAATTAGCAAGCGTACACACAGTGGAGATCCTAAAACCGGTTTTTTATCGAGGTAAGGCGGCTTATCTCATCGGCAGGATCTGCATGCCAGACGAAACCCTGCCCTTTGTTATTGCGCTATTGGTAAAAGATGACACTCATTTACAGGTTGATGCACTGCTAACTGACAACAAAGATTTAAGTGTCATCTTTGGTTTCGCACGCGCCTACTTTATGGCGGACACCTTATATCCCGCTGAAGTGGTCGCGTTCTTACAAGAATTAATGCCAAACAAGAAAAACTTCGAATTGTATATGGCCATTGGGCATTACAAGCACGGTAAGACGGTGTTTTATCGGAATTTTCTTAAACATCTTGGTGAAACAGATGACAAATTTACCGTTGCTCCAGGTATTCGGGGATTAGTCATGGCGGTATTTCATCTCCCCTCCTACGGTGTGGTATTCAAGATCATCAAAGATGAGTTCCCAGAAAGTAAAAGTGTTACTCGTGAGCAAGTAAAAGAGTGTTATCGATTAGTTAAAATGACTGACCGCGTAGGGCGCATGGCCGATACGCATGAGTATGTTAACTTTCGACTTCCAAAAGAACGAGTCGAAGATGATTTGCTAAAGGAGTTGCTAGACGTTGCCAGCAAAAATATAGAGGTTACTGACAATGAAGTGATCATCAAACATCTTTATATTGAACGCAAAATGACGCCGCTCAATTTGTTTTTGCAAACCGAAACTGATCCGACAAAAATTTACAATGCCATTGATGATTTAGGGTTGTGTATCAAGCAAATTGCCGCCGCCAACATATTTCCAGGCGATATGCTGCACAAGAATTTTGGTCTAACTCGCCATGGCCGTGTTATTTTTTACGATTACGACGAGATATGTTGGATGAACCAACGCACGTTTCGAACCTTACCTAAGTCGGATGATCCTTTTGCGATGGACACTTTGTCCGTGTCTCCTGAAGACGTGTTTCCTGAGCAATTTGAACACTTCATTGTGGGTAAACGAGAACTAAAAGATCTACTGAAAAAGCTGCACCCAGAGTTAATGACCGCGGAATTTTGGATTGAAGCACAGAAAAAAGGTGCCACTGGCGAAGTGCAACATTTCTCGCCCTATGCAGAAAGTAAACGATTCCATCAGTCAGATGAGTCCTAGCAATGATGCCCAAACCAGTGTCCACTGAACCGTCTTGGCTGGAGTCGCAACTTGGGATCTGCACGCCTTCGCCCGAACAAAAGTTGGAAATATATTGTCAAAACCAGCATCAGGTATCGGTTTGGGTAAAGCGAGATGATTTACTCCACCCCACGATTTCCGGTAATAAATGGCGTAAGTTGCAACACGCACTGCGACACATAGATAGAACAAAAGTGCATCAAGTGATCAGTTTCGGCGGTGGTCATTCCAATCATTTGCATGCTTTATCGTATTGCTGCCAGCAGCTTAAGTTGCCTTTATTAGCAATGGTTCGCGGCAACTACTCTAATAGCCTAACCCCCACCCTGAACGATATGATCAACTGGGGTACACAAATTGAATATGTGGATAAGCTCACTTATCAGCAAAAAGACCAGTCTGCGTTTTTGCAAAAGCTCCGTATGCGGTTCCCTGAGAGTGTCATTATTCCAGAAGGTGGATCCCAGCAGCAAGCGCTCACCGGCATCAGCACTATGGTTTGTGAGTTACAAAATAGCTACGACGTCATTATCGCTCCGGTAGCCAGTGGGGCGACTCTAGCAGGACTTATCAATGAGCAACCAAAGCATGGCAGTGATGTTATTGGCATTGCCGTGTTGAAAGGCCAAGCTTACTTGGAAAAGTTGGTTGAACGCTTTGTGCCGCAACAGTCAATAAGTTCAAACTCAAATTTCAAGCGAAAAACGCCAAACTGGCATATCGAACATGACTTTCATCATGGCGGCTACGCAAAATCCCCCCCCGATTTAGTCAATTTTTGCCAGCAATTTATGCAACAAACTCAGATCCCGATAGAGCCTGTATACTCAGGGAAATTATTCTTTGCCATCATGCAAATGATTGAAACCAACCGCTTCAAACCACATCAAAAGATACTTGCCATCCATACAGGCGGCCTGCAAGGTGCACGAACTAATGTGGACACCCACTCTAATGCTTGAGGCAAGTAACGTGGACACCCACCGTAATGAGTGAACTTTCAATAAATTGGAGTGAATAAATAGCGTGGACACCCACCTTTTGAACAGAGTCTCAATTAACTGGGCCAGTGACTTAACAACGAGCTGGGGTTTATCGCTAGCACGTACAAAAGCTAATATGGACACCCATCCTAAATCGCATAAAGCCACAGCGACGCATAACAAGGCCCCCCTTATGAATGCAAATAACGTGGACACCCACGCTAATGCTTGAGGCAAATAACGTGGACACCCAACGTAATGAGTGAACTTTCAATAAATTGGAGTGAATGGCTAACGGGCTTTGCTGGCGCCTCACCGATTGAGTGGATAGCGACCATGTCAGGCTTTTTGTGTGTCTATTTGGTTATTAAACGGAGTATCTGGTGTTTTTTCTTCGGGCTTATTCAAGTCACGTTGTACGCCTGGATATTCTTTGGGGTAAAGCTCTATTCAGATATGTTACTGCACATTATCTATATTGGCTTTCAGATTTATGGCTACTGGATTTGGTCTAAGAACTTAGACGATCAACACCATGTAATCGTGCACGCCGGGACCCTGAGGTATTACATCCATATGATGTTGCTGGTAGCCGTTACAAGCCTCGTCTGGGGTTGGACAATGGCTAACTCAACCGATGCCAGTTTGCCCTATTATGATGCGTTTACCACTTGCGCCAGTTTAGTTGCGCAGTGGTTGTTATCGCATAAAAAATTGTTTAATTGGAGTTTTTGGATTGTCGTCGATATAGTGGCTATTTGGGTATATTGGCAAAAAGGCTTACATCCTACTTCTGCGTTGTATTTTTGTTTCCTGATCATGGCCTGCATTGGCCAGTGGCAGTGGTTTAAGAGCTATCAAAATTCATTTGCGAGATCGAGTCATGGCTAAGTGTGGTTTTACACTAGGAAAATTCGCACCCTTTCACAAAGGTCATGAATGGATGATGTGCAAAGCACTGGAAGTCGTAGATGAGTTAGTGGTCGTGATCTACCGCTGTGATGAATTGCCACACATTAGTCTGTCCACTCGCGCTAATTGGATCCGAAAACGCTTCCCACAAGTAACAGTATTAGAAGCGCATAATGGCCCAAAAGATCAAGGCTACAGTCAGCATGTGATCGAAATTCAAAATCAGTTCCTTACGCAATTCTTGAAAGATTATAAGTTTAACTATTTTTTTAGTAGCGAAGCCTATGGCGATCATGTTGCAAAAGCGCTGGACAGTGAAGACTTTCGTATCGATATGCAACGCGCCAAAATACCAATAAGCGCAACACAAATTAGAGCTGATTTATTTCATCATCGGCGGTTTTTATCTGAAGAGGTATACAAAGACTTGATCCGCAAAATTGTTTTTTTAGGTGCACCATCGACTGGCAAGTCAACTCTTTGCAAGGCATTGGCTGATAAATATAACACGCTTTGGGTGGAAGAATACGGCCGCGAATACTGGCAAGCTCATCAGGTTAACCGCCGCTTAACGCCTGAACAACTGTTACATATTGGTCAATCGCAAGTAGCACTAGAAGAGGAGCGACTTGCTGAGGCCAATCAGTTTTTGTTCTGCGATACCAATGCCTTTACCACTTGGCACTTCGCATTGCACTATCACGACAGCGCACTGCCAGAATTGCAGCGTCTAGCGCAACAAAGCTGGCTCCGGTACGATTTGGTCGTGTTATGCGAGGAAGATATTCCCTACGACGATACATGGGAGCGCTCTGGAGATGCGAACCGACACGAATTCCAAACCTTTTTGAAAGCTTATATGCATGAACACAACAAGCCTTACTTGCTCGTCAGTGGCACGTTAGAACAACGCATGGCGAAAGTTGAAGAAAAATTGGCACAAATGTCGCTGCAGGCATGCAAGGATTAATTGGCAAAACGGTTCAAAAAGACTATTTTTAGATTCCACTTTTGCGAATTCGCCTTTCAATGTTAGCATGCGCGCAATTGTTCTAAAGAACGCAGATTAGATAACTAGGAACCTATTATGTCACGAGTATTAATTATTGGTGCTGGCGGTGTTGCAGCAGTCACGATCAAAAAATGTGCACGTTTACCTGAGCATTTTGATGAAATATATTTAGCCAGCCGTACCGTGTCTAAATGTGAAGCATTGCAAGCCGAAGTGGGCGCGGATCGAGTCAAAGCGGTGTTTGCTGTAGATGCCGATAATGCATCTGAAGTTGAAGCCTTGATCAATCAGGTTAAACCCGACCTATTGATAAATCTTGCGCTGCCATACCAAGACCTACCGATAATGGATGCGTGTTTGGCAACTGGCACAGACTATCTTGATACCGCGAACTACGAACCTAAAGACGTCGCCAAGTTCGAATACTCCTGGCAATGGGCTTATCAAGACAGATTCAAAGAAAAAGGCATAATGGCGCTATTAGGCAGTGGGTTCGATCCTGGTGTTACCAACGTTTACACCGCCTATGCCGCGAAACATTATTTCGATGAAATCCATTATCTTGATATTGTCGACTGTAATGGCGGTGATCACGGCCAAGCCTTCGCGACTAATTTCAACCCAGAAATCAATATTCGTGAAATCACCCAACGTGGTCGATTCTGGGAAAACGGTGAATGGAAAGAAACTGAACCATTGAGTGTGCGTGAAGACTTAGACTATCAAAACATTGGTGTTCGTGCCTCCTACTTGATGTTCCATGAAGAGTTGGAATCTATTGTTAAGCACTTCCCTACCCTTAAGCGCGCACGTTTTTGGATGACCTTCGGTGATGCTTATTTGAATCACTTGAGTGTGTTAGAAGGCATTGGTATGACGAGCATCGAGCCAATTGATTTCCAAGGTCAGAAAATTGTTCCTTTGGAGTTCTTAAAAGCCGTCTTACCAAACCCGGGTTCTTTGGCGGAAGGTTATACCGGCATGACGTGCATCGGCACCTATATCACCGGTATTAAAGATGGCAAAGAAAAAACCATCTTTATCTACAACAATTGTGATCATGCTGCCTGTTTCGAAGAAGTTGGCGCACAAGCGGTGTCTTATACCACAGGCGTTCCAGCGATGATTGGTGCGGCGCTTATGCTAAACGGCACCTGGAAGCAAGACGGTGTGTGGAACATGGAGCAATTTGATCCTGACCCATTCATGGAAATGCTCAATGAGCACGGCTTGCCTTGGCATGTGATGGAATGTGAAAAAAGCCCATTTAGTAAATAATGTCATAATCCAAAAGCAGCGATATTAAGTTGGAGTAAGTGAGTGAGTAAACAGCAACCTGATCCTATGTATAGCCCGGATATACCATCACCGTGTTTTGTCTGTGAGGAGTCCAAGCTAGAGCAGAATTTGCAATTGATGCAGCGCGTGCAACAGCAGGCTGGCGTCGATATTATTCTGGCATTAAAAGGGTTTTCTATGTGGTCAACCTTTGATCTGGTGGGACAATATTTGCAAGGTTGTACTGCCAGCTCTGTTTGGGAAGCTAAGCTTGCTCGCTATGAAATGGACAAAGAAGTGCATGCTTATTCGCCCGCTTATAAACAAGCGGACATGGATGAGTTGGTGCAATTAGTCAATCACATCTCGTTCAACAGCTTAACGCAGTGGCAGCGCTACAAAGACCAAGTGTTGTCACACAATATCTCTGCTGGCTTGCGGATTAACCCAGAGCACCGTGAAGCTGAAACTGAGCTGTACGATCCTAGTGCGCCGGGGTCACGCTTAGGTGTATTGGCCAAAGACTTGGAAAATGCAGATCTGACTGACATCGAAGGTTTTCATGTTCACAACCTGTGTGAATGTGATTCCTTTGCCACAGAGCGTACACTGCTAGCGGTTGAAAAACGCTTCGCCAAATGGCTACCAAACCTGAAATGGCTTAATTTAGGTGGTGGACATTTGATGACGTCCAAAGGCTATGATGTGGAACATTTAATCACCACACTCAAAGCCTTTAAATCACGCCATCCAAACCTGCATATCATTATGGAGCCAGGTTCGGCAGTCGCTTGGCAAGTGGGCACTTTAGTTTCTGAGGTGGTGGATATCGTCCAAAACGACGGCAAGATCGCTATCTTGGATATCTCAGCAACCGGTCATATGCCTGACGTTCTTGAGATGCCCTATCGTCCTGCGGTGCGCCATGCCGGATTGCCTAATGAGACTGCCCATACCTATAAGCTAGGCGGAAATTCCTGTTTGGCTGGCGATGTCATTGATACTTACAGTTTCCAACAGCCTCTCAAGGTCGGCGACAGGATTGTGTTTGAAGATATGATCCACTACACCATGGTAAAAACGACATTTTTTAATGGTGTGGAGCATCCGTCAATCGGTATTATCCGTAAAAATGGCGAATTTGATTTGATCAAGCAATTCCACTTTGAAGATTTCAAAAGCAAACTTTCTTAATATTTAACTTAAACTGACAGATACTTAGGCTTTGAGCTGGTGCATACCCACCAGCACAAAAGCTAACCCCAGTATATGCAGCAACGAGATAGGTTCACCCAATAATTGGTTGGACAGCACAATGGTAAATAGCGGGCCTATGGTGCCGACAATACCGGCTTTGCTGGCCCCCAATTGCTTAACACCTGCGCTGATCATAAACGAGGGGATCAGCGTCATAAATATTGCCATGATCGCAATGCCCGCATAGTGTTGATTCGAATACTGAGACAGGTCGGCCACGCCTAAACTAAACGAGTGGATCAATAAGCTAATGCAAGCTGCTATCATGCCAATAGAGACAAATCGCTGGCTGCCTATTTGTCGTGAAAAGCGTTGATTTGCCACCATGTACCAAGCGGTAAATATGCTGGCGATAAATACTAGGAAGCTACCCCAGATGATTTGCTCGCCACCAAAGCCCAAATCGGCATAAAAGAACACTACAATGCCCAGATAAGACAAGATCAGCGCGACCCAAATTCGCGAGTTAGGCTTTTCATCTAAAAACCACCAACTAAATAAGATGGCAATGGCCGGATAGCAAAACAGGATAATACGCTCCAAACCCGCAGTGATATATTGCAAGCCTAATAAATCGAGATAGCTGGCCACATGGTAACAGGCAATACCTGCTGCAATGCAAAACAGCAACTCTTTGGCACTTAAACTGCCTAAGCCCGTTCGGCGCATGGACCAAAGCAAAATCGCCACGTAAAAGGGCAACACAAACAGCATGCGCAGTGTTTGTAACTCTAATGAGCCAATGCCAAGCTCATACAGAAACTTGACCATGATCGCTTTGCTGGAAAACAAAATGGTGCCAAATAGCACCCACACCATGCCGCGATTGACGGTAAAATTAACATTCATTCGCGTTTAATCAACCGCAGAAAAAGCGTTGGAATAATGCAATTTACGTTGATTATCGACAATGATGGCATCATACCCGCGCGTGCGATTGATCAGATCAATACCTTTTTGTACGCCTAGCACAAATACTGCGGTAGACAGACCATCGTTCAAGGTACTGCGTGGGCCAACAATAGTCACACTTTGTACTTCATAAGATGACTGTCCACTGAAAGGCGACAAAATGTGATGATAGCGCTGGCCATCCGCTTCAAAGTATCGCTCGTAGTCACCCGATGTCGACATGGCCACGTTGGTTAGCGGTAAAATCACCGCTTGTTTTTCTTTATCTCGAGGGTCGCGCACCCCGACTTTCCAGGGGCGTCCACGACGGTCACCGATCAGGCCGGTGTCACCGCCAGCGGTAACCAACGCATGTTGAATGCCCATAGTTCGCAATATTGCCAATGCATTATCCACCGCATGGCCTTTAGCTATGCCACCTAAATCAATTTTCACTTTGGGGTGAGCGAAATGCACGGTTTGCTGAACCGGATCCAACCGAATATGACGATAATTAATCGCATCTTTAAGTCCATCAATGGTTTGTTGATCAGGTTTGGTGCCTTGACGGTAGTCATACAGATAACCAACACTGGCGAAGGTGATATCAAAAGCCCCGTCCGTTTCTGCTGATAAACCCAACGATAAGCTCAAGAGTTCGAACATCTCAGCGGATATTTTGACTGGTTGTTTAGCCGCCTGACGATTAATTTGAGATAACTCACTGGATTCGATGTACGGGCTCATCAATTGGTTAATCCGCTGCATCTCGTCCATAACTGCGTTGACAGCTTGTTTTCCCACATCGTCATTGTCAGCCCACACTTCAGTATGGATATTGGTGCCCATGATCCCCTGACTGTCGGTGTACCATTTGGCTTGACAAAGGCTACTCACGGTCATCACAACCAATAAGGTAAAAGCGCGCAATTTATTCACTGAGCGTTAACCCATATTGATAAAGCGCATTCTTCTTAAGACCATAATGTTGCGCAGTCAATGCTGCGGCCTTTTTAAGTGGTAATTCTGACATTAAGCTTTTTAGCAGTGCCAGACTCTCTTCAGGCAAATCCGCCATGTCCACCACAACACCTTCAATCATTAACACAAACTCACCGCGCTGATGATTATCATCGGCAAGTAACCATGCCAAGACTTCACCCGCGGTATTGTGATAAAAAGTTTCAAAGGTCTTGGTTATTTCTTTTGCCAAAGACACTTTACGCTCTGCACCAAGCACACTTACAATCGCCTCCAGCGTGCTCACCACTCGTCTGGGTGATTCATAGAACACAGTGGTGGCCTTTTCGGCAGTTAATTTTTCCAGCGCAGCTTGTTTGGCCACCTGCTTAACCGGCAAAAAACCGTTAAATCGAAATTGGTCGGTGGGCAGCCCAGATGCACACAATGCGGCTATGGCGGCGCAGGCTCCTGGCAAAGGGATCACTTGGATACCCGCCTCTCGACATTGATTAACTAAACTGTAGCCAGGATCACTGATGAGCGGCGTGCCGGCATCCGAGATCAGTGCTACGGTAAGTCCAGAATGAATTTGCTCAATCAATTGTTTCGCTCGTTGGCCTTCATTATGATCATGCAACGACGTCATTCTGGTCGCTATTTCCCAGTGCTGTAATAATTTTTGACTGTGGCGCGTGTCTTCAGCTGCGATAATATCGACCTCACGTAATACCTTTACCGCGCGGTGAGTTATGTCGTCTAAATTACCAATAGGTGTCGCGACAATATATAATGTGCCAGTTTCTGCCACTTCAGGTCAGCCTTTGATTGTTTTACTCAGGCAGGCATTTTAAACTACCTATCAACAAATGGGTTGGAATTTTTTGAGAACACAGATGCAAAATGTTAAGTGCTTGATGTTAGGTGTAGGTCTTGTGTATCTGGTGGGATGTGGATCGACCAGCAAGGCTCCTGCACAACCTACCTCCAATCAAACACCAATTGCCCAATCTGAAGAGCCGGCATTAGAAAATCCTGATTATTATTTACAGCAAGCACAACGTAGCTATGCTCAAACAAATGATCGCACTGTCCGTAACCAATGGATTGTGCGCGCCGCAGAAGCATTTAAACAACAAAATGACTGTGAGCAAAGCCGCAAAGTAGTATTGATAAGTTTGCCCGAACTAGACGAGCCAGCATTACGCAACCAAGCGCATATTCTATTGGCAGAATGTGAGTTGCAAAATGAGCCTGTCGATTGGGTCGAAATAGCGCAACAGCTAAACCATGTTGATCCCAGTATTAGCCATTTTAATCGTGCAATGCGATTGTTCAGTGCTCATGAGACTAGCCAACAGCGTTGGTTGGCTGCTGCCACAAGTTTAGTCGCGGCTTACGACGGGGATCCTAAAGATAGCGAAACAATTTGGTACTTACTGCAAAGATTAAATGAAAAGGAGCTTCAAACTGCCAGTCTTCGTGTTCCTGAGCTCGCGCCTTGGTTACAGTTAAGTTTATTGGTTCGAGAATATGGCTTACAAACCCAAACATTTGCTAATGCGGTGGTGCAGTGGCAAGCGCAATATCCGCAGCATCCATTAAGTCTCTCGTTGCCATTAGAAGTGCAAGCTGGTGTGAAGGCTAAACCCTTGAAGGCACAAAAGATCGCCATACTGTTGCCACTTAGTGGACGATTGGAACAACAAGGTTTAGCGATAAAAGAAGGCGCACTTTCTGCTTATCTAGAGCAGCATCAACATAGCCCCAAAAATGAATCCCTAGATTCTCCAGTGCTCCATTTTTTTGATAGCCAAGCCAACGATATGGCGACGTTAATATCAAAAGTATCGGAATATGACGTTGTTATCGGCCCATTGATGAAAGATAAATTGGCAGAGTTTGTAGACCAAGCCCCCATGCATCTAAATATCGTTGGCCTCAATCGACTAGAGCTTGCCAAAACACCAGTGGCCTTGGAGCCAGTAATGGATGAAATAGCCACAGGGCCTTCAGCTGATTCAACTGAATTAGATCCGATGAAGGTTAATGAGGATGCATCTGCCGAACCTGGGCTACGCATTTTCTTTGCGCTGTCTCCAGAAGATGAAGCCATACAATTAGCCCAAAAAGTATTTCGTACCGGCGCTAAATCTCCCATAGTAATGTCACAAAGTAGCGGTGCTGCAAAACGTATGGCTGACACCTTCATTCAAACTTGGCAAAATTTGAACAAAGACAAGCAAAGACTACCGGGACTTGCCACCTATACCGATAGCAAGTCTATGCGTAACAGTTTAACGGCATTGTTGGACGTTAAACAAAGTCGCGAGCGCATTGACCAAATTGAAGGTCTAAGCAGTGAACAGATCCATTCAGTGCCTCGTAATCGTCGCGATATTGATGCCATTATATTGTTTGCCACACCTGAAGAAACTGAACTGCTTAATCCTATCGTTGAAGCGAGTTTGAGCCCTTTTGATGATAAGGTGGTGCCGGTGTATGCGTCATCTCGCAGTTTCAGTGAAAATTTCAGTAATAATAGTCTGCGTGATCTACGCAATATAACCTTCACTGACATGCCTTGGATGTTGCCCGGACATAACCATCAAACCTTGAAGTCCGAAACCGTTAAAATCTGGCCCGAACGAGATGATACCTTGAAGCGACTTTTTGCATTAGGTTATGACGCGTTTTCTGTACTTCCCAACATAGCAGCACTTAGCAGCATGCCACAAATCAGTGTCAATGGATTAACCGGTCTGCTATCAGTAGATCAAATGGGCAATATTGTGCGAGTCATGCCGTTTGGAAAGATCACCGAAAATGAGGTGATATTACTTGCGTTGGATTAAACCAAGTAACTCAAATGATCGTGGTCAAGCAGCCGAAAATGCTGCCAAAGGCTATCTACAACAACAGGGCTTAGTGCATCATTGTAGCAATTTCCATTGTCGTTTCGGCGAGATCGATCTGGTTATGCGAGACCAACAAGAGTGGGTGTTTGTAGAAGTGAAGTATCGCAGTAATACTCGACATGGTTGCGCAGTGGAATTTTTTCATACCGCCAAGCGAAAAAAATTTACGCTAGCGGTGGAACATTTTATGCACCAACATCATCTAAATCCGGCTAGCGTGCCACATCGAATTGATCTGGTTGCGATAGACGATGATCACGTACAATGGTTTAAGAGCGTGTAACAACCAGCGTAAATTAACGATAGTAATCACAGAGACCAACATGATAGAACAAATAAAAGCAAATTTTACCGAAAGTATTCAAACTAAAATTGCCGCAGGGGAAGTGCTTCCGGCATCTATTTTTAAAGCTTCTCAAATGATGGTTGAAGCATTAATACGAGGCAACAAAATCCTGTCTTGTGGTAACGGTGGTTCGGCTGGTGATGCGCAACATTTTTCTTCAGAGATGCTTAATCGTTACGAGCGTGACCGTCCTAGCTTGCCTGCTATGGCGCTTACCACAGACACCTCGACTATTACCTCTATTGCTAATGATTATAGCTATGATGAAATCTTTTCAAAGCAAGTCCGTGCATTAGGACAAGCTGGTGATATTTTGCTGGCAATATCCACCAGTGGAAATTCGCGTAATGTCATAAATGCAATGGAAGCGGCGTTAAGCAGAGATATGACTATTGTTGCTCTGACTGGCAAAGACGGTGGCGAAATGGCCGGTTTGCTTGGGCCCAATGACGTGGAAATCAGAGTTCCCTCTAGTCGTACCGCGCGTATCCAAGAAGTACACCTATTAGTTATCCATAATTTATGTGAGTGCATTGACGATAGTCTTTTTCCCGAAAAATCAGCGGAGTAATAAACCATGAAGTTTAGTGCCAAATGGATACTATCCTGGTTATTGCTGTGTGCGTTGTTACAAGGTTGTGCTGCTGTGGTAGTCGGTGCTGGTATGGGAGCCGCTTCCGCGGTTCATGATAGACGCACTTTAGGCACGCAGCTCGACGATAAAACGGCCGTAGCTCGCTTGTCATCGGCTTTTGGTAACAATCCACGTCTAGCGAGTACCAACATCGATATTTCGGTTTATAACGGGATAGCGCTTATTGCGGGACAAGCGCCGAGTGAAGAACTACGACAGGAAATAGCCAACACCGCTGCGACCGTTAAAAATCTTAAGAAAATTCACAATCAAGTACGTATCGGCCAACCGATTTCAGCCAGCGTAACGGCCAATGACATGGTGATAGAAACCAAAGTAAAAGCGGCATTACTGGGTGACAAACGAATCGATGGATTACAAATCGAAGTAGAAGTAGAAGATTCTGAAGTATTCTTAATGGGCTTAGTCAGTGACGCCGAGGCGGATATCGCCGTTGACATCTCACGCAACATTAATGGCGTTGCAAGAGTGATTAAAGCGTTCGAGCGCCGATAAAACGTCGTACGCTCAAATACTTTATTTGCACAGTGGTAATGAGAGTGTGGTTAAATCAAGTGCTTTGGAAACGAACTCATGTCTTTATTTAACCACTTCGCATCGAACAACAAGCTGTCCACTTCTTGTTGCGCGGCGCGTATTTGCGCTGCTGTCATTTTTTCATATAAGCGGAAATAGCCAGCATTAACGCTCGCTTTTTTTTCGTCTAAAGCACTATAAAGACCTTGCCATATTGCTGCTTTTTTCAGTTCATTTTTATCCAGATAATAGCCCACATAAAACTCATACACTGAGGGTTGAATATCTTTAATTACTTGTGCTTTTTTCAATGCCATTCGGGCGTATTCCAAAGCTTTAGACTGACTTTGCTTTGCGGTTTGTGTCATCAATGCGACGTATACGTCAACGTGCACTTCTTTAGCTGTTTCAAACCCGTTAACCATTGATTCCCAGTTATCTTGACTTTGAGAATATGTCCAAAGCCACAAGTTGACCTCAGGGCGTGACATTGTGCGTGTAGACGCAAGCAGTACTTTTTGTAGTTCGGGAATATTGCGAATAGTGGCGATTTGAGATTGTTTATCTTGCTTATTTCTCACTGCTTCAGAGACAAAGGCATCTTCTAGACAAGTTCGATAATTATCAAGTGACTTGAGCGCCACATAGGTATTAATTGAAGTTAATGCTTCTCTTTGTTTGGCTAGACTGCGAATTACTTCACCGCGTGGAACTGAACAAAGCGCGCCTGAGTGAGTTGCCTCACAAATATCAGCGTAGGTATCGCATATTTGCCACATAGATCCATCAGCAACTTGACCGTCGTCGCATCCGCCAAGCAAAATGCTAATCAAAATCAACAGATATCGCATAACTTAGTTCCCTCATCTAAATTGTGCAGATTAATCTAACAATAAAAAAGGCGCTATGCAGCGCCTTTATCTAATTATTTTACCACTTTGAGATTAGGTGGACCTTTTTTCTTCACTTTAGGAGCCGGCTCAGTAGGAGGTGGCGATTCTAAACTTTCAGTATCATCCATCTCTTCAGGCGTAAACACCGTACCTGCACCATTCTCTTTAGCATAAATAGCCAACACTGCCGAACAAGGCACAAACAACTGCCGTGCCACACCGCCAAAACGGGCTTCGAAACTCACATCGGCATTTGTCATCTGCAAGTTGTTGCACGCAGACGGTGATACGTTCAGCACAATTTGACCATCACGAACATGCTCTTGCGGAACAGACGTACCTGTTACCGTGGCGTCTACCACCAAGTACGGAGTGAGGTCGTTGTCGACAATCCACTCGTAAAAGGCGCGTAACATGTAAGGTTGATTAGAAGTCATCATTGCCAGTTAAATCCTATAATGGATCGTGTATCTCTCTTTCTTGATCAGTCAGTGACGCTTTAAATGAACTGCGCGCAAAAATACGACTCATATAAGCCTGAACTTCTTTGCTTCCAGCACCGTTTAACTGAATACCTAAAGCAGGCAAACGCCACAACAATGGAGCCAAGTAGCAGTCAACTAAACTAAATTCTTCACTCATGAAAAATGGCGTTTCGGCAAATAATGGGGCAAGACTCAATAGCGCTTCTCTTAACTCATTACGTGCAGCCTCAAGGTCACCTTTCTTCGCCATTATTCTGTCTGCGATTGAATACCAGTCTTGTTCAATGCGATGCATCATAAGACGGCTCTGGCCACGTGAGACTGGATATACAGGCATTAATGGAGGATGAGGAAAGCGCTCATCAAGATATTCCATGATGATATGCGATTTGTATAAAACTAACTCTCTGTCCACTAGTGTGGGCACAGTTCCGTACGGGTTTAGATCAAGTAAATCTTCAGGCAAGTTAGTTGGTTCAGTATAACTGATTTCAACGCCAACACCTTTTTCCGCAAGCACGATACGTACTTGGTGACTGTAAATATCACTTGTGTCTGAGAACAACGTCATGATTGAACGTTTATTCGCGGCTACAGCCATTAACTATCCTCCAGAATCAATAAAAATCGTTAAGCGTTTACGCCTCAAGGCTGTCATGTCGCTTAACCAAACTCTTACCCATTGGTAAGAGCTAACTAAAAAAAGGGGCAGACTCGCCCCTTTTCGGATTATACCCTAATTTTTGGCTAATTAGTGCACATCACGCCAATATTCTTTCTTCAGCAAGTAAACGAAAATAAACAGTACGACTAAGAAAGCCAACACCCATTTACCAATAGTTTCAAGCTTGAGACGTCCAGGCTCTCCAACGTACTCTAAGTAATTAACCAAATCACGAACGGCATCATCATATTCTTCGGCGTTTAACACACCTTTACCGTCAGATTTAAGACCAACGTAACGAGGCTTCATTTCGCCGTCGACCATTCTTTGTTCATAAGTCTCTTGCGGTAACCCTTGCAGCTCTTGAAGCACGTGAGGCATACCCACGTTAGGGAATACTTTGTTATTGACACCAAAAGTTTTGCTTTCATCGGCATAGAAAGTACGTAAGTAGGTATACAACCAATCTGCGCCTCTTACCCGTGCAACCAAAGTTAAATCCGGCGGTGGAGCACCGAACCACTTCGCAGCATCGTCTTGAGGCATTGCACTTTTAATGTGATCAGATACTTTCTCACCCGTAAACTGCAAATATTCCTGACCTATTTTGTTAGGGATATCTAAGTCTTTAAAGCTGCGTTCGTATCTTTGGTACTGCATGTTATGACAACCAAGACAATAGTTGTTAAACATCATGGCACCGCGTTGCAATGACGCTTTGTCAGTCAAATCATTGTTGGCGGCATCTAATGGCACCTTTGCACCACCGGCAGCTAACACCGCACCTGAGAATAAGAAACCAAAAACTAATATCAACTTCTTCATTTGGTGATCCTCTCTGGTAGGGGCTTGGTATTTTCGTTTTTACTGTAAATAAACAGCAACACAAAGAAACCAAAATACATAAAGGTGGCAATTTGTGACGCAATAATTTTCCAGTTTTCCTGTGGTGTACCCCCTAGGTAGCCAAGGAAAATAAACACAGCAGCGAAAACCAGTAAGTTCCAGCGATGGAAGCCACAGCGATAACGCCATGATCTCACCTTGCCACGGTCGATCCACGGCAACAAGAACAGCGCGACGATTGCGGCAAACATCATAATAACGCCACCGAGCTTATCAGGTATCGCTTTCAAAATTGCATAGAAAGGCGTGAAGTACCACACAGGGAAAATGTGCTCAGGTGTCTTCAGCGGGTTAGCTACTTCAAAGTTTGGCGCTTCCAAGAAGTATCCGCCCATAGCTGGCGCGAAGAACATTACGTAGCTAAAGAGTGCAAGGAATACTGCAAAAGCAACCAAGTCCTTCAACACTATGTGTGGGAAGAAAGGTACAACATCATCAATAATGTCGTATTTGCTGGTGTAATATTCATGAATTTCAAATTTGGTTTTTTGCTCTTCAGTCAAAGAGCCTTTCTTACGTTTAACTTCAATTCCGTCAGGGTTATTCGACCCAACTTCATGCAGCGCTACGATGTGTAAGAAAACCAGAATCACAATGACAAGTGGCAGGGCAATCACATGTAACGCAAAGAAGCGGTTTAATGTTGCACCAGAGATAACATAATCCCCTTGGATCCACTCAACTAAATCAGGACCAATGACAGGAATGGCACTGAACAAAGATACGATTACCTGCGCTCCCCAGTAGGACATTTGTCCCCAAGGCAA
Source organism: Aliiglaciecola litoralis (assembly GCF_039523355.1). NCBI lineage: Bacteria > Pseudomonadati > Pseudomonadota > Gammaproteobacteria > Alteromonadales > Alteromonadaceae > Aliiglaciecola > Aliiglaciecola litoralis. Next base: position 119,095 of record NZ_BAAAFD010000003.1, on the reverse strand, counting down.
CACGTAACCCATAAAGGCTTCAGCCATAAGTGCTAAATAGATAAACATACCAAACAGCCACAGCAATTCACGAGGCTTTTGATATGAACCGTACATCATGCCACGGAACATATGCAGGTAAACCACAATGAAAAATGCAGATGCGCCGGTAGAATGCATATAACGCAGGATGTCACCATAAGGAACGTCTCGCATAATATACTCTACAGATGCGAATGCACCTTCAGCAGTAGGCACAAAATTCATCGTTAACCAAATGCCAGTGACAATTTGATTAATTAAGACGATGGTGGCCAAGAAACCAAAAATATACCAAAAGTTCATGTTTTTTGGCGCAGGATATTGAATGGCGTGCATGTTCGCCACACGCATCATTGGAATGCGATATTCAATCCAATCGAGTAAATTCTTAAACATCTTAAGCGCTCTCCCCTTCCAGCGAGCCAATCACAACAGTGGCATCATCTTTAAAGAAATATGGAGGCACCTGTAAATTAGAAGGTGCAGGTACGCTTTCGAATACCCGTCCTGCCATATCAAACTTAGAGCCGTGACAAGGACAGAAGAATCCTTCAGCGACGCCCTCGGCATACTGGGCAAAAGCACCATCCGTTAGATGTTGTGGCGAACACCCTAGGTGCGTACAAATCCCGACTAGTATCAGGTACTCTTCTTTCAAAGATCGATACGGGTTTTGTGCAAACGGAGGTTGTTGCTCAACTTCGGAGTTAGGATCTTTGAGCTGATCTTCGTGCGCCGAGAGTGAAGCTAGTAATTCAGGTGTGCGTCTCACCACCCAAACCGGCTTACTTCGCCAAATAACACGAATCAATTGACCCGGTTCTACCTTGCTGATGTCAATTTCAACATCTGCGCCAGCAGCTTTTGCTTTTTCACTAGGATTCCATGATCCAATGAAAGGTATTGCAGCACCAGCGACTCCAACTGCGCCCACAACTGATGTGGCTACAGTCAGAAAGCGACGCCTCGGGTTGTCCTGAGGTTGATTGCCATTTACTGACGAATCATTCGTATCGACAGACACATTGCTCATCCACTTTTCTCCAAGTTCGGATTTTAGTGATACTTCTTGAACGTAAAAAGTTGGTTCCGATAGGTTTTTGCTATCAGCTAACCAGTACAAGAAATTACAGTTTTAATTATTAGTATTGTAAATACCAATTCCATTAATGATCTGGATTTTTTCCGAACAGTGGAATCTAAAAGCGCTTTTGGCTTTCCACTGCCAGATCAGATTGTTAATGGAATTGGTATAGCCTGAAATGATAAAAGAAAACCCCTAATAAAGACAAGGAATTACGAAAATAAAACACGTTTTAGGGGATTTAACAGGAAAGTTTCGATGGTGAAAGCTGAAAAAACGCAAGAATCCAGATTTTGCACATAAAAAAGCCCGGATAACCGGGCTTTTGAAATCGCTCTGAAACGCCAAAAATTAACGTTTTGAGTATTGAGGACGCTTACGTGCTTTATGAAGACCCACTTTCTTACGTTCAACTTTACGTGCATCACGAGTTACGAACCCGGCTTTACGTAGTGCTGGACGAAGTGTCTCGTCAAATTCCATCAAGGCACGTGTGATGCCGTGACGAATTGCACCAGCTTGACCACTGATACCACCACCAGCAACGGTGACGTATAGGTCAAACTTTTCTGTCATCTCAACAAGTTCTAGCGGCTGACGCACGATCATACGTGCAGTTTCGCGACCAAAGAACTCGTCCAAAGGACGTTTGTTTACAACAATGTTACCACTACCTGGGCGAAGGAATACGCGAGCGGTAGAGCTTTTGCGACGGCCAGTGCCGTAGTATTGAGTATCTGCCATTTTATCTCGCTCCTTAAATGTCTAGAACTTGAGGCTGTTGAGCAGCATGTGAATGCTCAGAACCTGCGTATACTTTCATTTTGCGGAACATAGCACGTCCAAGAGGACCTTTAGGCAACATACCTTTTACCGCTTTCTCAATGATCATTTCAGGCTTGTGAGCTTGAAGTTTCTCAAATGTCGTTTCTTTAATACCGCCAACGTAACCAGTATAAGAATAGTATTTCTTATCCTGAGCCTTACGGCCAGTTACAGTTACTTTCTCAGCATTGATAACAACGATGTAATCACCGGTATCAACGTGAGGTGTATATTCTGGCTTGTGCTTGCCGCGCAAACGCAGTGCGATTTCAGTGGCCAAACGACCAAGAGTTTTGTCCGCGGCGTCTACCACGTACCAGTCGCGTTTTACCGTCTCTGGCTTTGCAACAAATGTTTTCATGTTTAAATTACCCGATATATCGAAATTGTTACTCATTGTTTTCTGCATAAGACACGTACGTTGTATCGTTCATGTACCCTTCCAGAAAACCTCATAAATCAAACATTTGACCCCTTCGAGCCGATTGATTCTTCCACTTTCCCAAAGTGGGCGTAACTGGGCAGGGCGCGAATTATACAGAAGTTTGGTTAAAACGCGAGAGCAAAATGTAAATTTTAAGCCAATTAGCGCTTTTTAATCGCTTCTTGTCGCAAAGCCGTATTAAATTACAAATAACCGAAACGGTAACGAGATCCGCTAATTGTGTTCGACGAGTTTCACATTTGTTAGTAGATTACGGTATCCATTCAGACTACCCATTGATCCCAATGGCGCAGTTCGCATAATTAAGATTTGCTAGATGGGAGTGTTTTGATGAAGTACATCATGTTAATTATACCGGTAATATTGTTGCTGAATATAACGGTTGTGCAGGCCACCAGTGTGCGCTCTGAACAAATACTAAGGCAGCTCAACACTGACATGCAAGACGCTCCGGGTACAGCTCGGATCGTAGGGGGCTCTGATACAGATCCTGGTGATTATCCCTTTATGGCGGCATTAGTGAACGTGTCACAACAGCTTAGCACCAGCCTTACTGTAAATAGCCTATCTTACTCATCTTCACCTTTTACCTTCAGCCCAACCGGTCAAGTATCAGGCGAAATCGTTTCTTGCGGGTTGGCGGGGGATGTTTGCGAAGGTGTAGAAAACCGGATCTGCTTGATAGAACGCGGCGAATTCACCTTTGCAGTTAAAACCCTCAACTGCCAAGCAGGTGGCGGACTAGGAGCCATTATTTATAATAATGTAGCAGGGTCGGTGAATGGTACCTTAGGCAATGCCTTTGACGGCGATATCCCCGTTGTTGCCATTAGCCAACAAGATGGACAGGCACTGGTACAGCTACAAAATGCCAATGCCTCTATCGAAGTATCTGTTTTAAGTGGTTCAACCCAAAATGCCCGTTGCGGTGGGACTTTCCTTGGTGGTAAGTGGGTACTTACCGCTGCCCATTGTGTAGATTCTGAGTTTTCCAATCAGTTACGTGTGAACGTCGGTGAATACGATTTACGGGATGGTGCAGACCAGGCGATCCCCATCAGTCAGATTTATATTCACCCTAATTATGTCGATAACGAATTTGATAACGATGTGGCGGTGTTAGCGCTAACACGCGAAGTCGATGCGCCATCAATCGAACTGGCAGATGCGCAAACCACTGAACAGTTTGCGGCAACCAACAGCATCGCTAAATCCATTGGATGGGGTGGCAGAATTGGTTATGGCGTTCAATCCGGAGACGGCCCTACCGGTAATTTCCCCGATATTCTGCAAGAAGTGGAGTTACCGCTACTAACCAATAGCCAATGTCGCCAAATTTTTGCCGAATCAAGAGGTATATCCAGCTCGCAAACCGGAGTTACCGACCAAATGATATGCGCCGCTTTGGACTTTGGGGGAAAAAGCGCATGCCAAGGTGACAGTGGCGGCCCCCTGTTTATTGAAAGTAATAATGGACCACTACAGGTAGGTATTACCAGTTGGGGAATAGGTTGTGCTGTAGCCGGGTACCCAGGTGTGTACGCACGGGTCGGGGCATTGTTGGACTTTATTAATGCGACCCGTTTTGGCATGGGCATTACTGGAGACTCGCGCTTTACCAACTCTCCGGTTGGTAATCCGTTTAGACAAACTTACACCGTCACGAACAATTCACAAAATACCGCAACGCCGGTATTTAGCCTGTCTAATTCAACCGATTTTCAATTAATTTCGGATGACTGTAATGTGCTGTTAGCTGGGCAACGTTGTGAGATTAGCATCGACATTAATGCCGCCAGTCCAGGGTTGAAGCAAACAAGTTTAACACTAACCTCAGATATTCCAGACATGCCAACCAATGGTATGCGTATTCAAGGGTTTGCAGTGGCGAGCGCTAGCACGCTGCGCAATGCCGTCGGACCACAAAATGCGGCTATCACCATATTCAGTGGAGGCGATCGTAGTTGGCGCGTTAATAATTCTGGCGGTGTAATCAGTGGCAATATCGACGATAGGCAACAAAGCATTCTGATAGCCCAAGTTGTTGGTGAAGGACGATTAGAGTTCGAATGGTCAGTATCATCTGAAGAAAATGTCGATGAGCCCAGCGAGCCTTTCGATGCACTGTACTTAATAGTCAATGGAGAACAAACAGATTTTATCTCTGGTGATGTGGGATTCACTCAGCAATCGATTGAGCTTCCTGAAGGCACCCATTTGATCGAATGGAGCTATCGCAAAGATCCAGCGGCGTCTTCACTGGAAGACAGCGGTAGCGTTCGGAATCTTATGTTTGTAACAGACTCAACTGATGTACCTCAGCCGCCATCGTCAGAGCCGCCTGCGCAGCCCACATCGAGTGGAGGAACGTCAGTTTGGATATTGCTCTTCCTTGGCACTGCATTCATGGTAAGACGCCAGAAATCAACTGTCAGATGAGCTCAACTCGGCGTTAAATCTAACATCAAAATGTTAAGCGACATTGGTAGTCGGGCTCTGCGATGTTCACCGTTTAGGTTGATTTCAGGTTTCTATAAAGCGCTCTTGGTCTAACCCTAGTTGGTCTAGAGCTCGCTTAAAATCTTCACTGGGGCTCAACCAATTAATATCAAAATCCACCTCTTTTAGCTTTGTATCAAAGCCCTGTTCGAACAACCAAGCCAGGGCTTCGTCAGTCTGCTCGAATATCTGAGCATTAATAGCGGGATTACTGCTGGCTACTTTATCCAGTTGCCATTGTGTTATTGGGTGAGGATCGATAACGTTTACGACAGTATGTAATCCCAATAGAACGTGCCTATTTACGGTGCGGACGCAGATACGCTCCTCTTCTGGGATTTGAATTAATTGTTGCCGCCAATTGATCAGCAATGCCCATTTTTTATTTGCCAAACAAGAGCGGGCAATCTCTCCTGTTGCATTAAACAATGACTGATAATGACGCACATGATCCCAACGGTCGTCGAAGTCAACTTTTAGAACATTTTCACTTACTGAACAGGTAAAGGCGTTTTTCATGCTAAAGCCTCACTTAAAGAAAGTACTACGTTCTCAAAGTACACAAAGATCTCAACAATAACCAGATAATTGATTAAAAAACGACCATCACTTTTAAAGTTTATGATTTAACTGACAAGGTTTTAATAAGAAATTGGGGAAAAAAGAACTAAATGTTAAGCAAAAACAACGCAATACCTATTCAATATCCAGCAAGTTAAAACAAAATCACGCGCTCCAATAGCCGACGTTTAGTTGCAAGATTAAATTTTATATTCTAACGTCAGGCTCATCTAAAGGCTAAACGCCCGAGGGGATATGTCTATTTTACCATTTAAGTAGGCTACACTTGTTTTTTTAAACTATTAGAAGATATGCTTAGTGAAACTAAAACAGGCTCTGTTCGATAAGGCAATGGAGAGTTATGCAACCAACTATATCAGAATCGCTTAATCAGAAGCCGCTGAGCGAAGCTCGCATCTTAGTGGTGGATGATGATGCTATCAATCAAGAAATGTACCGCAGTATGTTGGCGGACAAATATAAAGTATTCTACTGTGAAAATGGTCAAGAAGCCGTCGAGTTTTGCGCCAGACATCGCCCTGATCTGGTTATCATGGATGTTGAGATGCCAGAAATGGATGGCTGGACTGCGTCGAAAAAAATACGTGAAATCCCTGAGTTAAACGAAATCCCAATTCTTTTTTCTACCGCTGTAGATTCAACCAATGCGGAATTAAATTGCTGGGAGTCTGGCGGCTCCGATTTTATGCAAAAACCGCTTAATCGCGTCACACTAGTTAATCGAGTCCGAACTCATCTTACCTTAAAGATGCATTCGGATTTACTCAAAAAACTCGCTTTTCTGGATGGGTTAACCCAACAATATAACCGCCGATATTTTGAAGAATGTATTCCTAAAGAGTTTGCTTTGGCAATGCGCAATAAGACGGCGCTTAGCTTATTGATGATCGACATTGACTTTTTCAAAGCGTACAACGATCGCTATGGGCACCTTAAAGGCGATGATTGCTTGCGTCTCGTCGCGAAAGTCATTGGTAAGTGTATGAGCCGTCCTACTGATATCGTTGCTCGATATGGTGGAGAAGAGTTCGTATGTGTGCTGCCTCAAACAGATAATAAAGGCGCTGCAGACATGTCTTATACTATCAGAGAGGCGGTCTTAGACTTGAATATTCTGCACGAAGATTCCGAATTTGGCCAAATTACGGTGAGTATTGGTATGGCAAGTATAAGCGGATATGAGTCGGGTTATTTTGAATTACTGTCAAAAGCGGATGCGCAACTTTATCAAGCAAAAGATTCGGGGCGCAATTGTATCTCTGGCTTAAGACTTAAATAACCCTCATTGTAGTTTTTTGACTTGCTGCCAAGCCGCTTCCATGGTGTCGAGGTCGGAAGATTCTAAGCTTCGCCCTTGCTCTTTAAGCAATAATTCGACCTGTTTGAATCGTTGCTCAAACTTTGCGTTAGCTTTACGAATCGCCGTTTCTGAGTCAACCTTGAGATGCCGTGCTAAATTGACCACGGCAAACAGTAGATCTCCGATTTCTTCTTCAATTTTACTTTGATCATGGATGGGTTTTTCTAACTCTTCCATGACTTCGGCGACTTCTTCTTTGACTTTATCAATCACTGGTTCAACCTGAGGCCAGTCAAACCCCACTTTGGCACAACGATTTTGCAGTTTTTGCGCGCGTATAAGCGGCGCCATTCCCAGCGGAATGTTAGCTAAAATACTGTCGGTTTGCGGTGCGCTTTTCTGTTGCTGCTCTTGTCTTTTAATTGCATCCCATGACTGGCTTAATTGTTCAGTTGACATATCGGTGACGTTTTCAAATACATGAGGGTGACGACGGATCAGCTTGTCTGCGATGCCTTGAGCAATATTTTCAAAATCGAAAACCTGCTGTTCTTCACCAAGCTGAGCGTAAAACACAACTTGAAAAAGTAGGTCTCCTAGTTCATCTTTAACATCGTTCATATTGCCACGAGCAATGGCATCGGCTACTTCATAGGCTTCTTCGATGGTATAAGGGACGATAGTTTCAAAACTTTGCTGTTGATCCCAAGGGCACCCTGTCTCTGGATCTCTGAGTTGACGCATGACCGAAAGTAATCGGTCGAGTTGCGGATACGCTTTACTTTGTGGCATTTATTTATCAATTCTCACAACGTCCGACACCCCTTTAATATGTAGCAACTTAGTCGTCACTCTTGCCAGACTGTTCAAATCTTTAACCTCAAGTTTTAGCATGATTTTTGCGCTGCCATCATTCGCATTACTATTACTGTTCACGGCTAACAAGGTCACTTTGTCATTTGCTAAAACAGTGGTGATATCTCGTAAGATACCATCACGATCGGTGCTAAGTACATGCAATTCGGTCTGAAAACCACCGCTGAGATCATTCGCCCAATTTACCTCGATTTGCCGTTCGGGGTGTTGGTCCAATAAATGGTTTAGTTGGTCACAGTCCTCACGATGCACACTGACTCCCCTACCCATGGTGATATATCCTTGGATAGGATCTCCTGGTAAAGGTTGGCAACAATTAGCAATTTGACTCATTAGGTTGCCAACCCCTTCCACCATTACGCTATCTTTGCTTTGTTTACGCGGCCTATTCGAAATCGTTTTCAGTCTTGGATCTATGCTAGGAACGGGCGCTTCAAGTTGCTGAATATAATTCACCACTTGCATAATGCGCACATCGCCTCCGCCCACGGCAGCATACAGATCGTCAACCGAGTTTAGATTAAACCGCTCACAGGCTTTGCGCGCATCCTTTAACGGAATATTGACTTTGTGTAGCTCTCTTTCCAGTAACTCTTTGCCCGCTTGTTGATTCTTTTCTTTGTCCTGCTTTTTAAACCACGTATGGATTTTCGCTCTGGCCCGTGACGAGTGGACGTAACCTAATCCCGGATGCATCCAGTCCCGTGACGGATTAGGGTTTTTACCGGTTAGCACCTCAACCTGATCACCGGTTTCTAATTGGTAAGTAAAAGGCACTATCCTGCCAGATATTTTGGCCCCTATGCATCTATGTCCTACATTACTGTGGATATAGTAAGCAAAATCTAAAGGGGTGGAACCCAAGGGTAAATCAATTACATCGCCTTTAGGGGTAAACACATAGACCCGGTCGTCAAACACTTGGCTGCGCAATTCCTCAACCAAATCGCCCGATTCTGCCACCTCTTCTTGCCACAGTAAGATTTTACGCAACCAATTGATTTTCTCTTCGTAGGCCGAACGTTCTGTATTGACTCCCTCTTTGTATTTCCAGTGAGCAGCGACACCGAGCTCTGCATCCTGATGCATCTGTTGAGTACGAATTTGAATTTCTACCGAGCGCCCCTGTGGACCCGCGACTACCGTATGAATCGATTGATAGCCATTGGGCTTTGGTGTGGCAATATAATCGTCAAACTCATGGGGAATATGCTTGTACATTGAATGTACAATCCCTAGTGCGCCATAACAATCTTGTAGTCTGTCAGCGATGATTCTGACCGCGCGAATATCATAGAGTTGCTCAAAGTCCAGATGCTTCTTCTGCATCTTTTTCCAAATACTGTAGATATGTTTGGGGCGGCCGTAAACTTGGGCTTTGATCCCAACACTGTCTAACTCGCGTTGTAAATTGCTGACAAAGTCTTCTATGTATTGCTCACGATCCGCTCTTCTTTCATCCAATAGCTTAGCAATTTGCTTGTAGGTTTCTGGATGCAAATAACGAAACGAAAGATCTTCCAGTTCCCATTTTAGCTGCCCGATCCCCAGTCGATTAGCCAAGGGAGCATAAATACTGGCACACTCTCTGGCCACCAAAACGCGCATTTCTTCATCTTCGCGCTTGATCCGTTGCAAGGTGCAAATTCGCTCAGCCAGTTTAATCAGCACAGTGCGAACATCCTCGACCATCGCCAAAAGCATGCGTCGCACATTATCAATCTGACTTTCATCTGCTTTTTTAGTGGAGCGATTATGCAAGGATTTGATCGCATCCATGCGTCTAACACCTGATATTAAATGTTGAATACCAGAACCAAACTGCTCAGCGATTTCCTCGTCATTTAAATTATTTAATTCGCAGTAGGGATACACCAAGGATGCCTGCAAGGTTTCGTCATCCATGTTCAATTCGTGCAGAATTTCGACCATCTCTTGGCCAATCAACAAGGTCTCAGGTGACGCAGAGGTATCTCTGAGCTTTTGTTTGGTCGCTTCTGACAAATGAAGGCTGTCTAACCACTCATCAAAAGGAGGCCGTTGGGGTTGGTGAACAGTGCGAATTGAAACCATCTAGTTAACCGTTATTCAATATTTTAAGAGGACTTAGTATTGCTAGGCACAAATAATGCCATCAGTTCAGTATGCGCGGTTTGAGGAAACATATCCATCAAACCAATTTTGTCGATACGAAAGTTTTGTTCAAGCAAGATGGCGGCATCACGGGCAAACGTAGATGGATTACACGACACATACAATATATGTGATGGATTGAGACTCGGCAGTAGTTTTATCGCCTCTTTGGCGCCTTCTCTAGACGGATCTAACAGCACCTTGGTCACCTTTTCATTTGCTAATGTTCTGATCCAAGCCGGGTCAGTGAGGTCTGAATGTCTAAATTGACAATGGGGCAGTCCATTATTTTGTGCGTTTTTAGTCGCACGCTGCACCATTTTGGACACCCCTTCTATGCCGATAACCTGCGCACAGTGTTGGGCAATCGGTACACTGAAATTGCCAATCCCACAAAATAGATCCAATACTTTGTCGTCTTTATCGAGCGCTAACCAATCAATTGCTTGCGCGACCATTTGTTGGTTTACCTTCGCATTCACTTGCACAAAGTCATCTGGCTGAAATTGTAATTCGATTGAATCGATTGGGGAGTAAGTAAGTAACGAGTCCTCTTCTCCCACATTGTGATGACCCGTTTGAGTTTGAATTTCTACTGCGACATTTTGTTGTTGCGCAAAGTCGGTGATAGCTAACTGATCTTCTTTGCTCAGTGCTTTTACCAGTCGAATACTGACCAAGGTCTTATTGTTGCTTTTTACCAAGGTAATATGGCCAATTCTAAGGGGCTGACTAATGCTATTTACCAAGGTGTGAAGTGGCGCAATTAACGCCTGTAACTCAGGCACTAGAATGGGACATTGCGTTAGGTTAAACACATCACTGCTGCCCCTTGTGCGAAAGCCAAGGTGGATATCATGCGGGTTTCTGGCGTCAATGGCTAAGCGAGTTTTATGTCGGTAGTGCCTGTCCACACTATTGAGCGGTGGCTGCCAAGGCAACTCCTTTTGTAAAGACGCGATAGTGCGAGCTTTGGGTTTAATGTTTCGTCTGGCACCTAGTTTTGCTTTTTTGATGACCACTGGCTCGTTAGCTTGAATGCCGGTATGCAAAATCAGTTGCCCGATAGCCTGCTGTTTAAAGCGCAGTAAGTCTTCACTATCACAATGTTGGGTTTCACAACCACCACATTCAGCATAGTGAGCGCAAAACGGTTGTCTTCGTGCCTCACTTGGCTGAATAATGTGCGTTACCTGAGCATGATGTACGTTGCCTTTATGCTGTTGCACATTTGCTTCTACCGTTTCGTCAGGCAAGGCGCCTTGCACAAAATAGATCCCCTTTTCATCATTACTGATCCCTCTTGCTAAATGATCGATTCCAGTAATTTGTAATGTCTTATTGGCATCTTTAGGACGAACGACAGTGTTAGTTTTGCTGGGTTTAAACAAGTTAGCCATGGGGATTATCGCTGCTCTAGTATAACGGTTGCGACGGCATAATGTTGCTCGTCGGATAAGGATAATAAGGCATTATTAATACCTCTTTGAGTACACAATTCTGCGAAATAGCCATTAAACCTAAGCAATGGTTGACCTAAGGGATCATTCATCACTTCAATTTGTTGCCAGCCCACGCCATTGCCAATGCCCGTACCCAACGCCTTGACTGCAGCTTCTTTGGCTGCAAATCGCTTGGCTAAGTAGCGTACTTGGAATTTATGAGCAACAAAGATTTCCCATTCTGCGGATGTCAGTACTCGCTGAGCTAGGCGATCAGACTTTTCAATTTGCTGTTCGAGTCTGGCAATTTCGACGATATCTGTACCGAGTCCGACAATTGCCACCTTAACCTCTCGCTTCCAGCATAAGGCGCTTCATATCGGCAACGGCGGTATGCAATCCGTCAAACGCAGCTCGCGCGATGATGGCATGCCCAATGTTAAGCTCGATTATCTCTGGCATCGCGGCAATGGGCTTAACATTGTGATAATGCAAGCCATGACCAGCATTGACCTTGAGTCCTTGAGCGTGGGCGTACTGTATGCCTTGGCGCAGTTTATCTAATTCAATCTGTTGCTGCTGCTCTGTTTTTGCGTGTGCATATTGGCCCGTGTGGATTTCAATATAAGGTGCTCCCGCTTCCAAAGCAGCATCGATTTGATCGCGCTCTGCATCGATAAACAACGACACTTGGATATCTTGTGCACCCAACCTATCACATGCATTACGGATTTTCGCCAGATTAGCTACCACATCTAAACCGCCTTCAGTGGTAAGCTCTTCGCGCTTTTCTGGCACTAAACAACAAAATTCGGGACGGATTTCGTCGGCTATTTTGAGCATCTCTTCGGTGACGGCCATTTCTAGGTTCATACGGGTATTGATGGTTTGCGATAGAATATTCACATCTCTATCGGTGATATGGCGACGATCTTCTCTTAGGTGAACGGTAATGCCATCAGCGCCAGCTCGCTCAGCGATTTCAGCCGCGTGCACTGGATCTGGATATTGGGTTCCGCGCGCATTGCGCAACGTGGCAATATGATCAATATTGACGCCCAAGTAAATCGTATTCATTTCTTTTGCTCCAACTTCTGAAAAAGCTCTCTGCTTTTCAACGGTTTATCACCTATTATCGGCCTGAATGCCATTCTAGTCACGCGTTTTGCGGTTTGTAGACTCGAGGGAGTCCAATGGAATCGAGCAATGTCGGCTAGATTGGCTCCAGTAAAACAATTCTGATGCGCTTCTTGGCCAAGCAGTCGTTGAAATCCATAGTCCAATACAAAACTGTAATACGCATCCGCTTGCAAAGGCTCACCGGTTTGACCGTCTGATTGCCAATCAAATCCATAGCCAAGCAATTGCAATAAGGTTATTTCAAATTCACGCAACACTATCTCAACATTGTCTTGCTCAGAGAGTCTAAGTAAGCTGGCTAGATAAAGATCAAAAATCTCCGGATAAGCCACCTCGTTGGGCACCACGCGATTGATTAATTCGTTAATATAGAGTGCGCAGAAAAGTACCGTTCCATGTAAGTTATACCCTCGCCCAAGGGTTTCAATTTGGGTCAGCGTTTTGAGTTCACTGCGGCCACTAAAACTTAGCTTGAGAGTTTGAAAAGGTTGGATTGCACTTTTACGCTCATTACTTTTTGCGCTCTTACCGCCCCGAACTCCTCGACAAACCGCAGACAGCCGACCATTATCGCGAGTGAAAAAATCGACAATCATGCTGGTCTCTCGGTATGGCCTTCGATGCAATACCACGCCATCCAACATTGTCATGGACACTGTACTCAAAGGGATCTTAAGCCACTTTTATGCGGACAACTTTCATTGCTTCAAACTCCATTCCCGCAACTTCCTCGGTGATAGCGTAGTAAGTTAGGTTGACGTAGCTATCAACCAAATTTTTATAGGTTTTCTTGCGTCGGAATTTAAACGGCACATCATAGCCTTCGATCATGATGGTATTCACGATCCAACCGTCTTCGGTGCGCTGTACATGAGACACCACTTTCATCATTTCCGTATGAATTAAATTCTCGTGTTTAGCTAATAGTTTAGAAATAGTAGATTTTGCCATAGTCTCATCGTCTTTGAATTCTTCTGTATAATAACATTTACCTAGACAAATGGGATTATTTAGCAATAATTTGACGCCCAAATCATCAAATAGGAAAAGTTTTGTCTTTTAACGGATGGAGTAAGTGTAGTTTGTTGTTATTGCTTTTGGCCATAACAGCTTGCGACAATTCGGTACAAAAGACCGACTCAATGCAGTTTCGTGACACAATAATAGAAACCGCACAAGAGCCGCTCGATAAAGCACACCAACTATTAACCGTTCAGATAAAGGCGAATCCGACCGCTCACTTAGACAGCTTGATTATCGCCCAAGGTGCATTGCGCGACGCCAAACAAATATATCAAAAAGGCAAGATTGGCGGCTATCAAGATCCTAAACTCATTGAGTTAACCCATTTTTTTAGCGAATTAGAGCCCCAACTCGTGGTTTACGCAAAGTCACTATTAATCGAAGTGGTAGAAAAAACCGAACGCTTGCGCCTTCAAATCGAAGAGGCTAAAAACCAGCCATACAGTGCAAGAGGTAACAACACCTCCCAAATGGTCGACTATTTAGGTGATAAATACAATCAAGAGGTTAAGGCCTGTTGTTTAAATAAACTCTCGCAAATTGATAAACTGCTACACTCCAATCGAAGTGAACATCGACAATTAATTGTGCTTATCCGCTCTATTAATACTGAGCTTGGCAAGGTCATCCGTGAACAAGACTATGGAAAGCAACTTAAACGTCGCATCAATCAACTATAACGATGAATAGTTTTCTGGTGTATGGCTAACACCATTTCCACAAAATTACCGTCGCATCGCTGAAATAACGGTCGTTCCACTAAAAACGTCATTCCCATTAAAGAAAACTGTCATTCCCACAGTTTTTAACCTCTGGGGTCAGAGTCGATGAAGTTTTGTATGAATCGAGCGAAGTAGTCATTCGTAATTTTTAAGCACTCTCGCAACATAAACTTGATCTATATCAACAGCCATCAAGCAACTGGCGGTAGGATTCACCTATAAGTGAAAGTGACCACAGAGGCTAAATGTTATGAGAAAAATAATATGCTTGATGATTTTACTGGGAGTGTCAATTCCTGCATCGGCCAGTTTGATACCGTATCGGTTTGACTGGACGGGAATGGAGCTCGGCTATATGGTATCAGGCGTTATTGTGGTGGACGACACCTTTGCTATAGCTTCGACAGATAGATTTCCCAACACTAATGGCATTCACTTTCTACAAATGACTTTACACAGTCCTGACAACGAATTCATAGCTAGGGATACCAACGTCATCAATGGTGTAAGTCAATTACGCACGCTTTCTGTCCTTTTCGATACCGTGAAGGGAGAATTCATCTCATTTGATATGGGTGCCGAATCCCGTTACTTCATAAACAGCGATGTTTGTTTTAACGACCAACCATGTTTAACCGCTACAGCTTCAGAAGTTTATGACTATGGAGGAGATTTGATAATAAATCGTATTCCTGCTCCAGGTACTTACGCTCTAATGAGCTTGGGCTTACTGGGTCTTATTGTAAACAGGAAGTTTACTTCAAAAACCTGAAACCTGTTGGGAAAGTGCCGATGAAATGTATGCTTTAAGAGTTTTGACATTCTTATAGAGAATTTATCTTAGAGCCACTTATCGCTTATTTCAAAGGTAAAACGCGTTAAACTTAATTTCGATATAAGCAGTCGCTGACAAGTCTCAGCTTGAACCGGAGCTGAGAGCGCTAAGAAGACATTTCACCTGCATGAATTCTCACAAGCGTTATCACTAAACATATCATTCTTATTGAACACATTACGCCAATGCTTTACTGTTTAAATATTAAACAATAACAATATTGAATTCATCATGGACAGAAGACAAATCTTAAAAGCGATGCTTGCAACAAGCGTGTTGTTACCCAGCTCTCTGGTTTCCGCAAAGCCACAAAAATTCGACGCTATTGTTGTTGGAGCGGGCGTTTTTGGTATGTGGAGTGCGTGGTACTTAAATCAGGCAGGTTTATCCGTCGCTATAATAGATCAAGCTTCTCCAGGTCATTCAGCTTCCTCTTCTGGCGGAGAAAGCAGAGTTACGCGCACTGGATATGGAGATGTAGAACTCTACGCAGAGTGGTCTTATCGTTCGTTAGTTGCATGGAAAGAACTATCAGAACAATCGAAACTGCCTTTGTTCCATCCTATTGGCATGGTGCTAGTTCACCAAGCCGATGACAAATATGCAAAAGACGGCAAGAAAGTGTTGAACAAGCTTGGTATTCCATTTGAGTCAATCGATACAAAGGGCATGCGCGACAGGTATCCCGTAATGAAAATTAAGGATGGTGAATTAGGCATGCTAGAGCCGCATGCTGGTGGCTTAATGGCTAGGCGTGGCGTTCAAACTTTAGCTATCAAAGCCAATCAAGCTGGAGTGCATTTTTTCCAAAGCAAAATTTCGCCTATTAGCGCTAACAGCGGAACCAACGGTCGCTTGACTGAAGTTGAATGTATCCAAGGAAGCCGTGTCCAAAGCATTCAATCAGAAAACTTTATATTTGCTTGTGGCCCATGGCTAGATAGAGTGTGTCCAGAGGCAATGGCTAAAAAACTATTTGTGACTCGTCAAGAAATTCTGTACTTCCAAGCAAATAGAGAGCTTACAGGTAATTTACCTTCGTGGGCTACGTTACCGTATTACGGACTTCCAGATATTGAAGGTAGAGGTTTTAAGGTAGCGAATGATACCCATGGCGAGCTTGTTAACCCAAATAGTCTAAATCGTAATATTAGTGCAGAAACGATTGCGCAAACGCGCGCTTTTTTAGCTGAACGTTTTCCAAGTATTGCAAACCAGCCCTTGCTAGAGAGCCGTGTTTGTCAGTACGAAAATAGCGCTAATGGAGATTTTGTAATTGACCTACATCCTGGGCTAAACAATGCATATGTGGTTGGTGGTGGTTCGGGTCATGGATTCAAACATGGCCCTGCGGTGGGGCAATATGTTACCGACAGAGTGCTGCAACGCGGAACCTTAATTAAGCGCTTTAGTCTTGAAAGTAAAGCGACCGTTCAGCATCGACAAGTTGTTTAATTTAGCTTGCCAAAACCAGTTGTAAATGCCATGAAACGGTATTTCGGTAGAAAAAATTAAGACACCCATGTTTAAAAAACAAATAGAGACACTCATTATTAAAAAACATAGGATGTTAGCCAATTTCGTAAAAATTCGTGACGTTTCGTAGCCTTACTTCGCTCTTAGATGGGCTGTTTTCGTAATTTGTGTGAGGTGTACGCTAAAAATCGTCTTATTTCTCAAATTGAGGGCAGCCGGACTGAGCAGCTTTGCGCTGATGGGGGTTACTAGAAATTAGGAGGGATTCTAGGCGCTTTGCAATAAGGCTCTTGCCTTTGCCATCCCTCGTATGCGTTGATGCTTTGTGTGCTGTTTGAATTGTTGAAGCATCTTTTCATTGCCTACAGCGGTGTAGAAGTGTTGTTCAAACTCGGTCGTTAGGGTTAACCACTGCTCTGCATTAAGACCAAGACTGTTTAGAATGGAGCTGTGTTGCGGCTTGATATGACCGGCTTTATCCTGACGAATACACTTGCCCGTGCTCTCAATCAGCTCACAGTAATCAATTAGGCTATACGCGATACCTTTGGGCATGTCTTTTTTGTGATTGCCCACAAACCGCATTAATGTGCGGGGCTGCTCACCTTTGATAAGCGCGTGAATACGTCTTTGAATACTAGTGTGTTTTGAGGTTTCAGGAGTGCTGTCCATGTTGGCTCGAATAGGGTTTAAGTCCACATAGGCCATACAGGCTATCAGCGCACTTTCATCTAGCAAGGCTTGAGATTTAAAACGTCCTTCCCAAAATCGCCCCGTACAGTCATCTTCTTTGTTCGCCTCACGGGCGATGTGCTCGTTCAGATTGCGCATCAGCCAACTGATGTCGTATAAGCGTTGACGGTAAATAGTGACCGTTTGCTCCAGACTTACAAGCTCAGCGTCACTGAGCGGCTCGCCATTATGATATTGTTGGCTCAACAAAGTGCCTTGATACAACTGATGCCAACGCCTAATCACCTCAGTCATCGACCAGCTATCCGCGGTTTCTTTATCCACACACAGCACCACATGGGTATGATTGCTCATCACCGCATACGCACAAATATCAATGGCGAACACTGACGCTAAAAACAACAAACGTTTCTCTACCCACGCCCGGCGATGTTCAAAGCTTTGTCCCGTGAAAGAATCTTCACCGCACAAAAAAGAGCGACGAACACAGCGTGAAACACAGTGGTAGTAAGGAGTATCAATTAAACTGATTTGGTTTTTGCGTGGTTGGGGCATAACAGACCATCCTTGGTTGTTTGATTACCCTAAAGCATAGAACAAAATGGCCGTTTAACCATTCATAACATGGGTGTCTCAGTAAAACTGGACTTTAAAGTGGGTGTCTTTTTTAAGTTAAACTGGACTTTAAAGTGGGTGTCTTTTTTAAGCTTCCTTCAGCTCATTACCTCTTTTTTAATCGCAATAACAAAACGCAGTAAGTCATTCTTGTCTACATCCTTATGCACCACGATTCGCAGCGGGTTAGATTGCACAATGAGTATTCCTTGCTCTTTGAGTTTGTCGCAAAGTGATGTGGCGATTTTTTCTGGCAGTGTTACAAATACCATATTGGTTTCTTGACGCAATGAGTCGTCGTTAGCCATTATCTCAGGTATTGCGCGCAGTTGCTGCGCTAGCCAAAAAGCATTGTCATGATCTTGTTTCAAACGCTGAACATTATGCTCTATTGCATACAGACCAGCTGCTGCCAAAATTCCTGCCTGCCGCATACCACCGCCGACCATTTTGCGCCATTTATGTGCTTCTTTAATAAAGGGCTCACTTCCACAGAGTAGCGAACCTACTGGAGCGCCCAAGCCTTTTGAAAGACACAATGAAACACTATCAAAATGAGCGGTAATCTCTCTAAGAGGTACGTCTAACGCAACGGCGGCATTGAATGCCCGTGCTCCGTCCAAATGCAAGATAAGGTCATGTTGCAAAGTAAACTGACGAGCCTCTAGCAAGTACTTCAATGGTAACACTTTGCCACCCACAGTGTTTTCCAAGGCCAGTAAACGACTACGGGCAAAGTGACAATCATCCGGTTTAATCGCGGCTTCGACTTTTTTTAAGTCTAAGGTGCCATTCGCTTCAAATTCGATTGGTTGCGGCTGAATACTGCCAAGTACTGCTGCACCTCCAGCCTCATATTTATAGGTATGAGCTTGCTGGCCAACAATATATTCGTCCCCTCGCTGACAATGCGCCAACAAACCTACAAGATTGCTTTGCGTGCCAGAGGGCATAAACAGACCCGCCTCATGCCCAGCCATTTCTGCTGTTTTTTGCTCTAAACGCTTAATCGTAGGGTCGTCACCAAAAACATCATCACCCACTTCAGCTTGCGCCATCACCTCTCGCATGGCTTGACATGGTCGGGTAACAGTATCGCTTCGCAGATCAATTATTTTGTTCATCAGGGGGCTGTTCTTTTTAGTTGTTATGGTTAGAAATAATAAGTAGAGCAAAATACTTTACTAATAGAGGACTCGCAATACTTGAACCCAAAACTAATTAATCTAGTTGTTAGGATAACGATTAAAAAGGATGATTTACAAATTGCCTGTTGGTTGCAAAGGTTGCACTTCGCTGTGCAGTGACAATCGGTTCTATTCAGGGTGTTATTTACGGCTGCTTGCTGACGACCCGATTGACTCAAACTACACGAGCAAATATATCACATTTAGCGTTGCCTACTCGGATTCAGTCAATAAACTCAGTTATTAACTTTTCTACTATCGGTGTATTGGCGGCAGGAAAAGCTAATTCAGGCAACGCTGATAGTTCTACCCACTGCGTTTGTTGTCCTTCTTTGCCGGTTGGTTGATGGTCAAAGGCTTCGATAAGAAAGATATGTAACCTGACATGTTTGTCGCCGTAATCATGTTCAATTAACATGAATGGGCTTTGTTTGGTAACGACTATGCCAACTTCTTCAAATAGCTCTCGTCTCATGGCTTCGCTGGGAAGCTCGTCAGGTTCAACCTTGCCACCGGGAAATTCCCAAAATCCGCCTTGATGCAACTCGTCTGCGCGTTTACTGACGAAGATCTTGCGTTCTTGTTTGATCACGCCCACTGACACATCAACTATCTTCATATTGCCTCTTTATAACGTCATACCCACAAAAAAGGGATAGCGTAGCTATCCCTAGTGTCGTTTTAATACTTGCGCCTAGCTTAATTTGCCATGACATTGCTTGTATTTTTTGCCTGAGCCACAAGGACATGGATCATTACGTCCTACTTTCGGTCCTTCGCGTACCGCTGTTTGCGGTCCTGCAGACTTTTCTTCCTGGTTCGGGCTTTCATGCTCGTAATTTTTAGCGACCTCGTTTTCTTGACGACGCTGCTCTTCTACAGCCTCAACATCAGACTCAGCTTGAACACGAACTTTGCTCAGAATATTGATGACTTCAACTTTAAGCCCTTCCAACATTTCTGAGAATAATTGGAATGACTCACGTTTATATTCTTGCTTAGGATTCTTTTGAGCATAACCACGTAAATGAATCCCTTGACGTAAATGATCCATTGCGGCCAAGTGTTCTTTCCAAGCACTGTCGAGGTTTTGCAACATCACTGCTTTTTCAAACTGGCGCATGACGTCGCGACCCACAGTCTGTTCTTTAGCTCGATAAGCATCCGTGACTTCTTGCAATATACGTTCGCGTAACTTTTCTTCATGTAGCTTGTCGTCTTCATCTAACCACGACTGAATTGGCAATTCCATTAAGAAGTCACCTTTGATGCGCTCTTCTAATCCGGACACATCCCACATCTCTTCAAGTGATTGTGGTGGCACATAGTCGTCAATCAAACTACTCACAACGTCAACACGAATGGCGTCAATAGTTTCGCTAATATCACCTTCGTCGAGCAATTCATTGCGCTGTTCGTAAATCACTTTACGTTGGTCATTAGCAACATCATCGAATTCAAGTAATTGCTTACGCATATCGAAGTTACGTCCTTCAACTTTGCGCTGGGCATTCTCAATCGCTCGAGTCACCCAAGGATGTTCAATGGCTTCGCCACGCTCCATACCCAAACGCTTCATCATGTTGCCCATTTTCTCTGAGGCGAAAATGCGCATCAGGCCGTCTTCTAAAGACAGATAGAAACGTGAAGAACCGGGATCGCCTTGACGTCCAGAACGACCACGTAGCTGATTATCGATACGGCGAGATTCATGACGCTCGGTACCAATAATATGCAAGCCACCGGCTTCTAGCACCTTCTTGTGATCTTCTTCCCACTGAGCTTTAATCTTGGCAATTTTTTCAGGCTTAGGATCGTTAATCTTTGCAACTTCTGACTGCCAGTTACCCCCAAGGACAATATCTGTTCCGCGACCAGCCATGTTAGTGGCGATAGTTACCGCACCAGACTTACCAGCTTGAGCAACAATATCCGCTTCGCGTAAATGCTGTTTCGCGTTTAATACTTCATGAGGTATTTTGGCTTTCTTAAGAATACTTGATAGTAGCTCTGAGTTTTCAATCGACACTGTACCAACCAAAGTTGGCTGTCCACGCTTCACGCAGTCTTTGATGTCTTCAACGATAGCTTCGTATTTTTCTTCTGCAGTCAGATAGATAAGGTCAGCTTTATCATCACGGATCATGGGTTTGTTCGTGGGGATGACCACCGTTTCCAAACCGTAAATATGATTAAATTCAAATGCTTCCGTGTCAGCTGTACCCGTCATACCAGACAGTTTTTCATATAGTCGGAAATAATTCTGGAAGGTAATAGATGCCAATGTCTGGTTTTCGTTTTGAATTTTCACACCTTCTTTGGCTTCAACCGCCTGATGCAAGCCTTCTGACCAACGACGACCTTCCATTGTACGACCAGTGTGTTCATCGACAATCACGATTTCATCGCCATTAACAATGTAATCGACATCTTTGCTGAACAGTTTGTGGGCACGTAATGCGGCATTCACATGATGAAGTAGGGAAATGTTCGCCGCGGCGAATAATGACTCGTCTTCGCCCAATACGCCCTGACGTTGCAATATTTCTTCAACGTGGATCTGACCACGTTCGGTTAAGTGAATTTGCTTACCTTTTTCATCGATGGTGAAATCACCCTCGCCTTCATGGCCCGCTTCATCCCCTTCCTTGTCTTCTTGCTCTTGTTGCACAAGCTCAGGGATGATGAGGTTTATCTTGCGATATAGCTCAGAGCTATCTTCTGCTTGACCTGAGATGATCAACGGCGTTCTCGCTTCGTCGATCAAGATAGAGTCAACTTCATCGATTACCGCAAAATTTAAGCCTTTTTGTACGCGATCTTGTGGGCTAAAGGCCATATTGTCGCGCAAATAATCAAAACCAAATTCATTGTTGGTGCCGTAGGTGATATCGGCAGCATAGGCTTCTTTTTTCTGCGCATGAGACATGCCAGGCACGTTACAGCCAACACTCAATCCAAGAAATTCAAATAAGGGACGACTCCAGTCAGCATCACGCTTTGCCAAATAGTCATTCACGGTGATGACGTGCACACCTTTGCCCGACAATCCGTTCAAATATGCAGGCAGTGTCGAAGTAAGGGTTTTACCTTCACCGGTACGCATTTCAGAAATTTTACCTTGGTGAAGCACTTGCCCACCCAGCATTTGCACGTCAAAGTGACGCATTTTGAATACGCGTTTACTAGCCTCTCGGACAACCGCAAAGGCTTCTACCAAAATGTCATCCAGTTTCTGGCCATCGGCTAATCGCTGCTTGAACTCGGCGGTTTTGGCTTGTAATTGCTCATCACTTAACGCCTCTAATTCGGGTTCAAGTTGATTGATCAATACAACATTTTTGTTTAGTTGTTTTAATAGGCGGTCATTACGACTACCAAATATCTTTCTGAATATGCTCGAAAACATGGATTTACAGCTTCCAATCTAACGGATTAAAACCACTTGCGTCATTGCAAGCTAGCGAAATAACACAATCGGCTCCAAATGGAGCCGATAGTCTGATAAATTCGATATGAACTTACTGTTTCATTTGTGTCTAGTAAGTCATTATCACCTTTCTCGATAAACAAAGGGTAATGGGTCCTGTTGTCTACCGTTTTTTAACACTTCGTAATGCACATGCGCTCCAGTTGAACGACCCGTGCTCCCCATTAACGCAATTTCTTGTCCTTTGGTGACCACATCACCAATCTTAACACTGACTGCTTTGTTGTGACCATAGCGAGTGACAATTCCATCACCGTGATCAATCTCAATGAGTTGACCATAACCGTAACGCTCACCTGCCCAAGTCACCAATCCTGCACCGGTTGAAACAACCGCTTCGCCTTCTTTGCCAGCGAAGTCGATTCCTTTATGCATTGCCGGCATACCTGTAAAGGGGTCTTTTCGGACACCATAGTAGGAAGATAACCAACCAGACTCGATTGGGCGACCCGCTAAACTTGCTTCCTCTAGTATATGGTGATTAAGCATGATGGATTCAAGGGCTGCAAGTTGTTGAGTTTTGCTGTCTAAGGTTTCTAAAGCGGAATCAATTTTACTCAAGATCTCGTTGGTCCCTTTAATTGTGACGACCGACTCATCAACTGGCCCACCAATAGGGGGGAGTTGATTAAAACTAAATTCATCTTGATTCAAACCCGCTTGCTCCACCAACCGTGCACCTAGGGCGTTAACGCGGGTAATTTCGCTCTGCACTTCTGCCAGCTTTAACATGATCCCAGCGAGTTGTTGCTGAGTTGTTTGTTTGAGTTCATCCACTTCTTGTCTTTGCTGCATCAAACCGCTTTTAGCAAAGTCAATTCGGGCATGAGATTCTTCGACCTGATACGTTGAGCGGCTTGAAACAAGCAATAAACCACAGAGTAAAACCACAGATGTGACAAGGCGTCTTTTCCCGATCTGATAAGAAAATTCGGTAGATTTACCTTTGTAATGCAGTGTCAAACTCATGTTTAGGGTGTCTCGCTACTTGTTGAACCGGCAGGCATTCTATGCTTTCTCAGCACAATAATGAAGCACTATAGGGTATCTAAAACCAGCCCAACTGTTTAATTTTTATACAATCTATTATCGGCATGATTAAAAAACGCTTAGCTTTTATTTCATATCAATCGATCTAGTTTGCAACAATACCTTGTAAAACATCACGTTATCAAGGTCTTTAATACATTCAGTAGTCACTAAACGTAAAAATGCCGCTATAAAAGCGGCATTTTATATTATCTTTATTAGCCAGCCAACACTGGAGACGCAAAGCGAATGGGGACTTCATCTTGCGTTTCATAACTGACATATTCCCAACAGCTGGCATCTTGCAGCATAGCATTGAGTAACTTGTTATTCAGGCCATGACCAGACTTGTATGCTCTTAATTCACCAACGATACTGTGGCCACCTAAATACAAATCGCCCACCGCATCGAGGATTTTATGCTTAAGAAATTCGTCGTCATAACGCAAACCTTCTGGATTTAGTACACGGTACTCATCCAGTGCGACTGCATTTTCCATGCTACCACCTAGCGCTAAATTATTAGCATTCATATATTCTAGGTCGCGCATGAAGCCAAAGGTTCTGGCTCGACTGACTTGGTCAACATACGAAGTTGCGTCAAAGTCCATGATCACATGCTGTCGAGTTTGGCTGATCACTGGATGTTCAAAATCGATTTTGAAATCAATTCTAAAACCGTCATAGGGGTGAAACTCAGCCCACTTGTCACCCTCTTCAACACGAATTGGCTTAGTGATCCTGATGAATCGCTTAGATGCATTTAATTCTTCGATGCCAGCAGACTGCAACAAGAAAATGAATGGACTCGCGCTGCCATCCATAATCGGAAGTTCGTTGCTATCTACCTCAACGATAATATTGTCAATACCTAACCCCGCTAAGGCAGAAGATAAATGTTCAACAGTATAAATTGAAACACCATCTTCGTTGCTTAAACAGGTACACAACACAGTATCACCAACAGCGTTTGCTTTGGCAGGAATGTCCACGTGAGGCTCAAGGTCAATGCGGCGAAATACAATACCTGTATTCGCCGGCGCAGGCCGGAGAGTCATGGTGACCTTTTCACCTTTGTGCAGACCAATCCCTGTTTCTTGCACAGCATGTTTAATTGTGCGTTGCTTTATCATTAACAGTTTGCCTATGAAAAATGCTTCAAGCTAAAAAACGGCGCACAGTATACTTACCAACTGGTCCAATGTCAAAAAAATGAAACATGGAACCAATTTTGCAACCTTCTGACTAATCAAGAATTTCGCGGTTTGTTAAACCTCAAAACTAGCCTGTGGTTAGTAATCTGCTTAAGCAATAATTGATTCAACGCATTTTCGTATCTGTTGAATCAGTCTCTTTGCCGTATTTTACCCACCCCTTTTCGTTATGAATAAACACAACTCGTTAATTAAGACCGACTTTTGTGAGAATAATTCACATCAGTCCAATTATTAATCAGCTTGTTTACGCAAAAACGCCGGAATATCCAAATATTCATAATCGCAATTGGCTTCCGCTTTCTCTTCGGTTGCTACGGCTTTATTCATGTCAGTAGCCGTGTTACCTACGCGATCATGTGAATCGGCTTGTAACTTGAAGTTTTTCGCTTCGGCTGAAACACGTGAACCCTGACTGCTTACTAGTGAAATATCAGGCTTACGCTCTGCGCCAATGCCCGTTGCAACAACAGTAACACGTAATTCATCGGTCATTTCCATATCAATAACGGTACCGACAACCACGGTTGCGTTTTCAGAAGCAAAGGCTTTAACCGCATTACCCACAGTTTCAAATTCATCAATAGCGAAATCTGGCCCCGCAGTGATGTTAACCAAAATGCCTCGTGCACCAGACAAATCAATGTCTTCTAACAGAGGACAGGCGATGGCAGCTTCAGAGGCTTCTTCTGCACGGTCTTCACCGCTTGCTTGGCCACTTCCCATCATGGCAGTGCCCATTTCAGACATGACCGTTTTCACATCGGCGAAATCGACGTTGATCAAACCAGGACGAGTAATTAGCTCAGCGATTCCTTGCACTGCGCCGCGCAATACATCGTTGGCCGCACTAAAGGCTTGTAGAAGCGGTGTACCACGACCCATCACTTTTAATAACTTTTCATTGGGGATAGTGATCAATGAATCAACATATTTAGATAATTCTTCAATACCTTGATCGGCAAACTCGGTACGCTTTCGACCTTCAAATGGGAAAGGTTTCGTCACTACGGCAACGGTTAATATGCCAAGTTCTTTAGCAATTCTAGCCACTTCTGGAGCGGCACCAGTACCTGTACCACCTCCCATGCCAGCGGTAATAAATACCATGTCAGCACCTTCAAGTGCCTGACGAATAGTTTCACTATCTTCTTCAGCAGCCTGACGACCAATATTAGGATTGGCACCTGCGCCTAACCCTTTGGTAACACCAGAACCGATCTGCAAAGTGACATTGGCAGATGAACTTCGCAATACCTGAGCATCAGTGTTAACGGCGATGAATTCGACGCCTTCGATGCTCTGTGAAACCATGTGCTCGATAGCGTTTCCGCCACCACCACCGACACCAATAACTTTGATGACAGCTTCTTCGCTGTGACTATCCATTAATTCAAACATTATTTTTCTCCGATTTTTGCGCGATAAAATGTGAACCAAAGTGATCCACATTTAATTTTTTAAGGTCCTGAGATATATCCATCCTCAGAACTCCCCCTTAAACCAACTTTGAACACGATTCCACAGCCCTTCTGATGCGCTAGATTTCTGCGCCGATTTGGACTGAGTTGACTCTTTTCCGTACTGCAACAAACCTACGGCAGTAGCGAAAGAGGCATCTTCTACGTATTCTGATAGACCTTTGATACCAATTGGTACGCCTACGCGCACTGGCATCTGAAATAGTTCCTCAGCAAATTCTACAGCCCCTTCCATTTTCGCTGACCCTCCGGTCAGGACAATGCCTGCGGCGATTTGCTCTTCCAATCCGCTGGATTTGATCTCTTCATGGATCAATTCAAATAGCTCCTGATAACGAGGTTCGATGACCTCGGCCAAAGTATGTCTAGACATCATTCGAGCTGGTCGTCCACCCACACTTGGTACTTGAATTTGTTCTTCCATACTGACCATGTCACGTAATGCACAGGCATAATTCACTTTTATGTCTTCAGCATGGTTTATCGGTGTACGGAATATTTTCGCAATATCACTGGTGATCTGATTTCCCGCGACCGGAATGACAGCGGTATGGCGAATAGCACCGTCGGTGTATATCACCATATCCATAGTGCCACCACCGATATCGACCACACAGACACCTAACTCTTTTTCGTCATCGGTTAACACTGCATAACTAGATGCCAGTGCCGAAAAGATCACCTGATCCGCATTGAGTTCGCAACGTTCGACACACTTAACTAAATTTTTCGCCATGTCATCTGCACAGGTAATAATGTGAGCCTTGGCTTCCATTCTCACACCTGACATACCGATTGGATTTTTAATTCCTTCTTGCACGTCAATGGTGAATTCCTGTGGCAATACATGTAGCAACCGACGCTCCAGTGCAATAGGCACTGAGCGCGCAGCATGCACCACATTATCGACATCATCCGCGGTGACTTCTTGATTGTTAATCGGCACCATGCCACTTTCGTTCTGGCACTTTACATGCCGTCCTGAAATCGACATAAAGACCGAAGACACTCGACAGTCTGCCATCAGTTCCATTTCACTGACCGCGCGCTGAACGGATTGAGCTAACAAATTAAGATCGTTAACACCGCCTTTATCCATACCTTTTGCAGACTGGGTGCCGACGCCAACCACACTAATACCGCCATCATCGAGGATTTCTCCCACGACAGCTTTAACTTGACTGGTGCCCATGTCTAAGCCAACGATCAGATTTCTTTCAGCAACCTTAGACATCTTAATATTTACTCACTTTAGCTAACTCTCTTGTTTAGTTTTTTCAGCGTCTTTCCACCCAACCGCAAGGCCAGTGTCATAACGCAAATCTACATAGTCGATTTGTTTACCTTGATCTTTCAACAATGGATAGACCTCGACAAATCGGTGCAACCTATTTAAATATTCTGAACGACCCAGATTCAATCTAACGCCGTTTTTCAATCTCAAATTCCAAGCAAAACGCTCGCTCAAGTAAAGCTCATCAATGGTCAGGCTGGCACTGTTGAGCAAGGTTTGCATATCGCGATATCCTTGCAAGGCAACTTTCTCGCTACCGCCAGGCCCGAACAAATCAGGCAACTCGCCATTTACTAATTGCGCATCGAACGCCTGTCCATATTGATTCAAAAGCGAATCACTGTTCCATTTGGCGCTGGCGATTTCCTCTACAATGTGCACATTCAAACTGTTCGGCCAGCGTTTACGAACCGAAGCCCGATAAACCCATGGAAGGGCTTCTATTTGTTGATGAAGCCTGTCCACATTTAATTCAAAAAAACTCTCTGGGTGATTTTTTCTCACCACATTTTCTATCAGCGCATCATCTATGTAGACTCGGTTGCCAGTTACCAACACCTGATTTATCGGTGCTTTTTGTGAGTCTTCAAGCCAATGACTTATTGCCCACGCTGCATAACACAAGCCTAAAAGCACAGTAACCAAAAATACCAAACCCGCCATTTGATAGGGTGGTTTTGCAGTATTGTTGGCTTCCAGCTGTTGCATACTTACCTGACCGATGTCTGTAAAATAGCCACGGCTAATTCGGCAAAACTCATACCCGCTTGTTTAGCTGCCATCGGCACTAAACTCTTTTCAGTCATGCCCGGCACGGTATTCGCCTCAAGCAAATAAAACTGACCCTGTTGGTCTCGCATCAAATCCACGCGTCCCCAACCGCTGCCATCTACCGCTAGAAAGGCACTGGTTGATAACGAACCAAGCATGGATTCCTCGTCAGCTGATAAACCACTGGGACAAAAATATTCAGTGCTGTCCGAGTGATACTTGGCTGCATAGTCATAAAAAGTACGAGGAGTAGACATACGAATAGATGGCAAAGCTTCGCCATTCAGAATAGTCACTGTGTATTCTGGACCTTGAATGAACTGCTCTAACAAGACAGTACTATCATATTTAAAGGCGTCTTGAATGGCCGTTTCTAATTGTGTAGCACTCGTTGCCTTAGTCATTCCGATGCTAGAACCTTCCTGCGCCGGCTTAACCATGACAATATCCCCCAAGTCACGCATTATAACCTCGCATGATCCTGCATCAAAGCTTCTTTTCTCAGCAATTTGGTATTTAGCTGTGGGTAATCCCAAGGTTTGCCAAATTTGCTTAGTTCTCACCTTGTCCATGGCCAATGCAGAGCCTAAAACACCGCTTCCTGTGTAGGGAATTTTAAGGAGTTGTAATGCACCTTGTAGACTGCCATCTTCGCCACCTTTACCGTGCAACATTATCATTACTCGATCAAAGCGCTGTTCAACTAATTGACTTATAGGTTGGTCGGCCGGATCAAAGCCATGAGCATCAATGCCGACGCTTTGTAGCGCGTCTAATACTGCATTCCCAGAACGCAAAGACACTTCTCTTTCAGCAGAATGACCACCAAACATGACGGCAACTTTGCCAAATTGAACGGCCTTATCTGTTGTCATCTTATTCATTCAGCCCCACTGTTGATCATTGTTTGTTTGTTAAGCTGCATGGCCTGCAAATTCTTCGCGATCTGGCCGATATTACCCGCCCCTTGAGTCATCAAGATATCGCCGTCTTTGAGTGCTTCTGACAATAGCTTGGGTAACTCTTCAGGTGTCGCTACGTAAATGGGTTCGAGTTGACCCCGTTGTCTGATCGAACGACACAACGCCTTACTATCGGCGCCTTCAATTACCGACTCCCCCGCTGAATAAACCTCTAGCAGTAGCAATACATCGACTTGTGACAACACTTTCACAAAGTCCTCATAAAGATCACGCGTACGGGTGAAGCGATGGGGCTGATAGGCCATGACGAGACGTTTATCAGGCCAATTATTTCTAGCCACCGCGATAGTCGCTTCCACTTCGGTAGGATGGTGACCATAATCATCAACCAAGGTGACCAGACCGTCGCCAGTATCGAAACAGCCTAGTTGCTCAAAACGACGACCAATTCCCTCAAACGCAGCAAGTGCCGCCACGATTGACTCATCATCCAAGCCTTCATCCGTTGCCACCGCAATGGCTGCAAGGGCGTTGAGCACATTGTGCTTACCCGCTATGTTAAGGGTCACATGCAAATCGTTATGCCCAGCTCGTTTTGCAATAAAGCGACTTTGATTGAAACCCAGTTGCACGTCTACCGCTCTTACGTCAGCGTTTTCCTGTAGACCGTAGGTCAAGGTTTTACGTCCAATGCGCGGCAACAACTGTTGAATGATGGGATCATCGATACAGATAACGGCCAATCCGTAGAAAGGCAAATTGTGCAGAAAATCTAAATAAGTGTCTTGCATCCGCTGAAAGTCGCCGTCATAGGTTTCCATGTGATCAGGTTCGATATTAGTCACAATGGAGACCATGGGTTGCAAGTGTACAAACGAAGCGTCGCTTTCATCCGCTTCGGCAATTAAATAGCGGCTGCTTCCCAATTTAGCATTAGTGCCCGCGCTGTTGAGCAAGCCCCCAATCACAAAGGTTGGATCCAGTTGTGCTTGGGCAAAAATGGTCGCCAATAAGCTGGTAGTGGTGGTTTTACCGTGGGTACCCGCGACTGCAATTCCGTGTCGAAAACGCATCAATTCGGCAAGCATTTCCGCTCTTCTGATGACCGGGATTCTGGCTTCTTTAGCGGCTACAATTTCCGGGTTACTGTGGTCAATGGCACTGGACACTACCACCACATTGGCATTTTTAACATTGGCACTTTGGTGACCAAAATACACTACAGCCCCTTTACCAGTAAGACGCTGGGTCATGGCATTCGCTTGCTTATCAGAGCCAGAAATTTGATATCCCTCGTTAAGCAGTACCTCGGCAATACCGCCCATGCCCGCGCCACCGATACCGATGAAATGAATTTGCTTGATGCGCCGCATCTCCGGCACATGGTAGTGAACTTTGTCTGGTCTTATCACGCGGCCAAATCTCCCAAATTTTCACAAATATTACTGACCATTTCGGTCGCGTCGGTTTTTGCGAGCTTGCGAGCTCGTTGGCCCATTTCAATGCGAGCAGCTGAATTATCGATGATGTGCTTAAGCAAAGTGGTTAATTGTCCATTCTCTAGTTCGGTTTGTGGTAACAAATAGGCAGCCCCATGACTCGCCAATGCTTGTGCGTTTTTGGTTTGATGATCATCCACAGCGTGAGGAAGCGGAACAAAAATAGCAGTAACACCGACCATGGCGACTTCGGCGACGGTCAACGCACCGGCGCGACAGATCACAATGTCCGCCCAATCATAGGCGTTGGCCATATCATCGATAAATTCCATCACTTGCCAATGACAGTCTTTATCAACGCAGCGTTGATACGCGTTTTGCACTGCTTCTGCGTGGCCCTTACCGGTCTGATGCCTAACCTCAATCTCCTTGATGCCAGCGAGTGCTTTGGGCACATTGTCATTCAGTGCTTTTGCACCTAACGAACCGCCAACAATGAGTATTTTTGTGGGTGCGCCATGGACGATTTTTGCTGGTATCTTGGCAAAATCATCACGCACCGGATTACCTACCCAATGGTATTTTTCCTGTGTATGTTGCAACTGGCTAAACCCGGTGTTGAAGCCGAGCAATACTCGATTAGCAATTTTAGCCAATAGTTTATTGGTCATGCCGGGTACCGCATTTTGTTCATGGACAACTAATGGAACGCCTTTTAACCATGCCGCTACACCGCCCGGTCCACTGGCGAAACCGCCCATTCCCAACACCACATTGGGCGCTATGCGATTAAGCACTTTTGATGCTTGACGCACTGCACGGATAATTTGAAAAGGTGCTTTTAGTAATCGCATTAAGCCATTACCTCTGACCCCGACGACATCGATAAAACTAATTTCGAAACCCGCTTTTGGCACAAGCTCGGCTTCCATACGCGTTGGCGTTCCTAACCAATGCACTGTCCATCCGCGCGCGACTAATTCGTTTGCCACAGCAAGACCAGGGAATACGTGTCCGCCAGTGCCACCTGCCATAATTAGAATCGTTTTACTCATGGCTGGCCTCACTATTCGACTGGCTCAGATCATCAATCAGTTTTTTGACCTTGGATTTTCCCTTGCTGGATTTCTTTTTGCTGCCCTTGCTCATAGCTTGCACGCCATCAACCCGTATTTCAAAATCGATTCGCACTAACAAAGCTACGGCAACGGCCATTACAATCATGCTAGAACCGCCGTAGCTCACTAGCGGTAAGGTTAAGCCTTTGGTGGGCAAAATTCCTGCACTGGCACCGACATTCACTGCGGTTTGGAAACTAAACCAGATACCGATGGCGTAAGCCAAATAAGCTTCAAAAGGTCGCTCGTTAGCAAGCGCCAGGTTGCCCAGTTTTAATGCTTTAAACACCAGTACAAATAGTACAGCTAACACCACAGCAACACCGATAAAACCAAACTCCTCGGCCAGAATAGACACGATGAAATCGGTATGCGCTTCTGGCAGATATTCTAGTTTTTGTAAACTATTGCCTAGTCCTTGACCCAGCCAGTCGCCGCGGCCAAACGCCATGAGCGATTGGGTTAGCTGATACCCTTCGCCAAACGGTTTGGCCCAAGGGTCGAGGAAATAGGTCATGCGATCAACGCGATACCCTTCCATTAAAATCAATGCTGTGATTGCAGCAAGCCCGGTTATCACCAACCCAAAGAACTGCCACAATTTTGCGCCTGCTAAAAATAACAAACCGATAGTAGTAGCAAACATCACAACCACAGTGCCCAGGTCAGGCTGTAGTAATAGCAACAACGCCAGTACAAAAAACACGATCAAGGGTTTGATAAAGCCCTTAAGGTTTTCAGTCACTTCTTCGTAGCGTCTCACCAAATAACCAGCCAGATAACAAAAGAAGAATAACTTGGCGATCTCAGCAACTTGAATCGTGATTGGCCCCACCGCTAACCAACGTGTAGCGCCGTTAACATTGCGGCCGATAAACAACACTAAGATTAACAACATCACCGCACTGAGCAGTAAATACGGGTTGCTCACCCGCCACCATTGCATTGGGATCTGCATCACCACACACGCGGCAATAGACGCCAAAATAAGATAGATGCCGTGACGAATAGCAAAATGAAATGGGTCATCAAATAAACGCGCAGCGACTGGCATAGACGCGGAGGTCACTATCACGAGTCCGATGGTCATCAATGCCAGACTGAGTAATATAAAATTGACATCAAAAGGAATGCGCTGGGTAGTGCGATCATCGTGTCGTTGGGCAAACAATTTGCGTAAGCCTGATTCTTTAAACGACGTGTCATTTTGCAAACTGTGATCGGTCATGACACCACCTGCTGCACAGCGCGTTTAAACACGTCGCCACGATGCTGATAGTTATCAAACATATCCAGACTGGCACATGCTGGAGATAACAGTACTATGTCGCCGCTTTCCACAATATTGTGTGCGAACTCTACTGCTTCTTGTAGAGTATTAACCTCAATGCTACCGGGTTTTAGTGAGGCGATCTCTTGACCATCTTTGCCCAGCGTAATCAACAGGTCGACCGCTTCAAGCAGAATTGGTTGTAACTCTGTAAAGTTAGCGTTTTTACCATCACCACCGGCAATCAGGATCAGTTTCCCACCTTGACGATCCTTGAGACTCTCAATTGCAGCAATGGTTGCGCCAATATTGGTTGCTTTTGAGTCATTGATCCACCGCACCTTATCGGTGCTATTGATCAACTCAAATCGGTGCGCCAGCCCTTTAAAATTATGAAGGGCTGTACGGATAGCATCTTTAGCGATGTTAAAAGATTTGACGCAACAAATTGCGGCTTGCATATTGAGCACATTGTGCAGCCCTTGAATACCGCATTCTTGCTCGTAAACCAGCGGTTCTCCATCATCTAAAATACAACGATTGCTTTCATCCCAACTTAAGCCGACAGGGCTTTGGCTTAGACCAAAACTGTATTTTGGCTGGTAGTCTTTCGGCCAAGTTTGCACATCGTCGCGATTCGCCACACAGATGCTTGCGTGTTGGTATACCCGCTGTTTTGCAGCGATGTAGGCGTTCAATACAATATGTCGATCTAAATGGTCTTCGCAGACATTTAAAATAGTGGCACACTCAGGTTTAAGGGAATCAAGGGTTTCGAGTTGAAAACTAGAAAGCTCCAATACCAATACCTCTGCGTCACTTTCTAGCAACTCTAAAACAGGCGTACCAATATTTCCGCCCATTTGGGCTTTTATTCCACCTTGATTCAGTATCTCGGTGACCAAACAGGTTACCGTAGACTTACCATTGGAGCCGGTAATTGCGATAACCGGCAAGGTATTGAATTGGGCAAATAATTCAACATCACCCATTACCTTAGTGCCCGACTGCAGGGCCGCTTGAATAGCCGGTAGAAGAGGGTTTACACCTGGGCTAAGTATCACCAGATCAGCTGCGCATAATACATCCGCATCAAAGTCGCCACTTAATAGCGTCACGCCAGTTAAAACGCCGACATCCGCACTGCGGTCCATGGCTGTCACCTTGGCTCCCTGTTCAACTAAAAAACGGGCGCACGCTTGTCCGGTAAGTCCGAGACCTACAACGACTGCGTTACTGTTTTTCAAATCAGAGAGTTGCATAATACTTGTTTATCTCAACTTTAATGTCGCTAAACCAATCAATACCAAGATTAAGGATATGATCCAAAATCTCACGATAACTCGGGGCTCTGGCCACCCTTTTAATTCATAGTGATGATGAATAGGTGCCATTCTAAAGATGCGTTTGCCTCTTAACTTGAACGAGCCCACTTGTAAAATGACCGACAAGGTTTCAATCACAAAAACGCCGCCCATGATGATCAATACAATTTCTTGACGCACCAAAACCGCAATAATCCCCAAGGTTCCGCCCAACGCCAATGAACCCACATCGCCCATAAACACTTGTGCTGGATAAGTGTTAAACCACAAGAACCCAAGGCCAGCGCCAACGATTGCGGTACACACCACTACCAACTCACTGGTTTGCGGGATATAGGGAATATTCAGGTATGAAGAAAAATTAATATTGCCTGTGGTATAGGCAAAAATCGCCAACGCACCTGCAACTAAAATTGTCGGTACAATCGCCAGTCCATCGAGACCGTCAGTCAGATTCACGGCATTGCTGGTACCCACAACGGTAAAGTACACAACGACCATAAAGAACAACCCAAGTTGCGGCATCACTTCTTTGAAAAATGGTACTAATAAAGCCGTTTCTGCTGGATCTTGACTGGAGGCATACAAATAGGCAGCAACGGCAATAGCAATCACCGATTGCCAGAAATATTTCCACTTTGCAATCAAGCCTTTGGGGTCTTTACGCACCACCTTCCGATAATCGTCAATAAATCCAATTGCGCCATAGCCAACCACAATTGACAGCACAACCCAGACATAGCGATTACTCAAATCCGCCCAAAGTAAGGCACTGGTGAGGATCGCGGCCAGAATTAACAACCCGCCCATGGTGGGTGTGCCTGATTTAGACAGATGACTTTGTGGGCCATCATCTCTAACCGTTTGTCCAATCTGCATGGTTTGCAGCCAGCGGATCATCGCCGGACCTATGAGCACAGCCATTAACAACGCGGTCAAGGTACTCAAAATGGCACGCAACGTCAGGTAAGAGAAGACATTGAACCCTGAGTCAAATTGCTGCAACCATTCAGCCAACCAAATCAACATGCGATTCGCTCCCTAATACGCTCAAACTTTCCCACAGGAGATGCCTCCAATGCAGCAACAACTTTCTCCATACGCGCACTGCGAGAGCCTTTAACGAGAATCGTAATATCGCGCTGCTCACCGGTTAGGTGATCAACAACGTAATCCACCAAGGGGCCAAGCTCACTAAAGTGTTTACCACCAAATACATCGCTGGCAGCCTGACTCAACACACCAAGCGTAACTAAACTGTTGATACCTTGTTTCTTGGCATGCTCGCCAACTAATTCATGGTAATAACGCGCCTTGTCGCCCAGTTCCCCCATATCACCAAGGATGAGTACGCGATGACCACTGAAGCTGCTGAGCAAATCGACTGCCGCATTCACCGACGCCACATTGGCATTGTAAGTATCATCGAGGATCTTGACTTGATGGGTCAGCTGCTTGACTTGCAAGCGTCCGCCAACTTGCTGCATATTTTCCAAGCCATGTTTAATGTCTTCTAAGTTTGCACCAACGTTCATCGCCAGAGCTGCGGCGACTAGGGCATTGCCCACGTTATGCTGCCCTGGTAATGCAAGGGTTAGGTTTATTTTTCCTTTTGGCGTGCACATTAAAAACTCGGCGCAACCGTCTAGCCCTAAAGTAATGTCTTTTGCATGAAAATCGCTTTCTTGTTCCATTGAGAAATCTTGCACCTTGAGGTGTTTTAATTTGCCTTGCCAAAACGCGAGAAACTGACTATCTGCGTTGAGTATGGCGACGCCGTCCTCATTAAGCCCTTTGAAAATCTCACTCTTGGCTCTGGCAACACCGAGTAAACTGCCGAAACCCTCTAAGTGTGCCGCGGCTGCATTGACAATCGTTGCCACGTCGGGTTTGACTAAATTGGTGGTATAGGCAATTTCACCCAGATGATTAGCGCCCATTTCGATTACCGCAAAATCATGTTGAGCCTCTAATCTCAACAACGTCAGTGGCACACCAAT
Organism: Aliiglaciecola litoralis; assembly: GCF_039523355.1. NCBI lineage: Bacteria > Pseudomonadati > Pseudomonadota > Gammaproteobacteria > Alteromonadales > Alteromonadaceae > Aliiglaciecola > Aliiglaciecola litoralis. The sequence continues at coordinate 82,843 of NZ_BAAAFD010000003.1, read as the reverse complement.
ATCGTTGTTGAAATTACCTTTGGTTGCCAACACGTTGCCGATGCGAGATAAAATAGCCGCAACCATTTCTTTCACTGTTGTCTTGCCGCTGCTGCCAGTGATACCTACAGTTTTAGGATTTACTTTGGCTTTTACACCAGCACTTAGCGCACCTAATGCCAGCTTAGTATCGTCAACTAAAATATAAGGCAGTTCAGTTTGTACAGGCTGGGACACAATCAGTGCTTTGGCGCCATTGTTTTTCGCGGTTTCAAGGAATTTGTGTCCATCAAAGTTTGGTCCAACCAACGCAATAAACAAATCGCCATCGACCAAGGTACGGGTATCTGTGCTCACGCCAGTAATGGCACATACTTCTCCCACAAGCTGGCCATTGACTTGCTGTGCAATCCAATCAAGTGACACCTTTATCATTGTTTATCCTCTACACTAATTGTTCTTACGTATTCACGCTCGTCATATGGCAAGCAGTGATTACCGATAGTTTGTGTGGTCTCATGACCTTTACCCGCAATTAGGATCAAGTCGCCGGGAACGCTATTCGCCATGGCCAATTGAATTGCTTTTTTGCGATCCAGCTCGACCTGAATTTTTTGGGTATCATCTATACCGCTGATGATATCCGCGACTATCGCACTAGGCGCTTCAGTGCGACTGTTGTCAGTGGTTAGATACACTTTGTTGCTGAGACGATTGGCTATCTCTCCCATAACGGCACGCTTACCCTGATCACGATCACCACCACAACCAAATACGCAGATTAGATTGCCTGCGCAATGCACACGAGCAGAGACGAGTGCTTGCTCCAGTGCGTCAGGTGTGTGGGCATAATCAACAATCATGTTGCCGTGCTGAGCTTTTTCAAATAGCTCCATGCGACCAGCAACGGGCCTAAGTTGCGCGCACAATGGGGCAAGTGTTGATAACGGCTTGCCTAGCACCAACAAGGCTGACAGCGCTGCCAATAAGTTTGCGACATTAAATTGACCAAGCAGACCCGATTTAATGGTTGCCTGTCCCCAACTTGAATCGAGCGTAAAAGTGACTCCCTGATCATCAAAGTGAATGTCGTTGGCTAAACAATACTGCGCTCCAGCAGGCACGTCTTGTTGGCTTAGCTTGGTGGAAAATACCGTCACTTTTTGCTCAGCATGAGCATGAGCCATCCAGTTTTGCGATTCTTGATCGTCTAGATTTAGCACCAATTGCTGCAACTTCGGCTGACTTAGTAATCGACGTTTTGCGGTTGCATAAGCTTGCATACTGCCGTGATAGTCAAGGTGGTCGCGAGTCAAATTGGTAAAGACTGCAACATCTGTTTTCAATCCTTCGATGCGACCTTGCACTAAGGCATGAGAAGATGCTTCAAAGGCAACTTGCTGTGCTTGGCTAGTCACAAAACCCGCCATTAGTCTTTGGATTTGGCAGGCATCAGGCGTGGTATTCAATGTTTTTTGCAGCTTCGATACATCGCTGTTGAACATACCAGCGCCCAGCGTTCCAATAGACGCAGCGCCGTCACCTAGCAATGAGCGCAACTGACTAATGAGCTGAACTGTAGAGGTTTTACCATTGGTGCCGGTCACCGCAATCACATCTAATTTTTCGGCAGGAAAACCATAAAAGCGCGCAGCTAATTCTGACAAGCTCGCAGCAAGTTTGAAAAATGATACCAATACCGTCTGTTCACGCATCTCAATTAAACCATGCTGCTGCATATTGTCCGTATGCACGAGCACCATTTTGGCCCCTAAACTGATCGCTTGAGGAATGAAATCGCGACCATCTAAGGCATGCCCTGGAATTGCCACAAACACGCTATGCACGCCGACTTCTCGGCTATCAAGTACCAGCTCATTGACTCGTAGAGAAGGCGCCTGAATTTGGTAATAGGACAAAATCGCTTTGATATCGGGCATTGGGTTAACTTCAACCGACATTAGTTGCCTCCTTGCATTGCAATAGAGGACACATCTTTGGCATCGGGCGGCACATTTAATAGTTGCAAGGCACTGGACATAATGGCGCTAAACACTGGCGCCGCGGTATCGCCACCATAATACAAATCACCTTTGGGCTCATTGATCAGTACCACTACGGTTATTTGCGGGTTAGAAACAGGGGCAACGCCAGCAAAAATATTGACATATTGTTCACCATAGCCGCCTTTAACCGCTTTGCGGCTGGTGCCGGTTTTTCCTGCCACACGATATCCGGCAACACTGGCCTTACGACCTGAACCACCCTGTTCGACGACACTTTCCATCATGTTCAATACACGTCTGGCATTTTCCTCACTGAGCACACGTTCGGTGACTTTTTGCTCGTCACTCATCACAATACTCAGTGGTTGCTTAATGCCGCCGTTACCCAAAATGGTGTACATGCGAGCGAGTTGCATAGTAGTCACCGACAAGCCATAGCCAAAGGACAAAGTAGACAATTCAAAATCAGACCAACGGCGCTGCTCATTAAACAGCCCTTCTCGCTCGCCAATCAAATTGGTTCCTGTGTCGCTCATCAAGCCCATGTTGTAATACATGTCGAGCAGATATTCTTTGGGTACGCTAAGCGCCAGCTTGGAGGTACCAATGTTGCTCGACTTTTGAATGATCCCTTGCAAGTCAAGCTTGCCATAATTCTTTGAGTCACGGACGATACTGCCACCTAAGCGACGCCATCCTGGAGACGTATCCAGCACGGTAGAGGGCTCTGCTGAGCCAAATTCCAACGCACTTAACACTGCTAAGGGTTTAACCGACGAGCCTGGTTCAAAGGTATCGGTAATGGCGCGATTGCGGATCCGATGAGCCGACACGCCGCGTCTATTATTTGGGTTATATGAGGGGCTGTTGACCATCGCCAGAATTTCACCAGTGTTGACATCAACTACTGCCACCGAACCTGACGTTGCGCGATAATAATGTACCGCAGATTTAAGTTCACGATAGGCCACTGATTGGATCCGTTGATCAATTGTCAGCTTGATATCTCTGGGCGCTTTGCCTTTTTCTTCATCCAACAATTCAACTTGACGACCTTGTCTATCTTTTCGAATGGTGCGCGAATCTGGTGTGCCTGATAACCAGTCGTCATACAATTTTTCAATTCCTTCAATCCCTTCATCGTCAACGTTGGTAAACCCAATAACGTGCGCTGAAACTTCACCGGCTGGATAGAAGCGACGAGATTCGTTAACCAGATGTACGCCTGGAATGTTCAGATTTTTAACGAAGGTCGCCATGGCTGGCGACACTTGGCGTTGTAGGTAAACGAACTTTTTGCTGGGATTGCTGGCTTTAGCAATTAAGCTATCAACATCCTGTCCCAGCACTTCAGCCAATGCTTCCCAGCGACGTTTGTCGGCTAACACATCTTTGGCGGGGTCATTGATGGTTGGCGGATGTGCCCAAACAGCTTTCGCGGGCACACTGACGGCAAGCTGCTCACCGTTTCTGTCGGTTATCAAACCACGATACACCTCATTATTGAGGACGCGTAGGGTGCGATTATCCCCTTCTTGGATAAGCCGATCTGGATTAATTATCTGGATATAAGCAGCACGCACAGTCAGCACGCCAAACACCAAAACGATTGCCGCAACCACAACAACAAAGCGCCACTGCATTAAGCTGGGCGCGATGTTTCGTTTAGCGTGTTTCTTGGTCTTGGTCATTTCAGTCGCACCACAATTTCTTCGTTTGGCGCAGGACGATGCATATTCAGTTGCTGCTTCATCGCCAGTTCTATTCGATTGTGATCGGTCAATGCCCCCTGTTCGAGGATCAAATGTCGCCACTCAATATCAAGCTGATCTTGCTGTTGCATCAAGGCTTCCAGCGCGATCGACATTTGACGATTGTGGTGCGCACTGAGGATCACAGCGAATGCACTTATCAGTACCATTAAAAACAACAAAACCCGTATCGGATGACGGGCTAGTTCGGAGAAGATAATGGCGACCAGATTGAAATTGGTCCGGGTCTCTGTCATAACTTCTCCGCTACCCTGAGCACCGAACTTCGGGCTCGCGGATTTATCTTGAGCTCTTCAGCGCCTGGCTTGATAGCCTTGCCGATCAGTTTCATCGCACGGCTAGCATCAATCTCTGCTTGAGTAACGGCCATGCGCTTTGGCACCTGCATGCCACGACTTTGTTCGCGCATGAAGCGCTTAACTAAACGGTCCTCTAAAGAATGAAAACTAATGACTGCCAAACGACCTTGAGCTGCTAAGCAAGCCAGCGCACTTTTTAAACCTGAACGGACTTCGTCCAGTTCACTGTTAATGTAGATGCGGATTGCTTGGAAAGTACGAGTCGCTGGATGCTTGAATTTATCTTTTACCGGCACAGCTTCATCCACTAACGCGGCTAATTCAAGTGTGGTGGTCAAAGGTTGGGTTTTCCGACGATTGACGATGGCATGGGCAATACGTTTGCCAAACTTCTCTTCGCCAAACTCTTTTATAACTTGGCTAATGTCATCTTCGTCGGCATGCTCTAACCACTGTGCGGCGCTGATACCTTTGCTGGTATCCATACGCATATCCAGTGGACCTTCACGCATAAAGCTAAATCCACGTTCGGCGTCATCTAACTGGGGAGAAGACACACCAAAGTCCATGAGAATGCCTTCAACCTTGCCGAATACCTGATGTTTTTGCGCCACCTCTTCAATTTGCGAAAATGCCACATGTTCAATCACAAAACGAGGATCATCGGCGAAGCGTTTCGCTGACTCTATCGCTTGTGGATCCCGATCAAGGGCAATTAAGCGGCCTTTACTAGAGAGCTTTGCGAGTATTGATTCAGAATGGCCTCCACGACCAAAAGTCGCATCCATATAGACGCCATCAGGGTTGATTGCTAATCCATCTAAAGACTCATGAAGCAGCACTGACTTGTGCAACGATTGAGACTCATGCATATCTACTGGCGCCATCAAAGTGAGAAATCCTGTAAGCGTTCGGATAATTCAAATTGTCCGCCCTTTTCAGTTTCAATATCTTGATGAACCTGTTGCTGCCAAGTATGAGCATCCCAAATTTCAAATTTGTTAAGCTGTCCCACCAGCATGATTTCTTTGTCTAGATTAGCATGTTGTCGAAGCGGGGCGGATAGCAAGAAGCGACCGTTCTTATCCATTTCTCCTTCCATAGCGTAACCTAGCAAAAGTCGTTGCAGACGACGCTCATGGGGGATCATACTTGATAACTTACTTAGCTTAAGCTCGATTTCTTCCCATTCGGGAAGTGGGTAAAGTAGCAGACAGCTTTGCTGCGTATCGATAGTGCAAACCAGTTGTCCCTGACAATCATCCAGCAACAACTGTCGATACCGTGTTGGTATCGCCACCCTGCCTTTTACGTCTAGATTGATTGCGTTAGCGCCGCGGAACATATCCCCTAGCCTTTTTTATTTGGTTGCTTTTATTATTTTCAATTGGCACTGATTTGCGACACATTTAGATCACTTTGATCCACTTTCTGCCACAATTACCCACAAAATAGAGTTTAGGTTTCCATCAAGGCTATTGTCAAGGACAAAAACGGTCTAATTCACCTGTAGTAAACCTAGATAAATTAAGGCCTGAACAGAAGACGCTGATAAATATAAAAAAAGGCGGTCGAGCTGTTTTTATGTACAGTTAAAACTAACCACAAAGAAAAAAGTCGAAAGAGACTGAAAAGAATTGATTCACCCTGCTTTGCTCTGCGCAAAGTAAAAACTTGGCAACGGATTGGTGCAAAAATTACGGCACCGAAAGGCACCATTCTTGTTTCGCGTAATTTAAAATGGACACCCACTCTTAATTTAACATGGACACCCACTCTAATTTCGGATTATTTAAAATGGACACCCACGTTTATTTAACGTGGACAGGCACGTTTATTTAGGAATTTAACGTGGACAGCCACTCGATGACATCATTGAAAATCGCTCTCATGCTCTGATTTGCTTGCGCTATCAGGGCTCCGAGCTCATTGCTCTTAGCAGTTATAGATAAGCATCACAGTGTGACACTGCATTTTGTATTTGTTGTGAGTTTCAAGGCGCGTTATCTTAGCTATTATTTGGCGTTAACAAGGCGTTGCACTATGAATCTGGAAAACTGCATTCTGGCCATTGATCAAGGCACCACGTCAAGTCGTGCCATGGTGTTTGGTACAGACTCACAGATAATAGCAATGGCTCAACAAGAGTTTCCCCAACACTACCCTAACGACGGCTGGGTTGAACATGATCCAGAAGATATTTGGCAATCCACCTTAACCGTATGCCAACAAGCGCTTGCTGAGGCTGAAGCCAAAGGTGCTAGAGTAGTGGGTATTGGCGTAACTAATCAACGTGAAACCACGGTAGTTTGGGACCGAAAAACAGGTAAGGCCATCTACAATGCCATCGTTTGGCAAGACAGGCGCACAGCTAACGATTGCCTTGCATTACAACAAGCGGGTCACTCGCAACAGGTACGCAGTAAAACGGGTTTATTACTGGATCCGTATTTTTCAGCATCGAAAATAAATTGGATACTCAATCATGTCGAAGGCGCTCGTCAGCGCGCCCAAAACGGTGACTTAGCCTTTGGTACCGTAGACAGTTTTCTCATCTGGCGACTGACGGGAGGCGCTGTGCACGCCACCGACATCACCAATGCCAGTCGCACCAATCTTTACAATATTCACCAACAACAATGGGATCCTGAACTGTGCGAATTGTTCGAGGTGCCCGCCCCTCTCTTACCGCTGGTAAAGGAATGCGCAGATGACTATGGTCACGCATTAGCATCATTATTGGGCAAATCCATCCCCATATGTGGCGTTGCAGGCGACCAACAAGCCGCCGCATTTGGTCAGTGTTGCTTTGATCCTGGAAGCATTAAAAGCACCTATGGCACTGGTTGCTTTGTTCTTTTGAATACCGGTGATAAGGCTGTTGACTCTGCAAATCAATTACTGACTACAGTGGCGTATAAAGTACAGGGTAAGATCCACTATGCGTTAGAAGGGTCGATTTTTGTTGCCGGCGCCGCAGTGCAATGGCTCAGAGATGGCATTCATATTATCGAAGACGCCACACAAACCGAATCCTTGGCCACCAGTTTGGATTACGAGCATGGAGTGTATTTAGTTCCCGCCTTTGCCGGTTTAGGAGCACCTTATTGGGATCCAGAAGCTAGAGGTGCGATCTTTGGGCTAACTCGCGGCACTACCAATGCCCACTTATCTCGTGCCGCGTTAGAGTCGGTGGCCTATCAAACGTCAGATTTACTGAAGGCCATGGCTGATGATGGCGTCACTCCAAACGTACTCAATGTTGATGGCGGAATGGTCGCTAACAATTGGGTTTGTCAATTTTTGACGGATGTATTAGATATCAAAGTCCAACGTCCTCAAATAATGGAAACCACAGCGTTAGGCGTAGCATATTTGAGCGGCTTATATTTAGGCCTTTACGAAAATACTGAGGCCTTGACCAACAAAAATAAAATAGACACGACCTTTGAATCGACGATGTCGGCTGATTTGCGCAACAAACTACTGTGCGGATGGAAAACAGCGGTAGAGTGCACGTTGGGCTTCAAACGCTAAGTAAGTAAATCGAAATTTAAGGTGCTCAAGATGATAGAAAAGCGTCAATTTGGAAATATGCCCAATGGCCAAACCGTGGATGCCTATACGCTCACCAACGATAATGGCATGTCGATAGACATACTGACTCTTGGTGCAACGATACGCTCATGGAAACTTGCTCAGCATAACCCAACCGATGTGGTATTAGGATTTGATAGCGTAGACGATTATCTGGCGGACCAAGGGTACATGGGCAGAACCGTAGGACGTTACGCCAACCGCATTGAGAAAGGCCAGTTTCAATTAAATGGTGAGACATACAATGTAAGTACTAACTTACAGGGAAACTCTCTTCATGGTGGCGTTGTTGGTTTTCATAACCGCATATGGAAAGTGTCTGATGCACTCGATCGCAGCAAAGCTAGCATCATCTTGAGGTTAACTAGCGAAGATGGCGACCAAGGATTTCCAGGGAATTTGCGCGTAGATGTGACTTTTACTTTAGATGACAACAACTGCTTAACCATTGACTATCGTGCTCGAAGTGACCAAGACACTGTGTTTAATCCAACCCAACACAGCTATTTTAATTTAGCCGGTCATGACTCCGGTGCTATCTATGAACAACGGATCAACGCCTTTGCAAGTCACTATACCCCGGCCAATAATCAGGCGATCCCAAGTGGTGAAATCAAAGCGGTACGCAACACTGCTTTTGATCTAAACCAATCAAAAACCTTTGGATCACTGATCCATCAACCCGATCCCGAGATCCAAACGGCAAGTGGATTGGATCACAATTGGTGTGTTGATGGGTTTAAATCAGACCAAAGTGCCCTGCAATTAGCCGCCGAGGTAACTGAGCCCGCAACAGGTCGCAAATTACTCGTGCGAACAAGCATGCCGGGTATACAAATCTACACTGGCAACTTTATTGGCACCTCGCCTGTGGGTAAAGGCGGAGTGACTTATGCGCCCTACAGCGGATTTTGCATTGAATCACAATTTTACCCTAACAGCCCCAATCAAACTGGCTTCCCTAGCTCAGTGTTGAAAGCCAACGCGACCTTTGTGTCGTCGACAAGCTATCAGATCATCGAAGCGGATTAACCCCCCACAATCCCATTCTTGTTAACACCAAGCGAAGTAGCTAAATGGCTGCTGTTTGCCAGGTCGGTGCCATTTGCTGACATCAAGATCGAATGGTTTTAATGATCACTTTGTACGTAAAGCAGCCGTTGATCACTAGTTGTAAAAAGAGCCAAAGGTCTCCTCTTGTGACATTATCCAAGCCTCCTTTGTTGTAAATTCACTCATTCTTTTTCAGCAAATAGAGAGCATCTTTTTTACCCAGACTGAGCAGCATGTGTTTTCCATCCTCTGAGAGAGCGATTGATGTAACTCCTTCAATCTTATTTGCCTCGGCATGGATTTTATCTTCAAAATCCAAGCTTCCATCATCGCTAATTTTGAATTGAAGAACTCCCTTATCAAATTCACCTGCTGCATAAAGATTTGAACCATCACTGGATAGTGCTAAAGTTGCGACACCTTCGAGTCCAGAACCATGAGTTTCCGATTGAGTAATAGACTGCATAAAAACATACCCTTCATCGGTTCTTTTAAATACTAAGACTGCGCTGCTACCTGAGCAAGCGACATAGATAAATTTGCTGTCTGATGAAAGGGCTAAGTATTGAGGATTAACCAGAAGGTTTTGTGTATTTTCACTATTGTTGATCATTTGCTTGTGAGTAAATTTGCCATGTTCATCTTGTGAAAAGATGTTGAGCACATTACCTTCAAAGCCAGCGACGACTAACTCTTTATTTACTTGCGAATAAACCACACTTACAGGCTTTCCAAGCATATTAGGACTCAGGTCGTTAGAGTTGATTTTACTATTGAAAGTCAATTGAGAATTAATATTGATATCGAAAATCGAGATTGCATCGCTCTTGTAGCTCGCAACAAATAATTGCTGTTCGTCAGAAGAAACACTGACTCCCCAAGCTCCAAGTATCCCTAGATCATCGATGTCACTTAGTGATTTATCGCTTTTAAAAACAAGCTCATACTCCAAGTTGTCGGTAATTATCTGTGACCGTATGAATCTGGACTGATCATCTTTTTTAAAAGATGACAGAGCACTATCGTAAAAGCTTGCAACAATAGCGCTGGTTCCGCCGTCAAGAAGTGCTAGCCCTGTCGCACCCTCCAGCTTTAATTCAGTTTCTGAATCTAACGATTTTTTGCTTTTAAAAATCTGAATCGGTGTTAAGAATTCGTCCAACTCAAGTATCAATATCGAATTGTCATCAGCACTGGTCACCCAAACATACGAACCATCTGGCGATACCCTGACTTGCCTCGGATTGTCTAACCCATCAACACCATTCACACCATCAAATAACGCTTGCCGTAATTTAAAACCTTCAGCGTCAGCTCTGTGGTGAGGTGAAAACGATAGTAATATAAAGATAGATAAAAGTGCGACGGTAGTCAGTCTGTTCATGGAATATTGCAAATTTGTCGATTTGCTTGAGGTTAACTGAAATTAAATTGAAAGTCCGCAATTTGTCTGAAGCAGACCGAAGCTGATAGTTAAATCAATGTATGGTTCTCGCACGTTTGGGTCAATGCAAATACGAGTGTTCACGATACGCTTTGCGCTAATTGGGATTGTGCAACTAAGACAACCCAACTGTCTGCGTAACTGATAGAGGAGACGCTTAACATCTAATTGCTATGGATGTATCAAATACAAAAAAGCCAACATTTTGCTGGCTTTTTTATGGAGTAATGAAAAATCTTACTTTAGAAACCGCTTAAACAAAAAGCAAACATATATTGGTAACGTGAAAAATGGTGCCAACATCATGAAGGCTAGTATCGGCCCCACATTTTGGGCTGCAGGCTCGAACCAACTGATCACAACATATCCGAAAAGGTAAGGCAGCAACAAAAAAATCAAAGCTATGGCGCTAAATTCCCAGACTGAAGGGGTAAACCGTTTTAATAGCGCGTAAGCTGAACCAGCAAAAGCCATGACCCAAAGTATGGAGGGAATATTGATAAACATGGCTAATTCGAGATGAGCTATGCCACTCTCATTCCATGCATGTTCCCAATAATCGCCATGAAGCAAGATAGAGTGTATTTCACCTGCTAACAGAAGCTGCCAAAGGTGCTCTGTCGGCTCTTCCATATTTGATAGCCAGCCTACGAATAATGCAATAGTAGGCAATACCAGTATACATAAGATAATGCTCACTGCTTTTAGAAAATTTGTAGATTTAACCATTGCTTTTTGCCCATCCCAAATTGCCAAAGCTGATTGTCGTAATAGCCAGTTGTTTGCATCTTGATTAGTCTGCTGACGCTCTGTGTATTCTTCTTCCATATCGCCAATGAGCTCGTCACGATATGCAGGGTTTGTTAATCGAGACAATAACCACGTAGCGAACTGAGGCAATGCGGTACGATGTTTCTCAGGTGAATTGGTATTAAGCATGCAACTCGCCTCCTACAGTAAGGACAACGCCTTGCCACATGGTGTCTATAGCGATCTTAGTTTGTTTAAGTGCTGCCTTACCCTCGGCAGTGACAGAAAAAAATCGTTTAGGTCTGCCACCACGCTGCGCGGTTGCCTCTCCAAACTTGGACACCACCAAGTTTTTTTTCTCCATTCGCTCTAGTGTTGAATACAAAGCTCCTAGTGCAACATCTCTGCCTATCTCAGACTGCAACAACTGACGGATCGCCGCACCATAAGCGTTGGTTTCTAATCGTAATAATGCAAGCAAAACTATGTTTTCAAACTCGCCTAGCGTTTTTTGACTCATACTACCTCCTTAGATTTCCTACAATGTAGTTTTTAAGCTCAGGCTTTGCAATATAAATTACTACATTGTAGTAATTTTGGGCTATACATAGGTATCTCAAACTATACACACAATAATATATGAGATTTCCCGATCAATGCTGGAACCTCATTTCTGGTGAAATTCAAAGAAAAGAAATCTCATACCCAATGAAATGGAGGGAATATAGGGCTGCTTTGTGTTATTTGAGCCCGACTAACAAGATAGCGAGAATGATCGTTGGCAATTCGCTCATTGCTTAGATAACGAGCGCCGACAAATAGACTGTGCCAATAGTGTCTTGATGGGTGTGCGCCAGATTAATGGGTTATGGCGGTCACTAGCAGCGCTGTTCTCTAATAAATAGTGATGACAGTAACAACAGCATGCTCATATTGCGGAATGAATACGCACAAAAAAGCCGAACATAAGTTCGGCTTTTTTATCAAAATCGGCTGACGAGTGAATTACTCAGCAGGTGATTTCTCAGCAGCAGGCGCTGTTTCAGCTTCAGCTGCATTTTCGTCAATCAGTTTCATTTGAATCGCTCTGATCGGCTTGTCTGTGGTGCTCGATAATTGCACCATACGGTTAAGCTGAGCAAGAGATAACATGACGGTGTAAATGGCGCCCAAGAAACCTGATTTTTTCAGTTCTAGGGTCACTTCGTCAGACAATTCGTTTACGCGCTTTTCGTTGATAGTGAAGACACCCGTTACATTGCGAGTCTCACCACTAGCGTACTGCACGTTGAGCTGCAGCGGATCAAGTAGACCTAGTTCAACTACCTTGGCGACGAAACGCTGAGTGATCATTTCGCTGTTAGCAATTTCACCCAGTAACTCTTGGCGATTTTTCAAGTAATCTGACGGCTCACCCGCTTCTGTGAATAAGCTCTCGCCTTCTTCGCCAACTAATGGGCTGTTTTCGTCAATAAATACGCCTAGCTTGTCGCCATCAGGACGCACATCAAACGGGTAACGTTGAATGTTAAGCGGCATGACATGGCCGACCCATTTGTTGTCGTTGAAATACATGTTGCTGTTTTGCTCTAGACCTAACATCGCAATGGTATGAAAACTACCTTTAGGTTGATCTTTGATAAAAGCAATTGGCATGCAGCTGGCGATTTGTGCGAATTCGCGCATAGTGGCAGAGGCTAAGTGTGTCTCTTTAGCAAATTCGAAGCCGTGTTGTACACTGACTTTCAGTGCGCTGTGTTTTTCTTTGTCCAGTGGAACATAATTCGTTTTCATTACTTCTTGTCTCTCAATGATAATACTCCGTGAAGAAAGCCATTGGTTAGATAGCGATGACGGAGGTTAAAATAACTCTCGACTTAGATGCTCAAACCAGTGGAAATCTCCAGCAAAACGAGTTGTTCAGCTGGTATGGCCGAGAAAGTGTGCAAGTATCTTTTATTTGCGCGGCGAAGTCACCACCCAAAACCGGTTAATTGGAAATAGATTGTTAAAAAAGTGTGTTTTCGCGTTATTTTTTACACACTGGGGCCAATTCCTCTACCTAAATTTATAAATTCGTACTACAAGGCAATTTAATGGCGTGTTTTATTCCCCTAGGTGTTTCGTCTCACGTTTGTTTTATCCGAATTAAAGCATGAACCGCTGAATTTAGGGGGGGGTTAGGGATTAAAAGGTTAAATCACAACAGGTGTTATTGCATTATTTTCATGGGGATCAGTTGTATCAAGCGAATCGATATATTCTTGTAGTTTTGCATCGGCTTCATCGCCAAATAAAATCACACATGCTTCGCGCAAGCCCGGATCAGCGAGGATATCTCGCTGTCTCACCACTTGGGAAATTTTCGAACGCCTGCGCAAGAAATCCTCTAACTTGGTGACCATTTCGCGGTCCGCTGCGTGTTCAATTTCAACCCGCAGATATTCGCTATTTTCGATAAGCAGTTCACCCATCTTAGGGTTTTCACGGATCATTTCTATCAAGTTGATCGCATTACGGCCATAACGCCGCCAAAATCGTTGAGTAAGAGGTTCTGATGAACTGGCAGGTGTGAGCTTATCGAGCTCCATCAATTTAGCACGATGATAAAATTCACGTTTTACCGAGTCATCGGGTTCGCCGTACCAACGATAGTCGGCATAAGGCAGTTCAACACCAAAGTCTTTTACTCGCTGGGCAACTTCATTCCCGACGTTGAGACAGTCGGTCAATTTACCACCAAAAATGGACAAATAGCGATCCGCTTCATTGGTGTCGATAGCATGCTTTCGAGACAATTGAACCCAATCTGCTTCACCACTTTCACCTTTGATAGCTAAAGGCCTAACACCGCAGCGCTCGGCAATAATATCTTTTGTCGTCAGCGGTTTTCGCAAGGCCAGTAAGGAATTCACATTGGATAATATAAATTCGCGGTCCTCATCAGTAACTCGCGTATGTGGCGTGGCAACTTGGGTATCGGTCGTGCCAATACAGGTTTTTGGGCCCATGGGAATAATAAAGAATAAGCGCCCGTCATTAGCAAAGAATGTCAGTACTTTGTTACTTTCGGTTATTTTATTTACGATTAGATGGATGCCTTTAGAGAACACATGATGGTGCTCAGTAGGTTGTAAATTGGTTTGGTTAATTTGATCGACAAAGGGGCCTGCCGCGTTAATCAATACGTTGGAGCGGATCACAATTTCCTCACCACTTATCTGATCTTTAGCGTGACTAACCCAAACCCCGCTCTCTCGTTTTGAGCGCATCAGCCCCACATAGTTGGCAGCAATACAACCGTAGCTCATGCTTGAGCGCACAAAATTAAACACAAAGCGCGCGTCATTGTCATACAAATAACAATCTGAATACTCGAATCCACCGGCCAAGTTATCGGTATTGATCACCGACTCAAGTTGCTTGATCTTATTGGGCGTTAAGTATCTTGGCATTTTGGTGACAAAACGGCCCATAATCCAATACAAAATGGTGCCCAAAAACACAAAAAACGGCGGAAATCGAAAGCCATTTTGAATGCTGGTGAAAAACCGAATTTCTTTGACCGTAGAAGGATAACTGCGCATTAAATGATTGCGACTTTTACACAGTTTATTGACTAAGGCATATTCGTGGCTTTCTAAATACTTTATCCCACCCCAAGCTAAATTCGATGAGTTTGAGCTAGTAAACCCCGCAAAATCCCCTTTATCTATCAAAGCCACTTTTACCCCTTTGGCAGCCAATGCAGCGGCAGAAACAGCGCCATTGATGCCAGCTCCGACAATGAGCACATCAAAGGTGTTCTTGGGTAACTTCTCTATATTACTTTTTCGTAGGTTGATCATTCTTAAACAATGGCTCAATCAGCTTATGGTGTTTATCGCGAAATACTTTTATACGATAAATGAGGTTTGATTGTTAGCCTTTTTGAATGTGGTAATAACATACAACGAAAAAGAGATGAGTATTAACCTCTACCTTGAATACTTATTGCGCCTTTGGCTTGGCATGAAATCCTTAACTTTGATTGCATTTAGTTGACGCTATTTCTTTACCACATCACCAGAGTATTCTAGTCTGATATATTCTAAGGAGAGAGATGATGAAAATATACGTAGCAGTATTATTAACCAACTTCACCGTTTTAAGTCTTTGCTCGTCAGCCCAAGCACAGCAAGTGTGGCCCTACCCGGATGATGTCCCTAAAATACAACCACTAAAAATTGGTACGGCAAGTGACCGACCGATAGATATTTCACGATTTTTACTTGCCCGCGGTGCCCTCAGTGCTCAAGTCAATGTGCAAGCTAGTCATGTCGCATTCAGCAGCCGTGTTACCGGTGTCTCTCAGTTGTGGGTGATGCCCATTCAAGGTGGACAGGCACGCCAACTCACCTATGGAAACGGTATTACGTTCTTTCGTTGGCACCCTGATGGGCAGCGACTGATTTACGGCGCTGATAATGATGGCGATGAGCGTGACGCCTACTACTTAATTGATGTCAGTGGTAAGCAAGAGTCGCTGGTGATGCCTAGTAGTGATGCTTATCGCAGCTTTGGTGACTTTCACAGCGAGGGAAACCGTTTCAGCTACTCATCCACTGAGCGTAACGGCCGAGACTTCGATATTTACGTGTTTGATATGCAGCGCAATAAATCAGAACTTGTCTATCAATCTGAATATGGTTTCTTTCCTCGTCAATGGCGGCCAAATACCGATCAAATGTTGGTCACTGAAGTGGTAGGCGAAGATGGCGAAAACGTTTACCTCTTAGATACAAAAACCAAGCAGATGGTGCCTATCTTCAAACCCAAAGTGTCTGCCGCCTTTAGTCATTTCAATTGGCACAAAAGCGGTAACGGTTTCTTTTTTATCAGCAATGACGATAGCGAATTACTGAGCTTGCGCTTTTATCATATGGACAGCAAAAATACCGACATCATCGTAAAAACCGATGCTGAATTAGATGATGTGGTCTTGTGTGACGGTGGTGAACAGTTACTTTACAGCATTAACGACAATGGGTTCGAAACCCTTTACAGCACCAAAACCAGCACGTTTTCGCCGAAACAAATTCAACTACCGCAAGGCACTTTGCAATTATCTTGTAGTAAAGAAAAAGACGCGGTGGTAACACTCAATGGCCCTAAAACACCTGGCTCTATCTACCGAATTGATATCAAGTCAGGCCAAAGTCAATTGCTTAGAGAGCCGGATTTGGCCGGTATTGACCCACAGTTGCTACAAACGCCAGAGGTGATAACTTTTCCCGCTCGCGACGGTGTGATGTTGCAAGGGTTGTTATATCTGCCAAAAGACATCAAAGGAAAACCACCACTGGTGATCGACATCCACGGTGGTCCTTCAGCGCAAGCGCGGCCTACTTGGATGCCCTTAACCCAGTATTTAGTGGGAAAAGGAATTGCCGTATTGGACATCAATGTGCGAGGTTCAACTGGCTTTGGTAAAACCTACGCACGCCTTGATAATCAGGAAAAGCGCTTAGACAGCGTACGGGATCTGGTCGATGCTTTAGCATGGCTGAAGAAACAAGGAAAAGTTGACGCCGATAACGCGGCGGCCATGGGCGGTTCTTACGGTGGCTATATGGTCAATGCGGTTATGGGCACCTACCCCGACGCGTTTGCGGCAGGCGCGTCTTTTGTCGGCGTAGCGGATTGGGTTAAAGCGTTGGAAAATGCATCACCAGCGCTTAAAGCGTCGGATCGGGTTGAATATGGCGATATTAGCGATCCAGTATGGCAAGAGTTTTACGCAGTGAATTCGCCAATCAACACCGTAAACAATATTCGCGCCCCCATGTTTTACCAGCATGGAGTAAATGATCCTAGAGACCCGGTCACTGAGTCTGATATTATGGTCAATGCGCTGCGAGAGCAGAATATACCGGTCACCTATTTAAGAATGCCTGACGAGGGACACGCGGTAAGCAAGTTAACCAATCGCGTGGCAATGTACCGCCAGCTTGCCCATTTCTTAGAAACTCATTTGCAAGCGAAACAATAATAATATTTGATTTAAGGGATCTTACACATGAACAAAATGCTCGGACTATGTTGTGCAATGGCGCTGAGCGCTTGCGCCACTGCTGAAAACAGTGAATTTCATGCCTCTGAAAAAGCCAACAAAATTGCCCAAAAGTATATTCTAGTTGACGGCCACATAGACGTTCCGTATCGCCTACAAGAAAAGTGGGAAGATGTTACCCAAGCCACCAAAGGCGGGGATTTCGACTACCCTCGGGCAAAAAGCGGAGGGCTGAATGCGCCTTTCATGTCGATTTATGTACCCGCTTCACTTGATGATTCACCACAATCAACCGCCTTGGCTCATAAACTTATCGATTACGTTGAGGCTATTGTCGGTCGAGCACCAGACAAATTTGCCATTGCTAAATCAGTAGCAGATGTTGAGCGTCAATTTGCCCAAGGATTAATTTCATTGCCAATGGGCATGGAAAACGGCTCGCCAGTGCAAAATAGCATGGACAATCTAAGGCAGTTTTATGATCGCGGTATTCGTTACATCACCCTAGCTCACTCGCTGAGTAACCATATTTCCGACTCCTCGTATGACTTACGTCGAAAATGGAAAGGGCTAAGCCCATTTGGTAAAGACTTAGTCGTGGAAATGAACAAGTTAGGGATCATGATTGATATCTCCCACGTGTCTGATGCCGCCTTTTATCAAGCGGTAGAAATAAGTACCGCTCCGGTGATTGCATCGCATTCTTCGCTACGTTCTTTTACGCCGGGATTTGAGCGCAATATGGACGATGACATGATCAAAGCACTGGCCAAAAACGGCGGTGTCATCATGATCAACTTTGGCTCAACCTTTGTTGATCCCGTGTCTCGAGCTTGGCGCATTAAAATGGCTAACGAACAAAAAGCAGTGGAACAAGAGTTTGGTGCGGATAGTACTGAAGCAAAAGACTTTGAAAAACGCTATCGAGAAACCAGCCCCTTTCCATATGCCGACGTAAACACAGTAGTCGATCACATTGAACATGTGGTGAAGCTGGTTGGTATCGACCATGTTGGAATTGGCTCTGACTATGACGGCGTGGGTGATTCATTGCCAATTGGTTTAAAAGATGTGTCTAGCTACCCTAACTTGGTACAAGGATTATTAGATAAAGGCTATAGTGAAGAAGATATCGCTAAAATCTTAGGCAAGAACCTGCTTCGTGTGTGGCGCGAAGTGGAACAAGTGGCGGCTAATTACAAATAGATTTAGCGGTTTAAAACTGAATAGAGGATGATCCAGAGAGGTGTTGAGTTTGCATAAATACACTTTGGATCATCACCGCATCATTACTAGCACGATGGCGTTCAATTTGAGTGTTGTCGCAAACTGATTTTTGAGTATCGTGCCATTTCTCCATTTGCTGCTCAGTTAAAATATTCTCCAATGGACTCAAGGTAAACTTCATTTCCATTTGTGCCACATAAAACAGCTTAATTAACCAAGGATAATCCACTACCCAACCATCAGAATACACCGTTTGTCCGATTAACAATTCATTTAGTTCGGCACACACCTGTGCAGCGCGCACACCTTTTTCTAGCAATAAAGCTCGTGATATTCCGTGTAATTGCTCAGCCTCTTCAGACCAATGTGACCAATCCGGCTGAGGTTTGATTAAGCGGCAGTAACGCTGTGACAAATAGGTCACAACACCAACTTCAATGGGATAGCTTTCACTACCAAAACCACTCGCTTCAATATCGATAATAGTCGGAATGATGACCTTGTTGATAAACGCCTCAGATATTAGTGGTGTGATCAAAATATAATGGATGTTTCCAATTACGCCAGTTTAGGGTAATAGTTTTTTACATTTTATCTGAATTAGTGCTATCAAATTTTAGCCAAGTCCCTAATATTTAGACGGTTAACTCAGTAAGGGACAGCATGCTTTCAATCGAAAAGGTAAGGAAAAGCTACGGCGATAAAACGGTGTTGGATGATATTTCCTTTAACGTTGCTGCCGGTGAAACCGTTGCATTGCTAGGTGCAAACGGATCTGGTAAAACCACCACAATAAATTCCATATGCCAATTAATCGAATTTGAGCAAGGCGATATTTTATTCAATAACACGTCCATTCGTACTGATCGACGTTATTTGAAAAAGGTCGGTGCGGTGTTGGGCGGCAGCCGCAATATCAATTGGCGGCTTACCGCTTGCCAAAATGCAGAATACTTCGCTGCACTTAGAGGCCACTCTGGCAAACAACTCAAGCAGCATATTTCGGCTTTAGAGGCGCGTTTGGGTTTGAAGCAGTATCACACACTTGAAGTGCTCAAATTATCCACCGGCAACAAACAGAAAGCCGCCTTGCTCAGTGCCTTAGCCTACTCCCCGAATTTATTGCTACTCGACGAACCAACATTGGGACTCGATATTGACACGGTTGAAGAGCTCAAAAACATTATCCATCAGCAATCAACATTAAATGGACAGGCATTCCTAGTGACCTCCCACGATATGAGCTTTATCGATAAAATTTGCCAAAAAGTGGTGGTGCTAGAACAAGGCAAAGTGATTTTCAACGGCGACATAGCCTCACTTAAAAAGGCGCTCTACTCTTTCAAACTCGAGGTAAAAGTGCCCACTCAATTGATTGATAATATCCAGCAAAAAGTAGAGCAATTGTGTATGGGGCGTTTTCAGCAACATACCCGTGCGACTAATTTATATATCGAGTTCGAATCGCCTCAGCAAGTCCTTGGACTATTAGCTTGGTTGAATGAACAAGACATCGCCCCTGAGCATCTCACGATCATGCCATTAACCATGCACGACGCGTTTCAGACCCTAATGCAAAGGAGTAAAAAAGCATGAGTTGGCTATTGCTATTGAAAAACGAGTGCAAGTTGCAGATTTACGATATGCGTCAATATTGGTTTGAAAGTGTGGGTGGCTTGTTGATGATCTGTGGCCTTTTTGTGGCGCTGTTTTATGGTGCAAAATCTTTTGCCTTTGATGGCGAACAAGCCCAGTCATTGGATGGTCTATTGATTGGTTTTTTACTTTGGGGGTTTGCATCAGCAGCCTACTTGTCTGTCACCAAAACCGTCATCGACGATACCCAAAAAGGTTATATCGAACAGTTGTTCATCACCCCTAAAGGGATCACGGCAATTCTATTGGTCAAAACACTAGTCGATCTGCTTTACGGCCTATTATTTATTACCATCATGGCATATCTCACGATGTGGTTAACCGGAAACTGGATTGATATCAACTTACCGATGTTCTATTTAGCACTGCTATTAGCTGCGCCATCGTTAGTCGGTTTGGGATTGATCATCAGCGGTTTCGCGCTGGTGTTTAAACGGGTGGATACCTTAGGCCAATTAATGGCGCTAGCACTGATGGCCTTAGTCGCCGTTGATGGCTTGCCATTTGGACCATTGAGCTTTATACCCTTTACACCAGGTGCATCCTTAGCCAGAGCGTGGGTGTCTGGAGAAAATCCAATTCAGCTAATGGACGTGGCCATTGTATTAGCCAATTCAGGCATATACTTGCTGCTGGGCATGCTGGTGTTTAAGCACTTTGAAAAAGTCGCAAAACGGAAGAATTTGATAGGCCAATATTGAGCGTATGTCGCCACCTGCGTGGCGACATAGCTAATAAATAGTGCGAGTTGGTCATTAAGCCGGGTTCTGTAACCTTAAAAAGGCGACAATCATTCATCTAGGCCAGCAATCGCTCACTGGCTCAAGCAACCTACCCGGTTCCAACGCGGGCCGCGCCGTATGGAACCCTATTTGGTCTTGCTCCGGGTGGAGTTTACCTTGCAACCAACTGTTACCAGTGGCCCGGTGCGCTCTTACCGCACCCTTTCACCCTTACCGGCAAATCCGTCGAAACGAATTTACTTAGGCGGTTTTCTCTCTGCTGCACTTGTCGTCGGCTCACGCCGCCCAGACGTTATCTGGCACCCTGCCCTGTGGAGCCCGGACTTTCCTCCCCTTTGAAAACCCGAAGGTAACAAAGCGGCGATTGTCTCGACCAACTCGCGCGCAGTGTACTTGGATTAATAGCGTTATACAAATCACGTCATCCCAGTGACGCTCTTTTATATCATGTCATCCCGGTAGGCCTTCTTCTAAAAAACGTCATCCCGGTAGGGTTCAATCCTCACTGTCATCCCGGTTACGCTCCATCTTCACTGTCATCCCGGTAGCGCTCTTAGAGCCGGGATCTTCCACACTCCTGTAGGCAACTAACTACGCAGGACTTTTGAGGAGATCCCCAACAAGAGCACTTGGGGATGACGGGCTTTGAGCACTTGGGGATGACGAAGAAAATGTCATCCCGGTGGGGCTCTTAGAGCCGGGATCTTCCACACTCCTGTAGGCAACTAACTACGCAGGACTTTTGAGGAGATCCCCAACAAGAGCACTTGGGGATGACGGGCTTTGAGCACTTGGGATGACGAAGAAAATGTCATCCCGGTAGGGCTCAATCCTCACTGTCATCCCGGTAGAGCTCTTAGAGCCGGGATCTTCCACACTCCTGTAGGCAATTAACTACGCAGGATTTTTGAGGAGATCCCCAACAAGAGCACTTGGGGATGACGGGCTTTGAGCACTTGGGATGACGAAGAAAATGTCATCCCGGTAGGGCTCTTAGAGCCGGGATCTTCCACACTCCTGTTGGCAACTAACTACGGAGGACTTTTGAGGAGATCCCCAACAAGAGCACTTGGGGATGACGGGCTTTGAGCACTTGGGGATGACGGGGTTCGAGCACTTGAGGATGACGAAGAAAATGTCATCCCGGTAGGGCTCAACCCTCACTGTCATCCCGGTAGCGCTCTTAGAGCCGGGATCTTCCACACTCCTGTTGGCAACTAACTACGCAGGACTTTTGAGGAGATCCCCAACAAGAGCACTTGGGGATGACGGGCTTTGAGCACTTGGGGATGACGGGCTTTGAGCACTTGGGGATGACGGTGTTCGAGCACTTGGGGATGACGGTGTTCGAGCACTTGGGGATGACGGGCTTTGAGCACTTGGGGATGACGGGCATTGAGCACTTGGGGATGACGGGCTTTGAGCAATTGGGGATGACGAAAAGCCAGTCATCCCAACGTCTTAAAACGGCAAGAAATCCAATGAGTAGTTGGTGATGGTTGGCGTTACATTTGCACTACCAAAATTAATCAGCTTAATTCGTGCTAATAACTTTTCCTCTAGTTGTGGATAATCAAGTTCGCTGGAAACTAGCGTGATAGTAGTAACCGAACCATTAGGCGCTATTTCTAGATTGACCGTGATCTTGCCTTGTAAACTGGGGTCGTCGCGCAAAGCTCTGCGATAAATCGTATATAACGCCCCTTTGTTGGCGCCAAAGCCCTTACGAATCGATTCTTCATCACGACTACCCACTACGGTATCTTCGGTGACAAGCTCTTTGGCTGCCAATGAAGCCATGCCTTCGTTAGGCGCTTGAAACTCAGTGGTCTTGCGGCCAGCTAATTCGCCTCTTGCACCAACATCAGAAGACAGGTTGCTGGTGTTCAAACCGCCACTTTTATCAGATACTTTTTTACCCACAAATGACCTTTGTTGCTCGTTGGTTTTACCGGCTCCTTGGATCATTTCAGTATCGGCTAAATTATTGATGTTTGCCGCTTCACGCATGCTACTTAAATCATCAGTGAATTGCAGCAAACCGCTTTGTTGCGCTTTGGCTCTGGCTTGTTCCGCCAACTCGGCTTGCGTAGGCTGCTTAACCACAGGTTTGGGTTTGGGCTTTTCAATCGGCTTTTTCGGCTCAGGCTTAGGTGGTTCTGGCTCAACCTTGGGCTCCTCTTTGACTTCTTCAGGAGGCGCTTCCACAGGTATTGGCTTGGGCGGCTCGACCGGCTTAGGCGGCACCACCTTTTGTGCTTCAATAATGCGCGTAAGCTGCGGCGGAATTCGTTCTTTTTCTTCTCTAGTCTGCTCGGGTAACTCTTGCCATTTAACGATCAGCGCCAGGATCAGCGTAACCACCAGCACAATACCGGTGAGCTTATTGAAAAAGCGATTCTCTTGTTCGCTAGAAGACCAAGGTAGTTGGCTGCGAAAGTAGGTTTGAGGTTGACTCATTGTGCTCATGCGTCACCTTTAGTGGGCTTTTGTTCCACCGCCAGTGAGATATTGGTGTAGCCCGCTTGAGCACAGGTTTGCATGATTTTCTTCAACAAACTATAAGGAATTGCCTGATCACCCATGATGGTAATGGCTCTGGCAATGTCATTTGGGTTTTGCTCAGGGCTGTCGTTAATCGCAATTATTTTGACCCGATTTTTCTGATAAATGAGTTCTTTTTCCAGTGCCGGAATGATGTCATCGGATTGCGCCATGACAGTGGCAACGTCAGCCATTTTTTGACCTTGCAGTAAAATGTGTTTGGCGTTAACCAACAAAACCAAGGTTTCCTGCGCTGCAGTTTCAGCTGTCGACTCGGGTAATTTGACGCTCTGATCAGTCTGCAGTACTTGTACATCTGAGGCATTGAACATTAAAAAGAACACCAAGATGGTGAAGATGTCCATCAAGGAAACCAAGCTCAACTTAGACTCTTTAGCCATGCGCTTGTGATGTCTCTCCATGCGAGAGGCGCGAACGGATTTTTTCATCGTCTTGCTCCTCTCATTTAAGGTGTAGTTTCAGATTGCGTGAGCAATGGTGCATCACCCAATGAAATTTGTGGAAACAATTCAGCCTGCACCACGGATGCAACAACCACTTCATCATAAGATCGGGTGGTATCCATCAACGCCACTATCACTTGATAAGGAATGTCTTGCTCTAATAGCAAAGTCGCTTGATTCTTCTCAAGCCCTTTATTTATCAGCGTTTGCTTAATCTGTTTCAAAATATCCTGCAGCGCTACATAGTCATAACCATCCTCGTTATTGGGGACTTCTTTGACTAAATACCCTTGTGGGTAAAACACCTCTATGCCATTGCTGCGCACTAGGATTTCTAATTGCTGATCTTTTTCGTCTAACTCAGTTTGTTCACTGGCTTCGCCTAGCTCAGGCAACGATAGCTCCAGTACCGTGATACGGGAAAATACCATCATCATCAATAACACTGGCACCAACACGATCATCAAATTCATAAATGACGTGATATCGAGTTCGGCATCCGGCTTTTGCAGACGTTTTCTTCTGCCCAACATAATGGATTAATCCGTCGTACGAGAGCGGGTAGAGATAGCCTGACGCCCCATCAGGGTATTCAGACACTTCACCCCAGCCATTTCCATGCTATCGACGATTTCGGTGGTTTTGGTTTGTAGAATCGAGTGGAATGCCAGTAGCGGGATCGCAGCGATCAAACCAAATGCCGTGGTGTTCATCGCAACCGAAATACTTTGCGACAACAAGCTGGCTTTTTCCGAAGGATCAGCACTTGCAACAGCGGAAAACGCGGCGATCAAACCGATGATGGTACCTAACAATCCCAACAAGGTGGATATGTTTGCCAAGGTTGCCAAATAGCCCGTGCGTTTTTCCAATCGCGGCGTGCTCTCCATTAATCCTTCTTCCATCGCATACTCGATGTCTTCACGGCGTTGGCTGAGTGACATTCTGGCAATCCCCGCAGTGATAATCCGGCTGATCGGTGCATTATTTGACTTACCAAAGTTAAGGATCCCGTCGTAATTTGCCGACTCCAACATGGGCTCTATCTGTTTGAATGCTTTTTGATTGGTACGTTTCGCCATGCTCAAGAACAAAAATCGCTCCAAAGCAATCGCTAAGCCAATGGCCAGAACTACCGCGATTGGGAACATGAATGAACCGCCTTCTTGAAAGAAGCGAACAATGACGTTGTAAATTTCCATAACAGCACCTTAATTTTGCAATGTGTAGCAGTCTACCTGCATATTACCCAATGTATCGTATGGGATTATCCACACAGTTAACGTTTCTCATAACTTAGCCAAAAGTTCCTCTATTGACGAAGCTCAATGATTATTTTTGTTCCACTCCAGCGACCCGCTCAAAATGCTGCACCCTGCGGGTAAACTCGTCTCTTTCCAACGGCATGAAATCTTGTTCAATCCGTTTTGCAAATGGACTGGGCAAGGACGCCTTGTCCCGTGGTGGCTGCCAAGGCACTATCGACAATACCTTGGGTTGTTCACGCTTAATGCGTATTGTATCTTCAATTTCTATCACCCCATTAACCCTAGTTGAGGTCACCGCGGGTGATTCTGTAGCAAACGCAGTTTCAGCTGTCGGCGGCACTCCCGGATCGGTAGGGCGGAAAAGATTAGGATCAGGCTGCTGGCTATTAACTAGCTGAGGATCCTCTATTTTCAATGGCTGCTGTTGTTGTGCTGCCTGATTTTCTTGTTGTGCCCATGCAGTCGTTTGGATGAGTGAACTGGCAATTAACGCCACAAAAATTGATTTCATTGTGTTTCTTCCTGTGCTGCTCTTGACGTTAACTGACGTTTCAGATCAGCGATCCAGCCGCGAACTTGGCGCCCTGGCTTGTCCTGTAGTGCTTGATACAACTCATAGTATTCAAGCGCCTGTGGTTTTTTGCCCATGTACAAATCATACAAAATACCTAAATTGAGATAACTATTATCGTAAGCTGGCCAACTGGCAATGGCGTGATGATAATGCCGTTCAGCTTGGGCAAACTCTCCTAGCTCTCGCAATACAGTGGCCAATCGATTATGTGCATAATAATTATGTTGATTCACATCCGTTGCTTTTTCAAACAATACTTTAGCTTCATTTAATAGATTATGCTTTTGCTCAAATTGATCAGAGGTTAAATCAGCAAATTCCTGCATTTTTAAATTACCCAACTGTAACCATGGACCAGATAACTTAGGTTGGGTTTGGGTTAAGGTCACAAATAACTGAGCAGCGATGTCTGGATTACCGTCTTTATTGGCCTGCAAAGCTTGTTCAAATAATGACTGTGAAGATGCATCTACAGGCGGTTGGCCAGACAAATACAAGTTTGGCTTGGCGCGCAACTCGGTGATTCGTTGCTGCATTGGATCAACCTTTATAGGCACGACATCGGAACTGACAGTGGCTGATGATGGTGCCGTTTTTGTTGATTGCTCAACCTGCGGTGTCGATTCGGAGAAAACCTTATCTAAGCTGGCGCAACCCGACAATGACAATAGGGTAAACACGGCGACTAATCGTATCAAACTAATAGATTTCATTGTTGGTCTCCGGCATCTTTTCGACCTTGTTATAACGCCCTGGTAACAACTTACTCAGTGCCGCGAAGCTCTCTTTTACCCAGCGATCATAAATCCCTTGCCAACTGCGTTGAATATTCGCTTCGTGAATGTCTATGGCTTGCTCTTCAAAAGGATAAGCTTGCTCCTCAAGCAAAATATCGTATTGTTCCAGCTCCAGTGCTGAGAGCCCATTTGGACGCTCAGAATCTATTAGGTCTCGGGCTAACTGAGCATAAATTTCTGCAATTTTGAAGTTCGCCGCAGTGCTGAACTCGGCGATCTTATATTCCAAAGTCCCATTGAGTCCGTCTAAAGCCTGATCCAGTGCCGACCGTTTGCGCTTTAGACTTTTATTTAGTGGCAAGGTTAACTTCACTTTCTTAAATGCCTCGACCTTGTCATTGGCAAACACCATTGAGGACATAGCCGCTAAATAACGCGAACGATCGGTTCGATTGTTGCCTGCTTGCGCATCGCCTAAGATCAATTTTTTCAGCCAGAATCGACGCTTAGCATCTTCATTACTTTGCACATAAAACTCACTCATTTGGAATCGCGCTTCGGTGACTTCAGCAAAAGGCAATGGGTAAGCATGTGCGTAAGTGCGATAGGAGTCCAAGGCCAAATCACGTTCATCAGCTTTTAAGTAATAACCCGCGGCAATGTAGAGCGCTTCGCGGCCTTCATCGGTTTCGGGGTTGGCTTGCCAAAGCTGTTTCAGTTCATTTGCTGCGGGTAACCAATCTTGGTTCTTTTGATAGGCAAAGATCAGTTTATCTTGAATATTTGCCGCCAATGGTTCGCTCGCAAAACGTACTCGAAAATCTTCAAGTAATTCAATTGCTTTAGGCCAATCTTGCATCTCCAGTAAATAGGTCGCAGCGTCGTATTGCGCATTGATGCGCGCGCTGCTTTGTGGTGTTTTTTCAATTACTCGTAAAAAATCTTCGATGGCTAGGGCCACATACTGTTTGGCTAAATTGGCTTCGGCTTGTTTGTAGATACTTGCCGCTAGACGCTCAACCATGTCGTTGTAACGAGCATCATCAGGTGTTAGCGATGCCAATATTGACTCATAGCTTAATTCCGCTCGTTGATACTGTTGCAATGCAAACTCACTGTGGGCAATAACTAGCTGGGCGGCAAGGCGTCGAGTAGTATCAATGCGAGGTTGCCAAACAAGTAGGTTTTCCGCGTTTTCAATGGCAGCAAGATAGCGCTGTAAATCAAACTGTTGCTGCATTGAGTCGTACAATACATCGACCGCTCTAGGATCATTGGCAAAGCGATTGACAAATTGCTGTTGGCTGGCGAGTTGCTCATCTTGCCATTGTTGTTGTAACTGCGGATCGCTTAGCGTTTTACGTAATTCCCTAAACGCGAGTATTGCGGCATACCCGGCTTCCGCGCCTCTTGGTTCGTTTAAGTATTGATAAGCATAGGCTTCGTATGCATCAATAGCCGCTTCAAATTCGCCTGCATCAAACAAGCTTTCGGCCATATTAAAGGTGATCTCTGGCGTCAGGTCGTCATGGGGGAACGTTTGAATAAACTCACGATACCAATTGGCGGCCTGTAAATAAGCATGCGTCGATTTTTGTCGATTAACCTCTACATCGTCTTGCTGTTCATCGCTTGGCTGGTCCGCAGCGGCAAGTAGCAACTGCGCCTTACTATGTTCATATTGCGCTAATTCTTGAATATAGTCTTTTAAAAAAGGCTTAACGTCATTTTGTAATAACTGCCCCCAATCGGACCAAAATGGACCGTTAATACCATAGCGATCAACAAAGTCCTGTTTGGCTGGTAATACTAAGGTTGGAAATTTGCCAATGATGTACGCATCGATTTGTTTTACCGCAAAAAAAGGCGCTTGATTATGCTCTGGGTGGACTTCTGTAAACGCACGATAGACCAAGGCGCTATCGCGATACCGATCTTCATTTAAGAATTGCTGACCGAGCCGATCATACACCAGATTTTCGTAATGACGCTCGCCGTACTGCTGATAAAACGCTTTGAGACTGTGCTCGGCACCTCGGTAGGAAAATAGCATGGCCATAATGCGAATGCTGTCATTGACAATACGCTTCTCTCCTACCGGCAACATCTCAAGCTGCTGTTCGCTACGTAACTGGCGTAACATTTGCGAGTTAATCACATCATTAGGTAATTTATGGTCGAGCAGTTTGGTAAAAGCGAGTAATGCATTGGCATAATCTTCTGTCTTGAAAAATGCCCAACCCGACATATATGCCGCTGACATGTAATAATTGCTGCTTTGTCCTTGCTCAAGTACCTTGGCATACGCATCAATCGCCGCTAGATAGTCTTTGCGATTGAATAATATTTCCCCACGTCTGAATTGCAACTCGGCCACATAAAGACTATCAGGGTAGGTTTGCAGCAATTGGTTAATCACCGTTAGACTTTGTTCAGACTGCCCCTGTAAATCATATGCCTTAGCCAATTGGTAAAGTACTTCTACATTGTCACTTTGCTGGGGATGCTGGCTGAGGATCTGTTGATACTGGGCGATGGCCAAATCGAAATAGTCCCGATCTAGCGGTGCATTGCCGGTTTCTTGCTGCTGTTCAGCCAAGAGTATTTCCAAATCAGCTAGACGATATTGCACTATCTTAATTGTCTCGGGATCTGAAATAACTTCGAGCAATCCGGTATAGGCGTCCCGTAAGTTTTGTAGCCCCTGATCTGGCAAGGGCGCATGATCCAGTGAAACCGGTTCGAAATACATTTCGCCTATGGTTTTACGAGGTGCCTTTTGGCTGTTTAAGTCAGGCGGATCGAAAAGACTGGCGCAGCCAACAAATAAGCTACTGAACATGAATAGGGTTATGTACCGGATTAGCAAACTGAACTTTGCAAGGGTCATTTTCTGCCCCCCTGCTTATCAGCCTGAGCTTTGCGAAACGCCCTGTCGTTTAATCTCACAATCGCTAACTGTGCTTGCAGTTTATAACTATCTAATTGACTCAACTGCTCATTTAACTTTGTTTCAAATAATTGATTCAAAGCCGCCAATTGCTGTCGCTGCAATTTAAGGTTTTGCTGCTTTTGCTGATTGAGTGTTTGCTGCAAGTTCGCAATACGGGCTCGCTGTTGCGCATATTCTGGTTGCTGAACTAAGCGAGCTTTTAATCGGTTTTGTTGTGCCGTCGTTTGGGCAATCAACTTGTCCAATTCGTTCAAGCTTTTTTGTGCCTGCCAACGCCTTTTGGCGAAGTTTTCCGCGGCATTCCAAATCATAATCCCTGCTAAACGAGAAAGTCGTTGGGCGTAGTTTGGATTAAGCGGTTTTTGATCCAACTGCTGTCGCTTTTGAATGATATCAGCGTGGGATTGTTGCGCCCCTTGTAATCGCTGCTGCCAGTCTAGTTCCTGCTCTTGATTGAGAATACGGGGTGATTGCGGGGCCTGTGCTAGCAGTGCTTCAAGTTGGTCGCGCATGGCTTTGTAGTCTGCGAGTTTTGCTAGCAAATCGTTTTCTTTGAGCTTTTGTGCACGCAAAATAGTTTCTTGCTGACGCTCATCTAACATCAAACTGAAGGTGTCTAATCGTCCTTGCCATTGTGCTAACTGTTGTTGAATTTGTTGGCTTTCTTGTAGCCAGACCATTTGATTTCGAAAGGTTTTACTCAGCATGACTGCCGATAAGTGCGCTGGAACCTCAGCAGACCAATCTTGCTGTTGCGCTAAGGTTAAAAAGAAATTGTCATTAATGTTTAACAAGTGGGTTCGAATTAATTGTGATTCGGTGGCGAATCGATTTAAACCTCGTTGCAAGTTATCTATTGCCTGTGTCGGTGCGAAGGCTTTTTCAAAGGCATACGCAGAAGCCAGAAACGACTCCATGACATACTCGTTGCTACGAGGTACTTTCTGCAAACGCTGCCAAGCAGACAGTGCAATTTGATATTCTTCTCGTTGTGCTGCAGCCCAACCATAACCGAGCATGGCCGAATCTGTGTCGAGGCTGCCTAGGCGCACTCGGTCAAACGCATTAATTGCTTTAAGGGCCTGTTGATTTTGTAAATGGGCATAACCGATCGTCAGATTAGCTCGGTCGCGCAGAGCATCAAGTTCGCTTTGGTCGACTTTATTTAACGGCGATAACCAACCTTGCAGTAGCTCACTAAAGAAACTGGTTTTACTTAATCCCAGCTGCTCAAGGGTAGCAACGGCTTGTTGATACTGTCCTGACTGCAATTGCGCCAGTCCTTGGTTATACCCTACATAGTGTCGATAAATCGAATCTTCCGATAACGCAGATAACCAGTAACTATTGTCTGCGGCTTTGCCATCAGGTTGATCTTGCTGCCAATTAAACAACTGACTTTGTAAATATATCCATTGGTCTTTATCGCTTTGCTCAAGAAACTCATTGGCACTGTCTAAGGTAATATTCCCCAACACTTGAGATGCTAAGGCATACTGTTGTTTTTGAAACAGTGATTTACCTAATAACAGCCAAGCCTGTGTTTGGGTTTTGGGTTCGGCAACTTGCTCAAGTAAACGCTCAAAAATACCTGCAGCTTGTTCATCCAATCCATAGGCCAAACTTATCCCACCTTTTAACAGCCTAGGATCAACACCAGGATTAGTTATGTCTTTTAAAGCATCAGGACAAGCCTGCTGTAGTATTTCGAAGTGGGTCAGAGCTTGATAAAAATCTTGTTGAAAATAATAAAACAATATTTCTTGGTAGGCCTTGTCTACCAGTGTGACTTGACACTTTTTCAGCGTGGCAGTATTTGCCAACACCGTTGAGGTGCAAAACACCAAAAACAACGTTGGCAGTAGCACCACATAACGAAGCTGAAAAAGTCTGAGCATCGGCAATGATCTCACAAGTTACAGTTCAACAACGGTAAATTCAGGTTGTTGCTTACTGCTAGAATCAGTAATTTTCAGCTCCAATGCTTTAGCGTCAGCATCTTTGTTAAAGGTAAATGAAGCAGCCCGTTTATACTCTCGTTCTTCTGGTCCTAGACCGATGAAAAAAGCACTGATTTGATGTTCGCCTTGAGGCAGATTACCAATATGTAATCGTTGTACGCCGCCACGATACAATGCATCTACTTGACGATCGGTATACAGGTACTGAGTTACGACTTCGTCATCTACTTTAAGCTCCACCGAGTCGAGTTTAAAGTAAGTACCTACATCCATGGAGAGGTACACTACTACTTGGGTACTTGACGGGAAAAGCAGATCTTCCTCAAGTACAAACAGGTCTCGATTGAGCGCAATAACTTGGCGTTTAAGTTGTTGCAATTGCTTGGCAACAGAAAGTGGTTGCCCATCATCTTGAGCAAGAACCGCAGTCGAAAAGGGTAAACAAAAGGTCAAAAACAACACACACAACTTGGGTAAATTCATCATTTCACCTAATACCAAAGCGACGCAAAAATACGCGTCACATTGGCAGAAAATTCAAATAAAGGTTCCTCGCCAACAGGGCCATCAGCAAGCACATTTCTAAAATCATCGTATTGGAAACGCAGGTGGTCCAACTCGTAATTAATGGTCGCTTTAGAGAACCACGAGGACTGCGAAAATTGATATTCGTAAGTCACACTCAGGCCAATAGAAAGATTAGTAAAGGTACTCATTTCTTTGTCGCGAGCGCGAAAGTTAAACTCCGCACTGCGAGCAAACAAATCCTGATAAAAATCAGCGCTATCTTGTTGATAGTGTCTTACTCTAAAGTCTAGGATCCAATCATCACCGAAGGTGTGAATGTAACCCAATTTCACGCTGTTCGCGTCTATGCCCCAGGTATCCGAAAAGATCCTAGCTTCACCGTAAATGCTAGCGCGATATGGCAGATAGTAATTTAAATTAATCGCCGCGGCATTGCTGGTTCTCGTATTCGGATAGACTTCTGTCTCGAATCGAAAACCGCGTTCGGAGCTCGGATCAGCGAAGCGCACTGCGCGATAAGGATTGTTGAGATATCCCTCATCAGAGATATTCTCAAACGTCAGTCCCATGATCATGCTTTTGGTTAGTACTTGTGTCAGCCCCAACTGAAACTGCTGACGGTCGGCGTGCTCTAGAAAGTTTTCATCGCCGCGTTTACCCACTTCATCCCAACCTTTTGAATAGCCCATACTGAGCGTCGTAAGGTCGCCAAAAAAATCTTGGGAAATACCAAAGTGCACAGAGCGTGCTTCAAAGTCGTTTTCAGAACTGCTGGTAAAATTTAAATTCATCAAGGTTTTGTTATGCAGGAAATCAACGCCCACACTGTGCTCAGTTCGCTCTTCTTCATAAGGACTTGCAGTGGCTAACACATCAATGGACGCGCCAGAGATCATATCCACATAGTAGTTGCCCGAAACCGAAAATTTATTGCCAATTTGCTTACGCAATAAAATTGACGGGCCTTTGATGTCCATGCCATCGCCCTGATAGCTATGGTACATCACATCGGCTCTCTCTTGCGGCAACACAGCCGCGCGTACTGAAAAAGCCAACACCAACAGTAACTCCAGAAGGACAAAAGCGATGATACTGCGTTTAATCATGTTCACTGACCTTAGTTACACCCACAGCCACCACCAGCTCCGCCCTCTGCACCGCGCGCTCCTTCGCGGGCTTGAAATGCGTGCATGGTGTAACTGAATGATACTGGATTGCGATTCATTGCCATTATAGGATCGGCCAAGTTATCCCTTTCATAAGGTTTAACCCATGGTTCAAACGTGGAAGCGCAGCCTGATGTCATCAATACACTTGCTAGCAAAACACTCATCATACAAGTTTTTATCGTTAGTTTATTCATCATAGGTTCCACCCTGAATTACTTGTTATCGCTATTCGCGCAGTAAGGTTTTTATTGCTTTACGGTATTTGGCTTCATCACCAGTCTTATAACCGTAGTGGGTTAAACGGTGGTTGCCGTCACGATCGACAATGACCGTAGTGGGCATGGCTCTTACATCGTAAAGTTTGCTCACTTTGTCGTCCTCGTCGAATAATACGGGGAAACTGACCGGAATATCATTGAGCAAGGTGTTGGCTTTTTCGGGGTACTCATCAACATTCACCGCCAATACAGTAAATCCCAAATCTTCATATTCTTGCTGCATGGCTTCAAAATGCGGTAATTCCTCACGACAAGGCGCGCACCAAGATGCCCAAAAGTTAATTATCACAACATTGCCTTGTTGTTCTTCAAGTCGCATATTCTCGCCGCTTTTGCTCTTAAGCGTAAAATCAGGGGCGGGGGCCCTAATATCAGCTGCGCTTGCAGTTAATGCGGTAAAAAATGCCAAGCCAATGACCGCGGCGATGAGAAAGATAAAATTCGAAAATGTTTTTGAAATCATGACAATACTCCGTCAACTATTCAGCGTTACGAGGCTAAAAGAAAAAAGTCGCACCAATACCGTATTCGATATTGTGGGTACTCTTCTCTTCGCCAATTATTTCACTATTAAAAATATGATCTTTTAAGCCAACGTGAACGGCAAAGTAATCCGTCAAGAGCAGCTTATATCCGGCCCCAATGCTGAGGGTAAAGCGATCATCACCGCCAAAATCTGTGCTCCCTGCGCCTAGGGTGAAATAGGTGGCAGAGTTAAACACGAGGTTTTTGGTTAAAAATACTTCACCGTTGAGGTTGTAGCCCAAAGATAAATTGTAATAACTGTAATCCCGCTCTTCGTCAGTTAAGAAGGGAGCACCGCCACTTAATATTTCAAAGCTGGTGCGCCCAGCTTCAGATTGGCCATAATTGGCTTGTACGAAGAAATCTTCGTTGACGTGATAGGCCACTGAGGCACCAACAACCGTGCTCGATGAAAAGTCTTCGATACTGAGCACACCGACAAACACGCCAATTTCAATGTTTTCGCTATCAATATTCGACTCATTGATGTCACGACGCTGCAAATCAGGCTCAATCACGCTTTGATTTGCATTGGCAGACGCTTCTGCTTGCGGGCCTTGTTGCGAAAAGACCTGCGACGATAATGCCAACAAAGCGGCGCCTAGAAAAATATTGCGAATCCGAGTTTCCACTCTTCAAGCTCCTCATTTTCATCACGCTCTGTCAGCGCGAGTAAGTTTTGATATTCCA
This sequence comes from Aliiglaciecola litoralis, assembly GCF_039523355.1. Classification (NCBI taxonomy): domain Bacteria; kingdom Pseudomonadati; phylum Pseudomonadota; class Gammaproteobacteria; order Alteromonadales; family Alteromonadaceae; genus Aliiglaciecola; species Aliiglaciecola litoralis. The sequence goes on along the minus strand of NZ_BAAAFD010000003.1, from coordinate 48,574 downwards.
GTCTTAATACGAAATTTTGGGTCAGGTAGTAACGCACCCCAATGCTGCCTGCAAGTAGATCGTTGCGACGCGTTTCTTCGCCTGATTGCACCAAGTTTGCTCTAGGTTTTGTCTGGATCTGCCCTACCCCTAAACGAAAATAGGGAGAAACTCGCCATTCCGGAAACGTGGTATGGGTGACACTCAACAATGCTAATCGGCTTTCGGAGAAATCACCTAAAGCCTGGGTATAGCTCAATTCTGTACTGATATTTTCAGTGATCACCCAACTGGCAAACGCCGACAACGAAGGCACGCTTTCCAATGAGCCTCCGCTGGCACCAAATTCAAAGGAACGAGACTGGTAGCTTTCAAAACTGCCATCAGCAACCTCTACAGGTTCGCCTTTACTGTTTAAGGTGAGTTGCAAGTCTTGCTGTTTGACCCAACCTTCTTTGCCTTTTTCAGTGCGCACTTTGAACCAATTTGTACGTCTTTTTAAGACGCGGATCCACTCACCTTTTTCAGCCACGTAAAACACCGGATAACCCCGTGCAGGTCCTGTGTGCATGTCAATATAGGGTTCTACAATTTGCACCTCGGGAAACTCATCCTCTGCGTTAACCCAACCTGTACTTACCATGAGTCCAATCAGGACTATCCACTTTGTCATATCATCCATCAACTAATTTGCCGGAGCCGCAAAGGGATTATTATAGTATTGACCGCCAATATCCAGCCATTCCGCAATCAGTTTTAATTCTGCTTTGGATAACCATGCTTGATGACTACCGCCGTTGTCGAATTGATTGAAAAATCTTGCGCTGGCCCGTGCACTATTAGTGCTCATGCTATTGGCCACATTTACGGTTGCAAATATTGGAATAGGATTGCCTTCGCCATCGAGGATCAATTCGCCGTCTTCATCACGTTCAAACACCGGATCGCCATTGCCATCGAACACCTGAACCAGACGGTCGACTAAGGCTCCTTGATCAAGCTCTTGCTCTGCATCATTGAACATCAGCTCTCGATAGCTAGTGAGATGATCAGGGTCATCGGTTGAAGGCGTGCCAGACAGATCTAACTGCGCAGCTGGCACTCTAGGCATATCGGCTTGATCAACCGGTGAATGGCAACTCACACAGGTGTGATCGGCAAGCACGGTGATCTCATCTTCTGCCAACACCACTCTGGGAATTTCAAAAATAGGATGAATATTGTCTGGGTAGTTTATTTGGATACGGCACAAAGCCGTCCAGTTAGTTGCACATGCTGTTGTCACTGGTAGTGGCGTTGCTAAATCGCCGTAAGCGTACTCGAACGACTCTGCTGGTGCAGCATTAGCAGGATCGGTCCAAATATCTTCAAAAACAAGGTTGGGATTTGGATAGTCTGCACCGTTAATTCTGGCGGTAGTTTGTGCCATGGTTTCGCCTAAATCAGCGAACAACGCCGGATTGGTATTTGGAAATGGCGAGCCTGTACCCGTGGCGCCTTGGTTAATAGAATCCGCTTCGGCATCAATTCTGCCGTGCGGTAACTCGCTGTCCTGACTATGGCAACCGTTACAGGTTTTGACTTCACCCGGGGCAAACTGTAACCAATTTTGATGTCTGGCACCGACCCGCTTACCGTCAATATCGACTAAGGACAGAGCCAACGGCAAATTGGCCGGTACTTCAAACAGTGCAGAGCCGTCAGGCTGAACTGGCACATAACCAATAATTTCACGCATTAACTGCGCTCGACTGCGACCAAAGGCTGAATTATCAAAATCCCGTACCTCTTCATCGGGGATAGACACCGATTTAACCACTCGGATAAATTGTACAGGGCGCTGCAGTACCGGGACTTGGGTTGGATCAGCTAGTACCGAAATCCCGACTTCAGAGACATCAATCCCAGCAAAATCATACACACTTCGAATATGTACCTTGGCCAGATTGGCATCCGCAAGCGTTATGTCAAACTCGTCGGCCCGTTGAGCATCCTGCGGGAAAGGGCGCGACTCCATGGCAATCGCTTCAGTAAACATAATCCCCTCGGTAGGCACGCCAAGTGGTAACTGAGTTTGTGCTAAAGAATCATAGAACCACAGGCCGAAAAGCAGAGGTGCTTCTTCTATATCCGGCGTTGCTATCAGCTCATCAGTACAGGGTAAAATAGTTCGCTGCTGACCTTCGACAACCTCTTGGTCGGGGTCAAAAACGCGGCATTGACTCCAGCTAAAAATAACCCGACCGCTGCCATCCCAAAGGGGATAAACACTGGCAAAGCGACCACCAACAGATAAGCTGCCATCAAGGGTAATATTGTCAAACAGAACGGGCACCTGAGCAGGACCAGCAAGCCCTTGTTGAGAGTTAATGGGCTGTTGGTTATCGATAAAATTGGTTATATCGATGCTCACATAGTCACCACCGATAGAATCGCCGCGAAATGGCCTAATCGCACTGAGTACATTGCCATCTTCTAACTCGCGTGTCTTCACGAACTGCAAGGGTTGGTTTGTCCGTTCACTTTGGTGGCTGTGACGGCCATAGACAATTTCGAGTCCTGAGCCATCCGTGTTCATTTGATATAAATTGATACTGTCATTATTGCCAGCTTGATCCCAGCGACTAAACAGAATTTTGCCATTGCTGAGCACGGTTGGGTCCAAATCATGACTTTGATTGTAGGAAATTTGCGCGATATCGGTGCCATCTGAGTCCATCACATGGATCACAGAAGCAAACTCATCCAAACCTTCATCTAGACCTTGATATTGGGGTTTACCTTCATCGAGCAAAATCGCCTGATTGCCTGACTGGCGCGTTGAACTAAAGGCAATTCGGCCATCAGGTAAGTATACTGGACCGGTATCTTGACCTTCTTCAGCCACTATATCTGAGCTAATGACCCGTCTTAGATCATCGGTAATACGATCATATTCCCAAATGTTCCAGGTAGGCTGCTCGTCATCATCCGCATTTTCAATTTCGGGTGCACGCATCGCAAATAACAAACGCTCACCATCATAAGACACTTCCATGTCCTTCACATCATAACCAGCTAAAGGATTTTCGGCGCTCGTCTGGGCAATTTCTTCGGCGCTGAAAAACGCTCGATCGGTGATATTAGTTTCCAATGCACTGGCAGAGGCACGAGGCTTGATATAGATAGCTGCGCCGGGAAGAAAGGCAAACGGCTGGCGTAGGTCATCGGTGATCAACGCGCCATTTTCGTCAACCGGTAAAGGCCGTTTTACATAAGCAATGGGCACGTCGACGACCACAGGGTCAGGCTCTTGGCTGTTAGATAAAAGCTGTCGTTCACTACCACAGGCCACCAGCAATGTACTTGCTAGTACCATAAGTGTGGTGTTACGCATGACACCGTGAAGGCTTATGCTTTTGAACTTCATCTCATACCGCCAAATTTAAACTATTGCACTTAAAAGTGAAACGCACCACACCGTTTTGCGTGGCTATTATCAAACGAAAAACGCCAACTTTAAACTGTCTGCGCATGCCGACTTTCAGCTTGTTTTGGTGCTAGAAGGCATTTAAATCGCTGCGCAGAATGCCAAACTGATGAATAAAGTGTTTCACCTAACGACTGCACAAACAATCGACGGTTTGATGCATAGTAATACTTTTTAATACCTTATCGACTTAGCCACCTTTCACGCGCAGGCTTGGCTCAAGTCGAAACAGAAAAATTCAAAAAAATCGAATTACATAAAAACCGACCTTTAAGTGTAGCAAATGAATGACGGCCCTTCCGCATATCTTAGAGAAGCTTATCTTATTGAATTTCATGTATTTTTAAAGGTTCTCTGGCGTTGAGTTAAGAAACCATCCTATCGATTTGTTCCTAGATTACGACAATCTACTGAGCAAATTGACCAACAAAAAATCAGTGCCTCTCGGCAGAAGCAGCATAGATGGGGGCTGGTCTGGTTTATGCAAAGCACTGGAATCACCGAATTCACTGCGGTAGTCCGACTCGCTAACAATGGGCATATAAGCCCAACGTTTTGACTACATCCTGTTGTTTTAATGACGATTTGTTTCGAGTTCCAACGGCCATCCTACAGTGAATTAGGCATTAGTAGTGTGATTTCTTGTTCGATGAAGTAAGACCAGCCGCAATAAGATTTCGGATCTAACGCGTCGATGATGAAGCGCTCGAAAGGTATGTTTTAAAACACCCTTTATCTATCAATCATATTTACCCTGGTGGGCAAAGTGAACTATTTTTAGTGGAAAGCAATCGGGAGTTCCAATTTGAAAAATGCAGTATCAAAAGCGACTCACCCTAAATTCAACCAACTTAGAGTGAGTAGCGCAGCAGTTGGGCTCTTGGTGTTCGCTACCCTGTGTTTCCACAACACGGCGCAAGCTGGCTCTAGAGAGCAGGCACAGCGCATTCACGACCGCCTGACAGGCACCCCCGCAAGCGCATCTACATTAGACAATATGCAAACGCTGATAGACCAAGGTGACATCTTAGAAGCAGCCTATCTGGCAATGGACAATCCCGCTTTTTACAATGTCACCTTAAAAAACTGGGTGACCCCCTGGACCAATGAAGAATCGGATGTATTTGCCCCGCTAAATGATTACACCGCAACCGTCATTGGCATTGCCCGTGACGATGTTGACTTTAGACAAATACTCAGTGGCAATATCATCTATACAGGGGATGCTTCGCTCAACTTACCCGCTTATGCCATTGACAATAACAACCATTATCAAGCGCTTGAAGATGCAGAAATTAATTTAGCCTCGGCATTGGTTGCGTCCACCCAAACGGCGATCACCGGGCTGCCTGCAGAAGCCACTGCCGGTGTGATGACAACCCGCGCAGCGGCAAAATCCTTTTTTAAGGACGGAACTAATCGTGCCATGTTCCGATTTACTCTAATCAATCATCTATGCACGGATTTAGAAGGCGTGAAGGACACCAGTCGAGCTCCGGATCGAATTCGCCAAGACGTTAGCCGCAGCCCTGGTGGCGACAGTCGCATATTTCTCAACTCCTGTATTGGCTGCCATTCCGGCATGGATCCACTTGCTCAAGCTTTTGCTTACTACGAATACAGCTACGATAGCCAAAACGACCCCGATGGCCAAAGCGGCACTTTGTTATACAACACACAAGGCCAAGTTGATGCTCAGACAGGCTCACGGGTCACGGCTAAACATCAAATTAATGCCAACAATTTTCCCTATGGCTTCGTTATTCAAGATGACCGTTGGGACAACTATTGGCGCGCAGGATTAAATAAGAACCTAGGCTGGGATCAAACTCTTAGTGGCAGCGGCAACGGCGCTAAATCGATGGGACAAGAGCTCGCTAACAGCCAGAAATTCGCCCAATGTCAGGTTAAAAAAGTATTTGAAAATGTGTGTTTGCGCACCCCGCAAGATAGCAACGATAGAACGCAAGTTACCACCATGGTGAGTAATTTCCAAAGCAGCGGATTTCAAATAAAACGCGTCTTCGCAGATGCAGCCAACTATTGCAAAGGGAGCTAATCATGACTTATTCCTTGAACTCCCCAATCAGTCGATTAGCAAGCTTAGCTACCTTTGTTTTGATCCTCAGTGCCTGTGGCGGCAGCAGTGCAAAAGTGGAACAAACGCCATTGCCACCGCCGGTAGAGCAGCCGCGTGAAAACTATTCTGGACCACCGGCCAATACCGAAGATGTGCAACGCTACAAGTTGAGTTTGTGGGATAACATCAGCAGTGCTCAGCGCTGCGGTGCTTGCCATATTGAAGGCGGTCAATCCCCTGAGTTTGTGCGCGCTGATGATATCAATCTCGCCTATGCGGCAACGAACCCATTAGTAAATTTAACTGAGCCAGAAAGCTCAACTTTAGTGACTAAAGTCGCTGGCGGCCATAATTGTTGGCTAACCAGTGCAGATGCCTGCGCCGATATCATGACCACCTGGATTGCCAATTGGGCGAATACCGAAGTGGCCGCCAATGAAATCCAGCTTGAGCCACCGGTGCAAAAAGCCCCCGGAGCGAACAAGAACTTTCCAACTGACAGTGGCTTATTTGGCAACACGGTTTATCCCGTGTTACAAACCTATTGTGCTAGCTGTCATACCAACTCAGCTGCGATACCTATCTCGCCTTATTTCGCCTCCAGCGATGTCGATGAAGCCTATGAAGCAGCTAAAGCGCGGATCAATTTGGATAATCCAGCAAATTCTCGATTTGTCGGCCGTGTTAGAGATGAATTTCATAATTGCTGGAGTAACTGTGCCAGTGACAGTGATCAGTTGATTGCCGCTATTGAGTCTATGTCTGATGGGATTGAAGTGACTGAGCTTTCACCTCAGCTGGTGAATAGTCAAGCATTGACCTTGTTTGATGGCACTTTGGCAACGGGCGGTGGTCGATTTGAAAGCGATATTATCGCCAAGTGGGAGTTTAAAACCGGCACCGGCACAACCGCATTTGATACCAGCGGTGTAGAGCCGGCCATGGATCTGACCTTAAGTGGCGATGTCGATTGGATTGGCGGCTGGGGCATTCAGTTAGTTAACGGTAAAGCCCAAAGCAGCACCGCCAGCAGCAAAAAGATCCACGATTTGTTAACCGCAACTGGTGAGCTTTCAATTGAAGCTTGGGTGGTCCCCGCCAACGTGACTCAAGAAGGACCGGCCAGAATTATCAGCTACTCAGGAGGCTCACAGGCGCGCAATGTGATGCTGGGCCAAACCTTATATAACTACGATTATCAATTACGTACCAGCAACACAGATGCCAATGGACAACCGGCATTGTCGACGCCAGATGGCGATGAAATTCTGCAAGCGAGCTTGCAACATGTGGTGATCACCTATGATCCTGTCAATGGCAGACAACTTTATGTGAACGGTGAAAATACAGGATTAACCGACAATGTTGAAGTGGGTAACTTCAACGAGTGGAACGACACCTACGCCTTTGTGTTGGGAAATGAAGTGTCTGGTGATATTCCGTGGGCCGGCTCTATTCGCCTAGTCGCGGTGCACAATAGAGCACTTAACGCGGCGCAGATAGCACAAAATTTCGAGGTGGGTATTGGCCAAAAATTCTTTTTACTTTTCAATGTGAGCGAACACACCGGTATATCGCAAAGTTATGTGGTGATGGAAGTCAGTCAATATGACAGCTATAGCTACTTATTTGCAGAACCTTTTTTCGTCACTTTAGACGCTGAAGCAAGCATCGATACTGTTCCGTTAAAAGGCGTAAGAATTGGCATCAACGGCCGTGAAGCCAATACCGGACAAGTATTCCAAAACCTCGATATAAGCCTCAACCAAAACGATTATATTGTCGGACAAGGACAGCCATTGTCGCGCTTAGGCACAACAGTGGCGATTGAAAAAGGCGCGGAAGCAGATGAATTTTTCCTTACTTTTGAACAATTAGGTAGTGCCACCAATGTCATCGTTGAAGCCGATCCCCCAGCTCCTGCTCCGGCAGCAGATTTAGCGCCGCAATCGGTGATAGGAGTCAGAAACTTCGCTGAAATTAATGCCAGTATGTCAGCGGTGACGGACGTACCTACAAGTAATTCTCAAGTTAAGGAGGCGTTTGAAAACCTCAAGCAGCAACTTCCTACGGTCACCAATCCGGGCAGTTTTTTAGCGTCAAATCAGATGGCCGTAACGCAGATGGCCATCAAGTATTGTGATCAACTGGTGGAAGACACTAGTTTAAGAGCAAGCTATTTCACCGGGTTTGATTTCGCGCAATCCGCAAGTAGCGCATTTGATGCTCAAGACAGGAACCTGATCCTTGAACCATTACTGGATCGGGTAATGGGCCAAAACATTGCCAGTCAGCCAGACAGAAATGCTGTCGCTGGTGAGCTAAATAACTTGATTGACACCCTGACCGATTGTTCAAGCGGTAAAGTGTGCGATGCAAACTATACACGTACCATCGTCAAAGCAACCTGTGCCGCTACCATTGGTAGTGCGGCTGTGTTGGTCCAATAAGCAAAGAGCATAAAGGCAATATCATGAAAAAGACCAAGTTTGACAATCTATCAGCTGATGCGCCCTTGCTGCATGAGGATCATGCGAAGCCCGTTTCTCGTCGCGAATTTATTGCCCAAGGTTTCACAGCCGGTTTAGGTACTGTCATGGCTGGTTCGGTATTCTCCATGTTCGCCAATCCGCAAAAAGCCAATGCAGCGCTATCTAATGATTTAGAAGCACTCAAAGCCAGTTGCGGAATCGCTACCCAAGGTGCCGGTAAAATCCCTTTTATATGTTTCGACTTAGCCGGTGGCGCGAATATTTCTGGATCAAACGTACTCGTTGGTGGTCGCGGTGGACAATTGGATTTTCTCAGCACCGCAGGCTACAGCAAGTTAGGGTTACCTGGCGATATGATCCCATCCATCATGAATCCGACCACTGGCCTGAGTGACTTTATTAATAATGAATTAGGCTTGGCGTTTCACTCAGACAGCGCTTATTTACGCGGAATTTTAGAGAAAGTAAATCCGGCCAATCGCGCCAATATTAATGGCGCTGTGATCCCCGCTCGCTCTGAAAATGACACCGGTAACAACCCCCACAATCCCATGTACGGGATCAATAAAGTGGGCGCTGACGGCTCGTTATTGACCTTAATTGGCTCACGTAATTCCGATTCGGGTGGCAACAGTATGTCACCGGCGATGATGATCGACAGCGCCAAACGCCCGACTAAAGTTGATCGTCCCTCGGATGTCACCGGATTGGTGGATACCGGCGACTTGGTTGGTCTGCTTAGTCAGCAAGATTCAGTGGCAGTGATGGAGTCTATCCAACGTATTAGCGACATGAAGCTTGGCCGAGTAAACACCCAAATTACCACCGATGAAGTGATCAAAGACTTGGTACGCTGCGGCTATGTGAAAAGTGCCGATATCACTGACCGGTTTGGTGATCCCTCGTCGCTTGATCCAGAACTAGATCCTGACATCGTTGGGGAAAACGGTATTTTCAGTCGCGACGAATTTGATAGTGACGGCGAATTTCGCAAGGCAGCGGCCGTGATGAAATTAGTCATCAATGGCTTCGCAGGCGCAGGGACCATTACTATGGGTGGCTTTGATTATCACACTGGTAATCGCATGGTCGGCGAAGTCCGCGACTTGCGCGCCGGACGTTGCATGGGCGCTTGCATCGAATACGCAGCAAGAGTGGGTGTCCCGTTAATGATGTATGTGTGCAGTGACGGTTCGGTAGCCAGTAACGGCGCCATCGATGACTCGGTGGATGGGCGAGGCAAAGGGGTGTGGACTGGCGATAACTCCTCCACAGCAGCATCTTTCTTTTTGGTCTATAACCCAAACGGCACACCGCAGTTGATTGGTGCCACCCCAGAACAGCAAGCACAGCATCAGCAAATTGGTTATATGCGCCGTGATGCGTCGGTTGAAACGGCGGCCACACCAGCAGCCAATAACGTTAACCTACTGGTTGAAACGGTCATTTTGAACTACATGGCACTGCACGGTGAGCAAGGTAATTTTGCCAATGTGTTCCCACAAAATGGCTTGGGCAATGCCAATTTAATGGACAGCCTCACCGCATTTGAACCTATTGTGAATGGAGTGATTAGCTGACAAAACGGAACGATTAAAAGCCGAAATCCAGTAGGGTTAGCATATTTTCGACGGTTTAGCGGTTAATATAGCGCCCACTGAAAGGAGCTTTTTTGTCAATTCAGCGTGGCTAAGATCCGCATATTCGACCAATAACGCAACCCGTTTCTTAATCACATCGATGGTGTTATTAAACGCCCATCTTTTTTGTTCTTCGGTGCCGTCTAATATCGAGGGGTCTGCCAATTCCCAATACAGTTGCGTTGCCCGACCAAACCAAAGTGGGCAACTTTGCTGCGCCGCGGAGTCGCATACCGTGATGACAAAATCAGGATTAAAATCTTTGAACTCTTCCCATGATTGGCTTTTCAGATCTGCGGTGGAATACCCGGCTTCGACTAAATACTGCAAAGACAGTGGATGTATTACTCCGGCAGGATCACTGCCTGCACTTTTCGCCATGATCTTGTGCTGGCTATCTTCATTGGTGATGGCTTCAGACAAAATACTTCGGCAGCGATTATGGGTGCATATGTATAAGATTTTGAGCATCAAAGGTCCTTATCGGCTGTTTTAGCTCAACGGTTTATCCGCAAGCATAGAAGCGCTGGCAGGTTGATAGGCATCTTCCCTAAACCATTTGGTGATCACCACTTTTTCACCTGCAGTTATAGGGTGCGCTTGATGCAGAGTATTAGGATTAACTTCTCCATCTGCATACAAATTATTCCATACTAATGCGGTGCCTGTTTTAGGTTTGAACTTTAATCCTAAATTAACAAACTCGGTTTCGCCTCCTTCACATTCTTCATTGAGGTAAATCATGAAAGTCCAGCTGCGTTGACCACCTTGATTTTGATAGGTTTTGAAATCGTTTGAGCCCGGCACAAAGTAATCATAATGGGCTTTAAACTGCTGACCTATCGCATAATGCTGCGCTTGGATCACTTCTCGCTCGCCAACACCTAATCCCAGTGCATTAACAATCTTTTGATCAATGTCAAATGCCAACGGATCTTTGGTAAAGGGTAAATCACAGGTGGACGAGGTGCGAAACCCCTTGTAACTATCTCCTTCCCGTTCGGGTAAGGTTGATGGTCGCAAATGCTTTTTGGTCAGCGCGATAAGTGCAGCACACTCTTGCTCATCTAGGAAGTTATCAATCACAATCAGTTGAACGCGATCATCCTCTATCACTTTTGCATCATACTGGTCTAGTTGCTGCAATAATTTAGGCTTGGCCAAACGCGCATAGAATGCTCCATCTTTATTACAGGTAACTCCTTCGGGCAAATTCGAGCCTAAGACCTTCTTCGCCGATTCAAAGGTAAAGCCATTTTGCAGCAGTATTTTGAGGATTTCGACACTGTCGCAACCTTGCAGTAAATTTTCTAAAACCCAGGACTTCCAACTTTCAGGCAAACCTGCCATGCGTACCTCTATTATTCTGAGAGCATTGTTTTTAACTGACATCCAAAAACGTCTGCAGGAATACTAAAATGGCCTTCTCGCCAAACCCGTTCCTGAGCTATTTTTGCTAAAACAAAGCGTAAAAATTCTTGTGCTAACAATGGTAACGGATCATTGGGATGCTTGTTAACTACCAAATACAAAAAACCTGCAAACAAAGATTCAGCGATGGCATTGAGCAACCATGCTATTGAGGGGCGCTTATTATCCAGGGTTTAGGCTACTTAACTTTTTTTTCCATTTTTAATAGACTTTTATGGATCGTCAACTCACTGGAGAATGAAAATGAGAACGCACTTCCTTGGCCAACGTCACTGCTAATTTCCAATTTCGAATTATGATGAGAAAGTACATGTTTCACGATCGACAACCCTAGTCCGGAGCCCCCGGTTTTTCTAGAGCGGGCTTTGTCCACCCGATAGAAACGCTCGGTGATCCTCTTCAAATGTTTCTCATCAATGCCATCACCATTGTCAGTCACACTAAAGTGAGCTTGATCATCTTGCAGCTGCCATTCAACGATTATTTCGCCTTTGGCAGGAGTATAATGAATAGCATTAAAAATAAGGTTAGAAAAAGCACTTCGCAATTCAGTATCAATACCATAGACGGTTAATTCTGAATCGATGTTGAACCTAATGTGATGTTGTTTGGTTTTATTCAGGGTGTTGGCTTCGGCCTCAATTGCCAGCATCATTTGCGGCACATCGACTTGCTTATCAAATACCCGTTCAGAGCTGGCTTCGATTCTAGACAAGATAAGTAGCTCTTCAACTAAATTTTGCATTCGCTCTGATTGAGTCCGCATCTCTGAAAAGACCTTGTTCAGGAAGGCCGGTGGTACATTTTCAGCATCAGGCAGTGTTTCTAAGTAACCACTCAACACGGTCAAAGGCGTTCTCAATTCGTGCGATACATTAGCCACGAAGTCTTTGCGCATTTGTTCGAGCTGGGTTAGGCGTGTCACATCTCTAGCAATCAACAATAAATGATTCTCGCCATAGGGCATGATTCGATATTCAAAAATTTTCCGAATATTTGAAGGCGAAGGCACTTCAACTGGAAAATCGTAATTACCATCTTGAAGATATTCAATGAACTTAGGGTGTCGAATAAGGTTATCTATACGGCGACCGTTGTCTTGCGGCCATTTAAGTCCTAATTCGATTCTGGCCAAACGATTACACCAAACAATACAACCATCTGGGTCAACCACCACAGTAGCGTCAGGCAGTGCCTCTGAGCCTTCTTTAAAACGCTTTACTAATCGGGTCAGCTCTTTACGCTTGCGCCGGTTTCGGCGCTGAATGTAGTATACTGCCTCATAAATATGCTCCCACACTCCAGAGACCTTGGGAGGCGTCATCGTTTTGTTGTGCCAAACCCAACGATTGAATCGATAAAGATGCCAACTATACAATCCAAGCAACCATGTAGAGCCCAAAGCAAGGGCCACAGCAAGTGCGTCGAAGTAAAGCCCGAGCAACACCACAATTAAATAGAACCCGCATAATCGCAGCAAACTTTTCAGCCAAGAAAGTGGCGTGTACATACGGCCTGTTCACCTTGCGTTGTAAATGACATTAGTTCACACCTTAGCTGAAAAACGGTATCCAGCACCGCGCACAGTTTGAATAAAATCATCATGACCAAAAATTGAAATCGCCTTGCGTAAGCGCCTAATGTGCACGTCAACCGTGCGGTCTTCAACATAGACATTAGTGCCCCAAACGTTATCCAACAATTGCTCTCGACTGTAAACTCGCTCAATATGGGTCATAAAAAAGTGTAATAGTTTAAACTCAGTGGGTCCCATATCAATAGGCTGGTCGTTAGCGGTAACGCGATGAGAAACAGGATCCAAGACCAAGCCATTGATATTGATAGGCATTTCATCTGAAGTCGGGGCAGCACGTCGCATCACGGCTTTAATCCGCGCAACTAACTCCTTGGCTGAAAATGGTTTAGTAATGTAATCGTCGGCGCCAGAATCTAATCCCCGCACTTTATCTTCCTCTTCACCCCGCGCGGTCAGCATAATGATAGGAATGTGACGAGTATATTCGTGCTGTTTAAGTTTCTTAGCTAATTGCACCCCACTACCACCAGGCAACATCCAATCAAGTAGGATCAGATCCGGGTAAGGCTCTTTGACCTTATCGATCGCAACTTGATAATCCTCGGCTTGTTCTGTTTCAAATCCTGACTGTTGCAACACAAATTCAAGCATGTCTCTGATTGGCGCTTCATCTTCGACCAGCAAAATTCTTTGGGGCATTGCTTTGTTCCTGCTCATTATTCTATCTCGCCATTATCAGACTGGGTTGTGACAGTTTTATTAAAGTTATCATAAAACTGTCAAAATAGAGTCATACAACTAACCTAAGGGTAGAATTATTAATATTAAAACATGCTTGCAATTGAAGGCTGCGCTTTTGCAGCAATTTCACTGCGCTTCTTGTTTATTGTCTTGATAACGCATATCCTTATTTTTATAGGATGATCATAAATTTACGGCCCACAAGGTACATGAATGGCAAAAGTCAAAACTGGACTGTCAAAGAAGTTATTAGTACGGGTATTATCCGTTTACTTTATTTTGACACTCATAGTGACTGTCGGTCAGATCCTGACTGAGTATCTCAACGCTAAGAATCACATTCAGAGCGAATTGCAAACGCTAAAAAACACCTTTAGCGTGAGTCTTACTCGTGCCATTTGGGAACTCAATAATCCACAAGCCGAAAGCATCGCCGAAGGCTTGATGGAACTCCCTATTATTGAAGGTGTGCAAATACGTGACGAAAATGGTTTACACATCGCAGACAAAGGCGAGACCTCGGTTCAACCTCCTGAGATGTATACTACTGGGGTAATGCAAGATCACCCTGGCGGGGCATTTGGTTATTCATTTCCTTTGATATTTGAATTCTCCGGCCGTACCTCTCATGTGGGTGATGTCACACTGTATTCAAGTGCCAGCATCATTTTTAGCCGGATTGAGGTGGGCGTGTTTTTCCTAATCGGCAACGCAATTATTAAGACCGCCTTTTTGGTATTCCTATTTCTAAATGCATTTAGACAAATGCTAACTGATCCACTGGAAGAATTAACCCAACAAATAAGCGAGTTCGATGTAGACCGACCAGAATCATCAAAGCTGCATTTACATATTGAAGATGATAATGAATTAAAGCTGTTACAAGTCTCTTACAATGAATTAATAGACGACCTTATCGATTACAAACAAAAGCTTCGCATCGCTCGCAACGAACTGACCGATGCCAATCGAAGACTAGACGATCAGAATATTTTGCTTGAACAAGAGGTGGCCAAGAAAACGGCTTCATTAAGTAAAATTATGCTCGACTTGGAACAACAAAAAGATGAGCTCATTGTTAATCAAAGAGAATTACGTCAAGAAAACGAAAATCGCCAATATATTGAAGATGAATTGCGCAAACGTAACCGCGAGCTTGCTGAATCCATGGAAACGGTCAAAATGGCCAAAGATCAATTGGTTGAATCTGAGCGCATGGCGTCTTTAGGCGGCTTGGTTGCTGGTATTGCCCATGATGTAAATACGCCATTAGGTGTAGGTGTCACTGCGGCAAGTTTTCTTCAGGAAAGACTGCGCAATTTACACACTGCTTACGAAGATAAATCGTTGACTGGCAAAACCATGAATACGTTTTTGGATGAAGCCAATCAAACCACCGAATTGTTATTGAGTAATTTACATCGCGCATCCGAGCTTATTTCCAGCTTTAAGCAAGTTGCGGTAGACCAAACTAGTGAAGCAATTCGTGAAGTTGACTTAAAACTCTATCTACAAGAAGTGATCCAATCTTTAGCGCCTAGCTTCAAGAAGAGTACCCATAACATCAGTATAAACTGCCCTGACAATTTAGTCGTCAAATGCGCGCCCGGTGCACTAGCGCAAATTTTCACAAACATGATCATGAACTCATTGATCCATGGATTCGATAACAAAGAAAACGGCCAGATCTCAATTGATATTGCCCTTAATAATAACGAAGTCGTGGTGAATTATTCAGATGATGGTAAAGGATTATCTAAAGAGAATTTAGAACGTCATTTCGATGCATTTTATACCACTAAACGCGGTAAAGGTGGCAGTGGCTTAGGCACACACATCATGTATAACTTAGTGACTCAGACGCTCAAAGGCAGCATTTTAGCCCAAAGTGAAGAAGGTGAAGGATTAAGTTATGAGATCCGCTTCCCACTAAGTGAACCAAAAGTATTTTTATAGACTAACAACACTCCCTCGCTGGGGTAAACAATATGTCTGATTGTTTGCCCAATTTCGAAGCATAATATGTTACGCTTCGCGCCCTTTCTTTTCCTTCAAATCAACAAAAGTAAAACATATGTGGTTTAAAAATTTAAAACTATTCACCATTACCCAGACTCTTGACTGGAATGATATTGATCTCGATGAGCAATTGGCACAATTTGCCTTCCGTCCCTGTAATAGCCAAGAGCTCTCAACCATGGGATTTGCATCGCCTTTAGGTCAAGGTGATAGCATGATCCATAGTGCTCAAGGCAGAGTTTGGGTTACCTTGAAAAAACAAGAGCGCATATTACCCGCCGTTGTGGTGAATGCAGAATTAGCTGACAAAGTAGCCCAAATTGAAGCTGAAACAGGTTCACCTTTAGGTAAGAAAGCGCAACAAGATTTGAAGCAAGAAATCGTTCAACGTTTGTTGCCACAAGCTTTCACCAAGAACAGTTATACCCATGGTTTCATTTCATTTGCCGACAACTTGGTAGCAGTAGATGCCTCCGCCGATGGTAAAGCAGAAGCTTTCTTAGCGATGATCCGCAAAGCCATGACATCCCTTCCGGTCGTGCCTATGTCACGTAAAAGCATTCAAGGCGAACTGACCAGTTGGTTGAAAGACTCCGCCACGCCTGCTGACATCGTGTTATTAGAAGAAGCAGAATTCAGAGGACAAGGCGAGCAAGACAGTATTGTCAGAGTTAAAAATCAAGATTTAGTTGATGATGAAATACTACAGCATCTAGAAGCAGGTAAGTTTGTACACAAGTTAGCTGTCGAGTGGGATGAAAGTCTGACCGCCATGATCGAAGAGGACTTGTCGATTAAACGCTTGAAGTTTACCGATGTGGTGAAAGAGCAGAACGACGATATTGCTAAAGAAGATAAGCTGGCGCGATTGGACGCAGATTTTGCGTTGATGTCAGGAGAAGTGGTGCGATTTGCCAAATGGCTTACTGCCACATTCGCCTTGGACCAAGAATAAACAATTAGGCGTTAATGCACAGCTGCAGAAAACGAAAAGGCCGCATCATGATAATGCGGCCTTTTTATATTTTTTATGCGACGCTGAAATCGCTTTGTATCACTTAGGCAAAGACGGCTTTAGCATTTTCGCGCATTTCGATAAACTCTGGCTCTTCCAATATCGACAAGTCTGAAAGAATCTTCTTATCTAAACAAATTTGTAGCACTTTATCTTTTTGACTATCAAATACCCCAGTCATCGCAGCGCCTAGGCGCACGAAATCAATAAAGGAGACTTCTTGCGGTTGATAGTCCATGTCACGCCACTTTTCGGCAACCACAACAAATTGCTCATCAAAATCCCATTGACGCATAATTTTGCCACCGATACGGCCAGACATTTTAATGATCGCTGTATTGAGGAATGAAGGATTAGCAAACACTTCTTGGTGGCGTTCAGCTTCCGTCAAAATAGGTAAAACACCTATATTATGCACCAACGCCGCTAATGTAAGGCTATCAGCGTCTAGGTGACGTTGCTTACTTTTAGAGTACATTTGTAAAACAGCAACGGCGTAAGACAAACTTTCAACGGTTTGATCCCACATTTTACGAATATAGCTTTTAACCAAATCATTTTTCGATACAAACAGTTGTTCCATCGCCAATGCGGTTGCGATGTTTTTAATTTGTATAAGTCCAATGCGAGTAACGGCTTGAGAAACTGATTGCACCTTGATAACACGTCCTAAGTAAGCGCTGTTGGAAATTTTAATGATACGTGCGCTGAGTGATGGATCTTGCGCAATAATGTCACCCATTTCATTAAGATTCATATCTGGATTATCTGCAGCTCGTCTTACTTTGAGCGCGATTGCCGGTAGAGTCGGTAACACCAAGGTATCATTTTTTATTTTTTCAACTAGGATAGTCAGTAACGCGTTCTCAGTGGACATATTTCTTCCTATAATTAAGGTAACGGCACATGCCTGTAACCACTACCTGTATCAAATCACTTATTGCAGATTCGCTATCTTCATTTTATTGTATTGCCAGATTTGAAGATTTGAATTTAAGCTTGGGTTAATTTTGCGAAGAACCAACCACCCTATTAATTGGCAAACACAGCTTTAAGGGCTTATAAACTACGCAAACCCTTTTAAATTTGCAATTCAATTATTTATGCATTTGATAAAAAATACAAATTAGGATCCGCAATGCTACATAAAAAAATTACCTCCCTTATCATGGGTGCAATGTTAGTCGCAGGGTGCGACTCCCCTACCACGACTAATGACACTATATCAGCAAGCAAAAAACCAGCAAAACAAGAGACCCAACTTAGTTTGCTACCTGAAGCTGAAAAACGTTTAGATATTTATATTCCGGTAAGACTTGAAGCTGACTTGTCGAGCTATTCAGACAACCAACGAAAAATGCTGAAATTACTCATTGAGGCGTCTGAAATTATGGATGATCTATTTTGGGCACAAGCATTTGGCGAACATAAAGATGCTTTTTTAGCGCGTCTTGAAGATCCTAAAGTAAGAAAATTTGCCGAAATTAATTACGGCCCTTGGGACAGACTTGATGGTGATAAGCCATTCCTAACCAATACCGAAGAGAAACTTGCAGGAGCGGAGTTCTACCCTCCTGATATGACCAAAGAAGAATACCTTAATAGCGACATAAAAGACCGCAACACACTATACTCGATGGTTTCTCGTGATATTGAAGGTAACTTGCTTGATATACCTTATTCAGAATATTTCGCAGACGAGTTGTATGAAGCATCGCACTTACTAAAACAAGCGGCGGAATTAGCCGACAATTCTGAGTTTTCAAATTATCTAAGAATGCGCGCAGAGGCGCTGACCACAGACGACTATCAAGCATCTGATATGGCCTGGATGGATATGAAAAACAATCCAATTGAATTAGTCATTGGTCCCATTGAAACCTACGAAGACCAATTATTTGGCTATCGCGCCGCATTTGAGTCTTACGTGCTGCTAAAAGATATGAGCTGGAGTGAACGACTCGCTAAGTACGCTGCCTATCTACCTGAGCTACAAAAAGGTTTGCCGGTTGACGAAAAATACAAAGCTGAAGTTCCCGGTAGTGATGCCGACTTAAATGCCTATGATGTGATCTATTATGCTGGACATTCTAACGCGGGCAGTAAAACCATCGCGATAAATTTGCCAAACGATGAAGAAGTTCAACTCGCCAAAGGCACTCGCCGTTTGCAACTTAAAAATGCCATGCAGGCCAAGTTTGACCATATTTTGATGCCCATCTCCAAGCAGTTGATTGTTCCGGAGCAGCGTCAGCACATTACCTTCAACGCGTTTTTTGCCAATACCATGTTTCACGAGGTGGCGCATGGCCTTGGGATAAAGAATACCCTAGATGGTTCCAATACAGTGCGAGGCGCGCTTAAAGAACATGCTTCGGCTTTGGAAGAAGGAAAAGCAGATATTCTAGGCTTGTATATGATTGAACAGTTACTCAATAAAGACGTCATTTCAGAAGGACAGTTAGAAGACTACTATGTGACCTTTATGGCGGGGATCTTTCGCTCAGTTCGTTTTGGTGCGTCCAGTGCGCATGGTAAGGCCAACATGATCCGCTTCAATTTCTTCAAAGAGCAAGGTGCTTTTAGTCGCGATGAAAACGGTTACTACTCTGTCAATATGGAAAAAATGTCAACCGCAATTGCAGCGCTATCTAAACTCATTTTGACCCTGCAAGGCGATGGTGATTATGACGGTGTGGCCAAATTAGTGGCGGATAAAGGCATCATCAAGGATTCCTTAGCAGCTGATTTACAACGCCTAGCCGATGCCAATATTCCGGTAGATATTACCTTCGAACAAGGTCTAGAGGTACTAAACCTAAACTAATTAACTTGTGCTGTGGACAAAAATAAAAAGGGGCGGATGAATTCATTTGAATCACCCGCCCCTTTTTTATGGTGGTTTGTTAAGGCAACGTCTGCTTAATATTATTTTGATAAGGTGGCCAGCCCATAGGCTTACCTGCTAGCACATGTAAATGAATGTGGTACACAGTTTGCCCGCCATCAGGATTACAATTCATCACCGCACGATAGCCATTTTCTGAAAATCCTTGCTGTTTAGCGATGTGAGCGGCGGCTAAATACATTTTGCCGATCAGCGGTGCGTCTTCAGCTTGTATATCGTTGATCGTGGCGATGGGCTTTTTGGGAATAACCAAAAAATGCGTAGGTGCCTGTGGATTGATATCGTTAAACGCCAACACATCATCATCTTCGTAGATAATTTCGGCAGGTATTTCACGGGCAATAATTTTAGTAAATATGGTTTCTGACACCGCTTAACTCCATTAATGAAAATAACACCGTTAGAGTATAGCCTCACTTAGCCAGCGTCAAAACCTGCTTCACACAAGCTGTTGCTGACGAGTTAGGCTTAGCGAGTCTCAACGAGATATCTAGCTGGCCCTTACCAGAACACAAACCCCAGTAACACCGCACCTAATACCAAGCGATATATTACAAAGGGCAGCATGCCGATCTTAGATATCCATGATAAGAACAAATAGATGCACGCATAAGCACTGACGAACGATAAACCGATACCGTAGAACAAGGCCTCCCAATCGACTTGGGTTTCCAGTTGCAATAGATCTAACGTTTTGATCAAACCAGCCCCCAAAATCACTGGAATTGACAGTAAAAACGAAAAACGTGCAGCGCTCTCTCGATCCATTCCCAACATGAGACCTGCAGTCATCGTAATACCTGATCTGGATGTGCCGGGTATCAGAGCTAACGCTTGGGCTAAGCCAATAACTAAGCTGGATTTCCAGGTGAGTTGATAGATATTTTTGCGTAATTTGCCAGTCGCATCGGCATACCACAGCAATAAACCGAACACTATGGTTGTGCAGGCGATGATCAGTGCAGAACGGGTATACTGTTCTATAAAGTCTTTGGCCAGAAAACCGATCACAACGGCCGGGATAGTGGCAATGATCACCCACCAAGCTAACTTACTGTCATCGGTTTGCTGTGATGTGAAACCTGACTGGAGCCAAGCCACCATCATGCGCGCAATGTCCTGTCTAAAGTAAATCATCACGGCGAGCAAGCTGCCTACATGGACTGCCACATCGAACGCTAAACCTTGATTATCCCAACCGAGAAGCTCAGAGGGCAAAATCAAATGGGCTGAACTGGAAATAGGCAAAAACTCGGTAATACCCTGAATAATGGCTAACACAATAATTTCAAACAATGTCATAGGGATTCAGGTCTCCAGTTAAAATCGATTTTCCATAAGTTTTGCTTCGTTTTATCAAACGCTTGCCAGATTTTAGCAATACGTTGCTTACTTATCGGGTGCATTACATCCGGCGCTATTTCACTCAATGGCAACAACACAAACGCATTATGCAATATTTCCGCACGAGGCAACTCAACCCCCTCGTTGGTGACCATATCGTCATATAGCAATAAATCCAAATCAAGCGTTCGGGGCGCAAATTTCTTTTGATGCGGACGTCGACCATTTTTTAGCTCAATCGCTTTAAGCTGATGACACACCTGCTCCACTGATAACTCAGTGTCAAATCCGACGACTAAATTGTAAAATGGAGTGCCACTAAACCCGATGGCCTCACTCTCATATACATTTGACAGTGTAAGTTGGCCAAACAGCTTGTGTAATGCTAAAAGTCCTGCACGCGTATGCTTGTCACGTTCAACATTACTACCCACACCAATGTACACTTTATGCAGCATAAGTTAACGCGCTTCCCGGCACAGGCTAACAGTTACCGCTTTGGCGTTGGGTAAAATGTTCGGTTTGGTTATCGACAGGGTCACTTGCTTAACGCCATTGTAGGTTAACAAGTGAGCAATAAGGTGGTCTGCCAGCGCTTCTAACAGGATGAATTCACTATTTAGACACCGCTGCTCAATCGCCAGCGCTAATGCCGCATAATCAATGGTATCGCTAACATCATCGGATTTAGCTGCGACATGCAAATCAACCACTAATTCCAGATCTATTTCAAGTGCTTGCTTGGCTTTTCTTTCCCAATCGTATAAACCGATCAGTGACTTGACCTGTAAGCCTTGTATAATAATTTTGTCCATGACAGATCCGCGCAGTTGTTTAATATAAATGCAGTAAAGTGAGCGTTATTCGTCGTAGATACACAACGCCACCGCGGGCAATTTGCCCTAAGCCGTATTGGCTGGCGAGAGAGTTTAACTGTTTAGGAAGCCCAAGTACATGTCAGCTCTAATGATATTGATGTTCGCTTCTGCTTATATCGCAGGATCGATATCCAGCGCGATTGTGGTGAGTGCATTATTCACGCTTCCCAATCCACGTGTACATGGTTCGGGCAATCCTGGTGCAACTAACGTATTGCGATTAGGAGGCAGGTTTCCGGCGGTGTTAGTGCTGATTTTCGATATCCTTAAAGGTACTATCCCAGTGTGGTTCAGTTATTATCTGGGCTTCCCACCCGTGGTGCTTGGTGTAGTGGCCATAATGGCCTGCTTAGGCCACATATTTCCACTATTTTTTGGTTTTAAAGGCGGTAAAGCGGTCGCGACTGCGTTTGGGACAATGTTGCCTATTGGTGTTGAATTGGCCGGCGCACTGATCGCTTGCTGGGCGCTGTTAGTGTTCGTCACTGGATACTCGTCGTTGGCGGCGATTGCGTCCGTATCTCTGGCGCCATTGCTCACTTATTTCATTAAACCTGAGTACACCTTGCCTGTGTCTATGTTGGCAGTGCTAATTATCTTGCGCCACAAAGGCAATATAGTGCGATTGGTGCAAGGAGACGAAAGTAAGATTTGGGATAAAGGTAGGGCGCGCAGATTAACGTCGAATCGAAAAAAAGCTGAACCAGAAAATCTGGATCAGCCTTAGTTAATCTGAACTCTAAACTGCTGGCAAGCTATCTAACGGCCACCTTGGTTGCGCTTTACTGACTAAAGGCTCCACCTGTCCCGCTTTCAAGCGTTGCATTCCAGCGTAGGCGATCATCGCGCCATTATCGGTACAGAACTCCAGTCTAGGATAATACACCTTACCTTGACGTTTGATCATCATAGCCTCCAGTTCAGCTCGCAATTGAGTGTTAGCACTTACTCCGCCTGCGATTACTAAACGTTTGAGCCCTGTGTGTTTTAATGCACGTCGACATTTGATCGCCAAGGTATCAACAACGGCCTCTTGAAACGCATAGGCAATATCGGCTTTGGTTTGTGGATCATCAGGTTGACTGCGAATGGTATTGGCGGCTGCGGTTTTAAGACCACTAAAGCTGAAATTCAACCCAGGTTTATCGGTCATTGGACGAGGAAAGGTAAAACGTCCAGGCGTCCCCTGCTCTGCTAATTTGGCTAATAATGGCCCACCAGGATAATCCAAGCCTAGCATTTTAGCGGTTTTATCGAACGCTTCACCCGCGGCATCATCAACCGATTCACCCAATACTTCATATTGGCCAATACCATCTACTCTCACCATCATCGAATGGCCACCCGACACTAAAAGCGCAACAAACGGAAACTCTGGCTTTGGATCATCAAGCATAGGCGCTAACAAATGCCCTTCCATATGATGGACACCCACCGCAGGAATTCCCCACGCATAAGCAAGACTTCGCCCCACCGATGCTCCCACTAGCAACGCACCTATCAAGCCAGGCCCCTTGGTATAAGCTATACCGTCAATGTCTTGAGCGCTTGTGTTTGCATCAACTAATGCTTTTTTAATCAACGGCACAATCTTCCTGACATGATCCCGAGAAGCCAGCTCAGGTACAACACCACCATAGTCAGCATGCAATTTCACCTGACTATATAGTTCATGTGACAACAAGCCTTTTTGGTCGTCTAAAATGGCAATACCAGTTTCATCACAGGATGTTTCAATACCTAAAATACGCATTTTCTTTCTTCTGTTAGGGAGCTAATAAGCGCGAAGTTTACCCATCAAAGCCAAGCTATGCTACTATTGCATTGCGCTTTCAAACTGAATCCGTAGTTTATGGCGGGACATTAATTAGCAATTATCCGAAATCTTCCCTTTACATTGCTTTTAGATATGATTAAAATTCCGCACCATTTTTGACCGTACCGGCTATTATTTGGGCTGGAAAACAAGTTTTTATTTGAGGTGAGATTTTACATGCCAATCGTTAAAGTAAGAGAGAACGAACCATTTGATGTAGCGCTTCGTCGTTTCAAGCGTTCATGTGAAAAGGCGGGTGTTCTTTCAGAAGTGCGTCGTCGCGAATTTTTTGAAAAACCTACTTGGGAACGCAAGCGCAAGAAAGCTGCAGCTAAAAAGCGTCATCTTAAGAAGTTGGCTCGCGAAAACGCTCGTCGCATCAAGTTATACTAGAATCTCGCTGTCAACGCTTAATCACTGGTTAAGCGTTGCTTCTAACTCTACTTCCATAAGAGTCTGTTAATGTCATTGCATGAACAACTAACATCGTCGATGAAAGATGCCATGCGCGCAAAAGATAAGTTGCGCTTGGGTACTATTCGTATGGCGTTGGCTGCGATAAAACAGCGGGAAGTAGACGAACGAGTAGAGTTAACTGATGCTGACATCATTGCTTTGTTAACCAAAATGGTTAAACAGCGAAATGATGCGGCTAGTCAATTTGAAGATGCGGGTCGTATGGACTTGGTAGAAAGTGAGAAAGCTGAAATAGAAATTCTCAAAGACTTCCTGCCACAAGCACTCAGCGACGAAGAATTAGACGCCTTGATTCAACAGGCGTTAGACCAGACCCAAGCTGCCGGAATGCAGGATATGGGGAAAGTCATGGGATGGCTAAAACCCAAAGTGCAAGGGCGCGCCGATATGGGCAAACTTAGCGGTCAAATCAAAGCCAAACTCGCCTAATCTTTTATCTGATCCGTATCCTTAACAAGCCGCATTTTTAATTCAATGCGGCTTGTTTGTTTCTGGTGCTTACTGCTAAAGTAACGCCTTCTTTTCGATCCCTAACACTGAGTGTATTCGCTTTTCATGGCTGGACGCATACCAAAAGATTTTATTGACGACCTAATAGCTCGCACCGATATTGTTGAGTTAGTAGACAGTCGCGTGAAACTAAAAAAAGCCGGTAAAAATTATCAAGCTTGCTGTCCGTTTCACAGCGAAAAAAGCCCGTCATTTACGGTTAGCCAAGACAAACAGTTTTATCATTGCTTCGGGTGCGGCGCCCATGGCAACGCGATCTCCTTTGTGATCGAATATGATCGATTAGAATTTCCTGAAGCCGTCGAAGAGTTAGCACGCTTTCATAGTTTAGAAGTGCCTCGCGAACAAGGTTCAAAACCCGGCCCTAGTCCACAGCAAAAAGCTCAAATAGCTGATGATTATGAGTTAATGGAGCAAGCAGCACGTTTTTTTGAACACCAATTAAAAAACCATGAACAAAAATCCA
The DNA here is from genome assembly GCF_039523355.1 of Aliiglaciecola litoralis. Classification (NCBI taxonomy): domain Bacteria; kingdom Pseudomonadati; phylum Pseudomonadota; class Gammaproteobacteria; order Alteromonadales; family Alteromonadaceae; genus Aliiglaciecola; species Aliiglaciecola litoralis. The sequence continues at coordinate 23,772 of NZ_BAAAFD010000003.1, read as the reverse complement.
AGCCAATAGACTATTTAAAACAACGCGGCCTGAGCGGTGAAATAGTTAAGGCGTTTGGTATCGGCTATGCTCCACCAGAATGGGATAGCATTTTTAAAGCCTTTGGCAAAACACCGGATAAACAACAACAACTGCTTGATTTAAAATTGATCACCGAAAACGATAATCGTCGTCGATACGACTTTTTCCGCGATCGGATCATGTTTCCTATCCGGGATAAACGCGGTCGCGTGATTGGTTTTGGTGGTCGAGTGCTAGAGGACGGCGGCCCCAAATACCTTAACTCTCCAGAAACGCGGATATTTCATAAAGGGCATGAGCTTTACGGTTTCTATCAAGCTAAACAAGCAAATCGAAAGCTAGAACGTTTACTCATTGTTGAAGGTTATATGGACGTGGTCGCGCTTGCTCAACACGGCATTGACTATGCGGTTGCTTCTTTGGGAACTTCTACCACGCCTGAACACATTCAAATGTTGTTTCGCGCCGCACCGGAAATAATATGTTGCTACGATGGCGACCGCGCTGGTCGTGAAGCGGCTTGGAGAGCACTGGAAAATGCCCTTCCTTATCTCAAAGACAGTGTCAAAATGACCTTCCTATTTTTACCCGATGGCGAAGATCCCGATACCTTAGTGCGCAAAACGGGCCAACAGGAATTTGAAACACTGTTATCCGAAAAAGCTGTACCTTTGTCGCAATTTTTCTTTGATAACCTGCTGGCTCAACACAACGTCGGAAGTAGCGAAGGTAAAGCGGCGTTAACGCAAGCTGCCAATGCATACATAGAGCAAATAAAAGCGGAAAACTTAGTCCAGTTGTTGAATGAAGAGCTGCGTAAAAAAATCAAGGCTGACAGTTATAGAGCCGACATTTTACAAGATATTAAACAAGCCAATGCCGTTGGCAAAGCACGAGCGTTGGATTATCAACTACCAAATAAAACCAATATATCTCCAGTACGCAAACTACTGCGTCTGATGTTGTTACACCCTAAATTGGCCTCTCAGCATCCCGAGATCCAGCCAAGAGCATTAAATCCTGATTTTATTAAGGGATTACATGTGTTGATAAAGATGCATGACTTTTGTGTGAACAAGACAACGATTACCACTGGTCACGTTCTAGAGCATTTTAGAGGCGATCCTGAAGCCAAGTTTCTCAATCAACTTTTGCAAGTTGACCATGACGCCGACGACGCAAGACCGGATAAACAATACATAGATAGTTTTAATCGACTTATCGAACAGCAACTCAAAGCGCGATATCAACAGTTACTCGCTAAAGGCAGCAGCATGACTGCCGATGAAAAACAAGAATTTAAGTTGTTAACTCAGACAAAAGCGACCTACAGCGCTGAATAAAATTTCACCTTACAAGGTTGAATAACATCGATTCGCCCACACTTTAGGTATTCATCGCAGATCATTGGGTTTAATACACTATAATTCACTCGAAATACTGGTCGGCAGAGCATAAAATCTGCTATACTGGCTAATTCGCAAACGCCTCGGTGCACGCAAATTTATTTGACGTTAACTGATGAAGTTGGCTTCCAAATAAACTTTTTAACTGATTTTGAGAAACGTAGGTTATATGGCGCAAAGCAAGCAGTCTCAGATAAAACTCCTTATCGTAAAAGGAAAAGAGCAAGGGTATTTGACCTTTGCTGAAGTAAACGATCACCTTCCTCAGGATATCGTTGATTCCGATCAAATCGAAGACATTATTCGCATGATCAATGACATGGGAATTCAGGTGTTCGAGTCAGCTCCGGATTCTGATGAATTGCTCATGCAAGAAACCACCGCTGATGAGGAAGTGGCGGAGGCCGCCGCTCAAGCACTAGCAACAGTTGAAAGCGAAATTGGCCGAACTACTGATCCTGTCCGTATGTACATGCGTGAAATGGGTACGGTTGAACTGCTGACTCGTGAAGGTGAAATAGAAATCGCCAAACGCATTGAAGAAGGGATCAACCAAGTTCAATGTTCAGTCGCTGAGTACCCCGAAGCCATTACCTATCTTTTAGATCAATGGGACCAATTCGAAGCCGAAGAAATTCGCTTGAGCGACATCATTATAGGTTTTGTTGATCCAAATGAAACTGACGTGGCTCCCACGGCGACTCACGTAGGCTCTGAATTATCTGACGATGATCTAGAAGATGAAGATGGCGATGATGACGACGAAGATGAAGAAGAAGAAGACACTGGGCCAGATCCAGAATTAGCGAGAGAAAAATTTGATGCGCTGCGCAAACAGTATATTAAAGCTCGCGATGTCATTGCCAAGAAAGGTCGTTCGCACAAAGACGCAAGAAAGCAGATTAATTTACTGAGCGAAGTTTTTAAAGAGTTTCGTTTAGTACCGAAGCAGTTTGATCGCATGGTTAAAAACATGCGAGGCATGATGGACAGAGTACGTGTGCAAGAGCGTATTGTCATGAAGCACTGTGTTGTTAATGCGAAAATGCCTAAGAAAGATTTCATTAAAGCCTTTGCTGGCAATGAAACCACAACTGTCTGGTTAAAAGACGTGTTAGCAAGTGGTGAGGCCTATGTGCCAGCCATGCTTGAAGTAAAAGAAGAGTTAGAGCGTGCTGTAAGTAAGATGAATCAGGTTGAAGAAGAAACCGGCTTGATCATCGCAGACATCAAAGACATTAACCGTCGGATGTCTATTGGCGAAGCAAAAGCCCGTCGCGCGAAGAAAGAAATGGTCGAGGCTAACTTACGCTTGGTTATTTCAATCGCCAAAAAGTACACCAATAGAGGTTTGCAATTCTTGGATTTGATCCAAGAAGGTAATATTGGCTTGATGAAAGCGGTAGATAAATTTGAATACCGTCGCGGTTACAAGTTTTCTACCTACGCGACTTGGTGGATTAGACAAGCAATAACTCGCTCAATCGCGGATCAGGCTAGAACGATCCGTATTCCTGTACATATGATTGAAACGATCAACAAATTGAATCGTATTTCACGTCAAATGCTTCAGGAAATGGGTCGAGAGCCGACGCCAGAAGAATTGTCCGAGCGCATGATCATGCCAGAAGACAAGATCCGTAAAGTGTTGAAAATCGCCAAAGAGCCCATCTCGATGGAAACGCCTATTGGCGATGATGAAGATTCGCACTTAGGTGACTTTATCGAAGACAGTACTATAGTGCAGCCTTTAGATTCAGCCACCGGTGGAAGTCTCAAAGACGCAACTCAGGAAGTACTTGCAGGCTTAACAGCAAGAGAAGCTAAAGTACTGCGCATGCGTTTTGGTATTGACATGAACACTGACCATACTTTGGAAGAAGTTGGTAAGCAGTTCGACGTTACGCGTGAGCGTATTCGTCAAATTGAAGCAAAAGCACTGCGTAAACTGCGTCATCCAAGTCGTTCTGAGCAACTGAAAAGTTTCCTAGACGAATAAAGAAAGGTGAGCTTTTACTATTGAAAAAAGGTCACTTAAGTGGCCTTTTTTAATAGCTGTATTTAGTTTTAAAGGAATACAGTGGAAACCTCAACTAAATATACTTCGAAGATAAATGATCAGAATGAACGTTGCGTTAATTTAAACGTGGCCTGTTTATTTCATTGAAACTCAAGGTTTGTGCATTGTGAGAAAATACGATTTCTTCTTCCTAATGATGCTCATCATTAGTGGCACTTGGTCTTCAAGCACTGCCGCCAGAAGCCAAGCAGAAATTTCAGTTGGCGTTACTGAGATGCCTTTTTTGTTGAGTCGAACGCCTAAACAAAGAGGCCCCTACAATGATGCATTTGATAAAATCAAGGCCTCAGGACAGCGTGTTGAAATTGTTTATGTCCCCCCAGCTAGAGCCGAGCTCTTATATCAGCAAAAAAAGGTCAATTGCTTGTTTCCAGGCAGCTTGGAAAACATGGAGGGCAAACACCAGATGATCGAAAGTAACCCTTTAGCCACTGTCCATGCTTACGTATTCAGTTTAGAAGAAAAGGACGTGAAACCAGACATCAAGGCACAGCGGATTGCTATTCGCAGGGGCTTTTCGTTCGACAGCATCCGAAAAAAGTTAAATGCTGAATTCATTGATGTCAATTCTGAAGTGGTTGCCATTCAATTTTTGCTTAAACAACGAGTGGATGCGATTGTCAGTTATTTATCTGATCTACAAGGGGCTCAACAGGCATTAAATTTGACGACCACCGAATTTTACAAAAGCACGTCCATTTATGCCGCAAATGAAGCCTTTATTTGCCACAATACGTCAAAGAACAATGACTTTGTAAGAAAGGTAAACGCGCTCTTTCCTAAAACCGAAAAATTAAATAGTCCATAGCAAATCGATATCTGTCATCTTACAACCCTAAAATTCAAAGGTAACTGCGCACTAAACATAGCGCACTTTTAACGCCATTAAACTTCCGTGTTGCTACATCTTCAAAGTTGTTCAGGTTAACAATCACTGCGCATTCAGGGACGTCTGAATCTGAGAGATTTTGCTCAGCAATAGGTGGCTGACTTTACGGCTGCTGGGCAAAAAGGTATGAATTACATTCAACTCTATGACCTCGTCAATATCTTGATGGTAGCACTCGTCAACCGATACCACACCGTCATTTGGATCATCGAGGAAATACTTTTTAGTTAACGGAAAACCCCGATTTCCTACGATCGAGGTAATCTCAATCTGCGGCATTTTGATCGTATTCATTCGTTTGCTACTGGAAAGCAACTTTCCACAATCGCCACTGAACCACTGAAAACCCAGTTCTCGTTTACTCTTATTAGCGAGTCGCGGCGAACTGACCGGAGATCCCAACAGAAAAAGGTGTTCAGGCGGGCGAGGAATTGACGGCAGTTGTTGCAGCGCGACTCGGAGTAAAATACCACCCAACGAGTGACCAATAACCACATAGTGACCTCTACTTGCTACGTCTACCAGTTTGCTTTTAACTCTTTCCACTATGTCTTGAAAGCTCTCAGTCGCGGCAAGATAACCAACCACATCGACATTATGGCCATGTCTCTTGAGTCGCCACAACATGGGAACGCCCGACATTGGTGTGCGTCCCATACCATGTACAAAAAGGATGTTCACAGGATCATTGCCCCCTACTTGTTTTTAATTCCATAAGTAAATGTTGCGGTAACTTAAAAGTCATTGAGTGTTTTTATACTCATGATAGTCACCGTAACATACTGCCTTAGGGTGGAAACAATCCCGTCATCAACCGAGACTTAAAGTATCTCGCCTTTTTTATATGGGTGTTTCTTGTCTAATGCTTCAATTTCTTGGGTTAGCTGCTCAGGTGAACCGGTATTTTTAGCTAGCCAATAGTACGCGATAGGTACAACATAAAGCGTTAGAAAAGCCGATAACAACACGCCTGAAAATATCACTATACCAATGACCGCCCTGCTCTCAGAGCCTGGGCCTGTTGCAACCACCAGCGGCAAAGCACTGAAAACCGTGGTGAAACCTGTCATCACAATGGGACGTAAGCGTTGACTCGCGGCCTTTTTAAGTGCTAATTCGAACTCCATGCCAGCATCACGAAGTTGATTGGTAAACTCGACAATCAAAATACCATTTTTAGCCGCTAAACCAATCAGCATGACCAAACCAATTTGACTGTAAATATTCAGACTGGCACCGGCGATATACAGGCCAATAAAGGCCCCTAATAAAGCCAAGGGGACGGTTAACATAATCACCAACGGATGCACCCAGCTTTCAAACTGTGCCGCCAATACTAAGAAGGTGATGGCTAACGCCAAAATAAAGATAAAGATGACAGAGTCACCTGATTCTTGATAAAGCTGAGATTCACCTTTGTAGTCGATGGACACTGTGTCTGGTAATTCTGTCCTAACAATGTTTTCAAGATACGCTAGCGCCTCACCGACAGTATAGTCATCGGCTAAGTTTGCACTGATAGTGATACTGCGCATGCGATTGTAACGGTTTAACCGCGCCGAGGTGGCCTTCTCTTCAAAGCTTAACAAGTTGTCCATCGGAATAAGTTGATTAGTTCGCTGTGAGCGCACATACAAATTATCTATGCTTTGCGGGCTTCGGTAGTCGTCTGCCCATCCTTCCATGATCACATCGTATTCCTGACCTCGATCCAAGTAGGTAGATACGCGTCTTTGTCCCAGCATAGTTTCCAAAGTTCGGCCTACATCTGAGATGGATACCCCGAGATCGGCAGCCCGCTGGCGATCGATATTCACTAACAGTTGTGGTAAGGTTTCTTTATAGTCTGAATCCACTCGCAGCAACTTTTCGTTTTCTGCGGCTTTTTCCAACACGATATCACGCCACTTCACCAAGTCTTCGTAGGTATTGCCCTGCAGCACGAACTGGACGGGACGACCTAACCCACGCCCCCCTAAACTACTGCGCATGATGGCGAACGCTCTGACATCAGGAATATTTGATAACTTGGCGCTCACCTCATCCATCACATCAAATGTTGAGCGAGTGCGATCTTGCCATGACGCCATGCCCACAATCGCGATACCGGCACCGCCGCCAAAACCAGGGGTTCGCACAAGGACACGGTCTATCTCACCGGTGTCCAAATAGGGTAACAATATGTCTTCAACCTTTTTTAGGTTCGCCGCATTATTTTCAAAACTTGCGCCCTCTGCACCTTGCATCGAAATAAAGAAATTACCTCTGTCTTCTTTAGGCACAAATTCACTGGGTATTTTTTGGCTTAGTTGATATAGCGCAACAACCGCGAGCACTAGCATGAGCGCAACGACTAAGGGTTGATGCAAAGTCGTATTCAAACTATTGAAGTAACCGCTTTCTACTTTTTTAAAGCTCCTGTCCATCCAACGCCCAAAGCCTGAGCTTCTGGAACGATTTGACAACAATTTAGAAGACAGCATAGGCGAGAGAGTCAGGGCAGTGAAACTTGAAAAAGCTACCGCCGCGGCAATTGCCAGTGCAAATTCGGTAAATAACCGCCCAATATTACCTTCCAAGAACACCAAAGGTACAAAGACTGAAATCAAAACCAAGGTGGTGGCAATAACGGCGAAGCCCACTTCTCGTGCTCCACGATACGATGCCAACAAAGGCGGCTCGCCCATTTCAATGCGTCGATAAATATTCTCAATAACCACGATGGCATCATCCACCACCAAGCCGATAGCAAGCACTAGTGCCAATAATGTCAGTAGATTGATTGAAAAACCGAGCGCATACATCACAATAAATGCTGCGACCAAGGAAACGGGTACCGTAATGGCCGGAATAATGGTTGCACGGATATTGCCTAAGAAGACATAGATCACCAACACCACCAGCGCCATCGCGATACCTAAGGTGTTATACACTTCGTTGATAGACTCTTCGATAAATACTGAGGAGTCGTAGCTAGGTACGATAAAAATGTTTTCCGGCAAGGTTTCTGAAATCTGCGCAATGGCTTTTTTAGCGTCGCGCGCTACTTCCAAAGTATTGGCATTGGATTGCTTTACAATGCCCAAGCCAATCATGTTAACGCCATCGCCTCTAAACTGGGTTTCATCATCTTCCGATGCCAGCTCCACTTTTGCCACTTCACCTAGCTTAACAAGGTAACCATCGGCACTGGCTTTGATGGTTAATTCGGCAAAGTCATCGGGCGTTAGGAAGCTGCGAGCGACGCGCACTTCAAAGTCTCTGTCATTGGACTCTACTTCACCGGCCGGTAATTCGACGTTTTCCGAGCGGATCACTCTTTCTATGTCGGCCACTGTGATATCGCGAGCCGCCATCGCATTGCGATCAAGCCACACTTTCATCGCATAGGTTCGGCCGCCACCAAGTTGTACTCGGGCAATACCATTGACGACGGACAAGCGATCAACCAAAAAGCGATCCGCATAGTCGGTTAGTTCCATTACCGATAAATTGTCACTCCGCAGGTTGTACCATACGATCGGACTTTCGTCTGAATCCGATTTAGAGACCTCAGGCGGATCAGCTTGCTCAGGCAAATTGTTTAACGCTCGGCTTACGCGCTCGCGCACGTCATTTGATGCCGCATCTATGTCTCTGGATAGATTGAATTCAATGCTAATTGATGAGCGTCCATTGCTACTGGTTGACGTGATATTCTTGATCCCTTCAATACCGGAGATGCGATCTTCGAGTAATTGCGTAATACGTGTCTCAACTATAGATGCAGATGCCCCTGTGTACCTTGTATCAATTGAAACAATAGGCGGATCGATATCAGGGTATTCTCGCAACGATAAGAAACTGATTGCGACAATGCCAAAGATAATCAGCAGCAAATTAACTACTGACGCAAAAACCGGACGTTTGACGGAGATATCGGATAACAACATAGCGTGATTCCTTTACAAAGTAACATCTGAGAGGATGGATACCGTTGAGCCATTTCTTAGCCTCAAAGCCCCTTCAGTGACCACTGTGTCTCCACTGGCTAAGCCAGAGATAATTTGTACCACGCCTGGACGACGCAATCCGGTAACTACTTCCTTTTGTATTGCTTTGTTATCTTCAATCACGAACACGAACTGTTTATCTTCATTAGGGATAATGGCTTTTTCAGGCACCACTAACGACTGTAACACGCGCATTTGTAGGTTTATTTGCAACAACATTCCCGGACGAAGTTTCAAGTCTGGGTTGTCGATCAATGCACGTACTTGAATAGAGCGCGTGTTTGCGTCTACCCGCGAGTTAATACTACTTATTTGACCTTTGAAGGTTTCATCAGGGTAGGCAACCGATAAGGCCTTGATTTGTTGACCAGGAGACAAAGCTGGAAAGTGGATTTCAGAAACGTTGAAATCCACTTTGACTTTTCGCAGATCATCTAGGGTAGTAATGACCGTATTGGGCGTGATGTAGGCGCCTTCACTGATCTGGCGGATACCAAGTCTACCGCTAAAAGGAGCGTGTAATTCCATCTCATCGAGACGCGCTTTAGCAACCTCTATTTGCGCACTCAATGCTTTAACACGCGCTTGTTGTTCATCCAAAATTTGTTCAGATGCGACACTGGTTTTGGCTAAGTTGGTTATCCGTTTTAGCTGTCTTTTAGCCTCTTGAAGGTTGATGTTCAACTCATTGAGCTTGGCTTGTTCTTCACGATCATTCATGGTCAACAGCAGCTGACCCTTTTCCACCACATCACCGTCATCAAAGTGGATACTGTGTACCACATCAGATTGCTGAGAAGTGATAGTTACCGCTTCGTTTGCTCTGGCTGTGCCTAAGGCTTCAACCACCACTGGAAATTCCGTTTCTAACACGTTAAACACGACCACTGGGGTTGCAGCTCCGCGCGGTCCACCCGCACCGACTTGAGGGGTTTCCTCAGGAAGATTCAGGAATATTAGTAAGCCAATTAGCGCAATAGTTGCAATGAGCAACGGAGAAATCATTTTCTTAACGGTCATGAACGGTTCCTGGATAGTGTAATCAATGTGTTACTTTGTACAGAGCCAATACCAACGAGATGTTTTTCGTAGTATTCTAGTGTGAATTAACACAGCTATTGTACGCCCTCTTGTGATAAAAAGATTTTCCTTTTACCTCTGGATTTCGTTATTTGGTCTTACTAGTTGCAGTGAGATTCCGCCAAGTGATCCTGCTTGCAGGGTGAAAGAACCGGAAATACCACCGAAAATTTCGAATGCAGCCTGCATTATTCGTTTGAATGACCAACTATTGAGTATAACTCATCGATTATCAGGCAAATATGATGTCCCCGGTGGTACTTCCAATGGCAGTGAATCAGCTCAATGCACTGCACACCGCGAAACGTGGGAAGAGACGGGGTTTAATGTGGAAGTCGGCGAATGGCTTGGCCAAAATGATCAAGGTATGCAGTATTATGCATGCAAGCTTGCCGGAGACTTTGATGGCACTATCACTGAATTCTCGCCTCCTCCTTGGTCATCGATGGAAGTCTCTGCTATTACATTGATTGATCCCTTTGCAATCAGTGGCAAACAGTGGCGTTTTGAAGATCGCCTGATCCACTTACGTGACATGTTCAATCGAGTAGAAGATTCTAAACCCAAAGATAGTCAGTAGCATCAAGCGGCTGAAAAATCCTAGTTATTCGTCTGTATCAATTAAAATTAGTTGAAGTTAATTAAAATTAACTGAAGTTGATTGTATACTGGTCGGAACAGTTGAATAGACATTGGGATTACTATGCCACAATATCAAGCACCACTAACCGATATGCAGTTCCTACTGCATGACTGGCTTAACCTTGAAAGCCACTATCAAAACTTAGGTTTGCAGGACTTTGATCAAGAACTGGTGAATGAAGTGCTTAGTCAAGGCGCAAAATTTGCAGAACAGGTCATTGCCCCTTTAAACCGCGAAGGTGACGAACAAAGCTGTCAACTTAAAGACGGTAAGGTGACGACGCCGGAAGGTTTTGCTGCTGCTTATCATGAATACATTGCCAATGGTTGGAACGCCATGTTGGGCAGCGCTGAATATGATGGGCAGGATCTCCCCTACTCTATGGCAGTGCCTGTCCATGAAATGCTTAATTCGGCAAACGTCAGCTGGCGTTTAATTAGTATGCTCACCGAAAGCGCTGTATTGGCGGTTAATAAACACGGTGACAAAGCGCTTAAAAACACCTATCTAAAACAATTAATCTCCGGCGAGTGGACAGGCACCATGTGTCTCACCGAACCTCACGCGGGTACTGATTTAAGTTTGTTATCGACCAAAGCGCAGCCACTTGAAGATGGCAGTTATAGTATTAGCGGTAGTAAAATATTTATCTCTGGTGGCGACCAAGACTGGACCGATAATGTGCTGCACTTGGTGTTGGCAAGGCTGCCGGACGCGCCTGAAGGAGTGAAGGGGATCAGCTTATTCTTAGTGCCAAAGTTTTTGGTTAATAGTGATGGCACGCTTGGCCAAGCAAACACGCTTTCGGTTGGTAGTTTAGAGAAGAAGATGGGGATCAAAGCCTGTCCTACTTGCGTGATGAATTTTGATCAAGCCAAGGGGTTTTTAGTCGGTGCTCCTCACAAGGGGCTAGCGTGCATGTTCACTATGATGAATGACGCTCGCTTTCAAGTGGGTTTGCAAGGCTTAGGGATCTCAGAAGCATCCTATCAGGGCGCCTTGGCCTATGCGCGAGAGCGTTTGCAATCAAGAGCGCCTCAGGGCTCGATCAATCCAGATGGAAAAGCCGATCCTATTATCGCCCAACCGGATGTGCGCAAAATGTTGTTGACCCAAAAGGCCTTAACTGAAGGGTGTCGAGCACTGTCATTACTATATGCTACCCAAATGGACATTGAGAAGAATGCGGATGATGATTTCGCCAAGCATGATGCGGCATCAGTGTTGGCATTCTTAACGCCCATCGCCAAAGGATTTATGACAGACGTGAGTCAGGAGGTCAGTCATTTAGGTGTGCAAGTATATGGTGGCCACGGGTACATTCGTGAATGGGGAATGGAGCAACTAAGTCGAGACAGTCGTATTACCCAACTGTACGAAGGTACAAACGGAATACAGGCCGCCGATTTGATTGGCAGAAAACTTTCACGAGATGATGGTCACATGTTGACTGCGACGCTAAAGCTGCTTCAAGGCTTAATTAGTAAGATTAACAACAGTGACGCGGCCAGCCAAGCTGCAGCTATCCTTGATGAATGGCACAAGCTGTCATGGCAGGTGAAAAAGCAACCTGCAATTGATTTAGCTGGTGCGGCATACGACTATATGCATTACAGCGCTTACAGCATTCTAGGGGTTTTATGGTTGAGTATGGCGGACCGTGCACAAGCTAGTGATAATCAGTCGATAAAAGAGGGCAAAAAGTCGACATGTGCATTTTATTTAAAACGTATACTGCCGCGTAAAGAACTGTATAAAACCAATCTACTGAATGACGCCAGTGACTTGATCGATGTAGCAGACGCGTTATTCGATTATCAATAACCTGCATTAATAGCAAAGCTAACTAACCTAGCTTGGTCTAAATTACCTAAACAAAAAAACCGGTGAAGTTACCTTCACCGGTTTTTTATTAGGTTTGTGTTTTTACGCTAATTTACATTGCACATCTAGCGCGAGTACACATTCTGCGAATTGCTGAGACGTCACGGGTATTTACCACACCGTCAGCATTAAAGTCATGTAAGTCGACTGAGGTGTTACGTGCTCTAATTAAATTAATCAGAGCTCGCATATCAGCATAATCCACGTCTTGATCACCGTCCATGTCCCCAAAGACAGCAGGAGCAACTAGCTCAAAGCTGATCAATACTGGATCATGGTCAGATACTCTAAATGCATCAGGGGCATAGAAATCGCTCACTTGCGCTGGCGATTTGCCTTCTACATTATAATCAAGCACGCGCGGCTCATCAGCGTTAATGTGCCATTCAATTGCGTCTACGGTCTGTTCAGTCAAGGAAGCCGATGCTAACGCATGGTCAAGGTAGCCTAACTCACCGCCAAAGGTGTAAGAATAAGCATCTGCACCTTGGAAAGTTTCAATGAGGTTAACAAAACCGGCACTTTCCAGCGTAGTAATAGGATCTTCTTCAGCGTAAGCATTCAAATCACCGATGATCAACATATTTTCTTTGTCACTCAGTTGTTCATTGCTAGCTAACCAAGCGGTTAAGGCTTGCGACTGTTCCACACGTCGTGCGTTGTAACACGCCTGTCCATCGCCTTGGTCTGCATTATCACCCGAAGCGCCACCACAACCTTTTGATTTGAAGTGGTTTACTACAACAGTCAACTCCGCCCCATTTTGCGCAGCAAAGGTCTGGGCTACTGGAGGTCGGTTAAAGATACCGTCGAAGTTTAACTGGATATCGCCAACCAAAGACACACTCGCAGGTTTGTATAACAGACCTACGGCAATAGCGTCGGTACCAATTGGTCCGGTGTAAGCAACGTTTGCGTAGGTGCCATCCCCAGCAACAGCGTTAAGTCTGTTGGCCAGTTCAACAATCATACTTTGCGCATCAAAGCCGTCGTTTTCAATTTCCATCAAACCTATAATGTCGGCGTCCATGGCAGCAATTGCGGTCACTGTTTTGGCAATTTGACGCTCATATTCAACCGCGTCAGTAGCACCACGAGGGGTTGGGAAACCACCACCTTGGCCATCACCATTAAACAGGTTCAATACATTCAAGCTGGCTACCGTTAGGTTGCCTCGGTTAAGCGCCGGTGTCGCCTCACGTTCATTGGCAGCAACGATGGTCGGTGCTTGAATTGGGTGCAAGCGATAAGAACCAAATGAATAATCTAATGGTGCAGTAACTGACGTCACCAAATCACCACTTCTTAAAGTGTTGCTGGCTGACAATCCACCAGTAGGATATGGCACCACTTCAGGATTCCGCGAGCTCTGTCCATCATCCATCACCACTCGGTTCAATGCATTTGAAGCAGCTAAAGCAATCGCCTCGGCCGACAAAGGTGCATATTTGTTAGTCGGAATGTATAAACGCTCTGAAGATAACGTTACTTCACCAAAACTACCCAAATTGTAGTTATCGGTGACGGTTAGGGTATTTTGGTTGAACACTAACATACCTTCTAACGATTCTGCTTGCGCAGCATTGTTAAAGGGTAAGGTTAAAGCGGTTGCATCAACACTGCCCACACCACAATCTAATGCTGTGTCAGCGACATCAAGTTGAGTGCGTCCGAAGTTCTCTCTAACACTACCTAACACTCTGACCACTGAATTAGCCGCTGGCAGTTCACCGTTCGCGCTGTAATTAACAAACAGCCCTTCTGAGGTTGCCGCATCGGCATCCATGTCTGCTGCTTCTTCTTGTAAAAAGAAACCGCCAAGACCTGGATAGCTTGCAGATACCACAGCTTCTACTACCACGTCTTGTGATTCCATTAAAGACGCATCACCAGAGCCTTGAACTGCACTGATAAGTGTTGCTGGATCAGTACATTGGCCGAGTACCACGACTTCACCGCCGCCGTTGTCGCCACCGCCGCCGAAGGTTCTTCCATCTGGGCCAGAGCCTGGCGTTCCGAAGTCACCGTCACCGTATGTCTCAACATTTTCGGCAAACCAATTCGCACCTACATTGTTATCCAAAGCCGCACTGATCAATGTCATTGACGCACCGTTAGGATCGGGGAAAGTATTCCCGTTATCGTATTCAACGATATCTTCAATTGAAGTGTCGGGGCGCTGTAAGATTATCTCGTCTGAACCGTTACCAATAAACATTCCAGAATATTCATAAAGCGCTTCAAAACCACCATTGCTGGCCGTATCACTGTTATTAGTAAATACCGCATAGGTTCCCGCTGGCACATAGACATCTTCAGTGATCGTATGCGAATCACTGCCATCATCTCTGATTGTCCAGCCATTCATGTTAGCTGCAATGACGCCAGTGTTTAACACTTCAAAGTATTCACCATTGCTATCGCTAACAGCACGTGGGTTTTGCATAATCTCGGTAATAACCAAGTTGAAACTTGCATCACCAGTACCCGGTGTACCTGAGTTGTCTGGATTGTAGAAATTGGTTGTATCTGCAGCCCATTTGCTACCAATGTTGTTGTCACCGTATAGGTCAATTAAGGTCATTGACGCACCGTTAGGATCTGGGAAGGTCGCACCATTGTCATAGGTAATCTCATCAACAATGTTACCGTCTGGATCAACAAGTACAAGCTCATCACTGCCATTGGCTAATGCCATTTGCGAACCATAAGAATATACTTGCACAACGCCACCATTGGCAGCGGTGTCGCCATTTTTGCCGAGCACCGCATATTCTCCGACGCCAATCAAAACATCTTGTTCAATGGTAAACGAGTCACTGTCGTTATCACGGATAGTCCAACCATTTAAGTTAACGACTTGGGTACTGGTATTGAGGACTTCAAACCATTCACCGTTTGTATCGCTGACGGTTCTAGGGTTTTGCATAATTTCAGTAATTAGCAGCGCGTTTGCTTCAACGGTGCCAGTATTGCCATTATCTCCACCTTCATCTTCACCACCATCTTCACCGCCTTCATCACTACACGCATCAGCAGTAAATAACATGGACACCCACTCTGGATGATCGATAAATGGATTACGGTTGCCTTGGTATTCATAGATGCTGGCATTACGTTCTTGCTCAATCGCATCAACTGGATCGGCTGCATGCCATTCAAGTAGTCGACATAGACGGCCTAGTTGTGGCTGTCCAGATGTGGTTAAACTATCCACCAGCATCAAGTCAGGGGTGTTATCACCTAAACCTTCATAGCGCGTGTCCATGTAGAACATCATTCGTGCTACATCACCTTTAACTTGGTCACGTGGCTCAAAAGAATCACCGTCAACTCGATTGCTAGGCGCTTCAGCTAGTGGAGCGTCACTGTTATCAAAATCTAAATTGCCGCGCGAGCCATTAACCGAAATATCGGTTGGACGCAAATGGTGGATATCGGTAAATGCTTCGAATGAAGGTGCTTGATCACGAGGACCGTCATCACTAAAGCCTTTGCTGTTTGGCCAGACATGTTCGCGATTCCAATTATCGGGATTTTGGCTTTGTTCTCCGCTGCCATTTGATAATTTAGGTAGCGAGGTCCCCATGTACAGCAAAGTAACATTGTCTGAATTTGTAGGGTCTTCGTCGGTTTCAGTTAGCGCGGTCCACACTTGATTGTATGTGAGTACACGGTGGTCGGTGCTAATAATTGAGGTTAATTCGCCTTTTATAACGGCAGCGCTAGAACCTGCACCAATTGCTTGGATGGCAGAAGCGTAGTATTCGCTGTCATTAAAGGTATTTGCGTCAGCAACTTTATCGAGGTCGGGACAATTAAAACAAACGCCTTCTAAACCGGTGTCGCCGCCGTCTTCTCCGCCGCCACCTTCTTCACCGTCGCCAAATGTTTGGTTATTGTTTACCGCGCCGTAAGTGTTGGTGGCCGGATTATTCCAAACAAAATCGGCATAGACACTACCTGTACCAGATAGTTGTAAAGAGTGACCGGCTTCTGTTGTGCTATTACTCTCACTGACACCTATATCAGTAGATGACAGGCCATCAGCAACGCCACCTACCGCGGTAAACGTACCTTCGTAACTCAAAAACTGAACGACTTGAGTACCATCAAACAAGACAACACCATCTGGCGCGCCATTTTGTAGGCCATTGCTCGGATAATTGACAATAATGGTGCCCATGCCGCCTTGTTGATCGGGAATGGTACCGCTTAGGGAGGTAGTACCGTAAGCAGTACCATTGTTACCATTGTATTTTACAAGGCTCCATCCGCTTAAATCTGTTCCAGCTGGGCCTGCAACTTCAATTGCTTCGCCAGTATCGGTACTGATATTGTCATAATGAATTTCGTTGATGAATACGTCTGCGTAGACCATAGGCGCGCAGACGAGCGCCAGTAGGGCGGGGTATTTAATACTCATTGTCTCTCCTAACCTGATACATCCAATGCCATTTTCTGGCTTATAATTTATTAGGACTTTGTCCCATTTTTTTAGCTGGTCCGATGTTATTGTTTTAATGTGACAAAGATATGACACGAGTAGACCATTTTGCAGCCTGATAGTGGCAGAAATAGTACAGTTATTCAACGAAATAAAACCTTTTGAAAGATTGCTGAAGGTAATTTTATTTCACCGCCATGCAACTGAAACGGTTGTTTCATGTTGATTTTAAACAACTATTTATTTTATACATTTTCAGAATTAGCGATAAAAAAAACCGCCAAAAGGCGGTTTAATTATTTCAATGATATTTTAGCCGTTGTTAGCTATGAGTTCTGGGAACTCGTCGTTAAACCAAATTCTCAGCATGTTTTTCTCATAACGTAGGTTTTCACTTCTAAAAAATGGATTGTGTCGATCTTGGAATGACATATCCTTTAAGTTCACTTCGTCAGCTTGCTGTATAACAGCACCCTGCGCGTCCGTAAGCGTGTATGAAAAAGACATACGTGGAATGTCAATTTGCTTAACAACCCGAACTTCATTACCAGAGTTCCCTAACCCTACAAAAGAAGAAGGCCAAACTTGACCGGCCAAATCAAGATTAGTGACAGTAATCGATAGCTTTTGTCCTTCGGGCAGCGATTCAGCTAATTCATTGATGTACTCTTCCAATTGCTTGAACGTTTGCTCGCGAAATTTTGCACGTGACTGCATCGTGGGTTGTACATCACGATATTCTTTGGGATTTTCCCAGACAACCTCTACTTCTGCTTTTGCCTGGCTCTGTGCCGAGACTAACATTAGTGCAGCCCCAGTAATCAAATAAGATACTTTCATTGTCTTACCCCTTTTGTCTCATGACTTTCGGTTATCTACTAACATTATAGTAGACTTAACTGAATTAAAACTGAATAAAGATACTAATACGGTTTTTTTGTTGTTTTTGATCGTTTTAAACAACGATTTACTGCCCCCTACACTGCCAAATGTCACGTCGAAAAAAGGGCCGCAGCAGATGCGGCCCCAAAAGTCCATGACACTTAATAACTTAAGCTAGGACGTAAACATCTATTGTTAAAACGGCCCCTGCAAATTTTCGGGGTTTAGCCAATGACTCAACCACACCTGATTGCCATGAATATAATAAATACTGTCGCCATGAATAATGCTTCTATCCTCGCCCGAGTAAATGTAATGCTGCGCATTGTTACTAGCGTCAACATTGCCCTTCCACTGCAACACAGGGTTGGCTATAAGCGTGTCCGTCTCTAGTAACATAAGGCTATTCAAAGGCACCAATATATTTTGCGTTTGTTCCTGAGATGCTTGACCCTCGCCCGTATCAACAGTTGCGTTCCAATTTTCGATTGGGAACGCGAAACGATAAGTCCCCTCGTGCTCTAACACCGATAAGGCTTTGTAGTCCCATTCAACCGGTGTATAGGCGTCAGGCGCAAATACACTGCCCAGTTCCACGGGGTTAGCTGGGTCACGTACATCAAATAAACTGGCTTTCATACCCGAGGTTATCACGGGTAAAACAACTAACTCCCCCGAATCTGGCACATCTGAAACATTCACCTCTTGACCAATGCCTAGGACTAAATCGTTTTTCAAAGGATGTAAATAGCTTGAGAAGCCAGGCAACTCTAGACTCCCCGCGATAAAAGGCTGAGTATTATCAGTAAGATCAATGACATAAAATGGATCTAATCGCTCAAATGTCACGACATAGGCCTTGTCATCGATAAAGCGCACGGCGTAAATTTCTTCATTGGGTTTACCAATGGGTTCAGGTTGGTCCTCATTGGGCAGGGTAGCCACCTCTGTGAGTGACTGTCCTTGTTGTTGTAGCACATGCAAATGATGGGTTGGAACACTGTCGGTATAACGCGTGCTGACGACGCGTAAAAAGTCATCTTTTTCATCCATTTTTAAAAGGGCGGCATTTGAAGTACCTAAGATACCCGAGATGCTTCCGGATGCTTGGTAGCTTAGGTCGGTTAACTCAACTTTGTGAAAAGTCGTGTTTTGCACGCCATCACTTGCTCCAACATAAAGGTTCTGTTGTGACATATACATAATGTCAGCATATAAACTTAAACAAGTAGATTGTCGGTCCGTAGGGTCAATTAAATTTATCCGAGTAATCGTGATAAGTTGTGCGTGTCCATCTTTGGAGGTGGCTGCCGCAGGCGCATAACATTGATTAATATCGTTCATAGTGCTCGCTTGACCGTCCTCATACAGCTTGGGCATGATTGCCGCTGAGGATGCATTCTGAATAGTCTGATAATTATCAATTTTTTGTTGATCGGTTAAGTTGCCAACATTCAATTGCGCAATGTAAGGCACGTAACTGCTAACAATATACAAGCTATCATCTATACGTCGGGTAGACAGCAAGGTGCCGTCAATCGTAATGCTACTGATCGTTTGAATGTCCGACGTGCTTTGCACATCATAAAAACGCACCGTTAAATCGGGTTCATGAGGGATCCAAGGAGCAAAACCTGTGGCATCCAGTGTATATACTGGACTATCGCTGCCGATCACCGCTAAACGATTATCGTGCAAATACAATCCTTGAATATTGTCAAACTCACTATCAAATTCGATCGACTGTTGTTCCGTAAGCGAGAAGTCGTCATTACGCGTGAGGACGCGCACTTTAGGCTCTTCAAATTCACCTTCAAGCCAAATTGGATAGGCGGCTATAAACAGCGTATTGCCGTCATATTTCACACGATCATCTTCGTCTACACCTTGCTCGATAGTGTTGGTTTTTGAAAAACCAGAGCCGAAAGAAGTAGTAGGCCCAGCTTCGACAGTAGTAGGTGTTTCCGGGGCTGGATTGGCCAAAGTAGCCGCATAAATTCCGTTGCGTATAAAGCCAGCTGCTTTGCCTTGCTCTAAAGGACCCGGAATATTTTTCGCCTGATTGACCTGAGGTACGGTTTTTTGCTCCTCAATAGGATCAATTGCGACTTTAGGTGAATCACATGCACTGAGCATAATTGAAGATGCAATCAGTAGTGGGTAAGAAAGTTTGATTTGAAAGTCCATTATTTGTCTCGCTTATCTTAAAGGAACGCAAACATCATAAGATTCAGTGACATTTTAGTCTGCTACGAAATGACAATAATTGTGAATATTTGTAACCCACTGATGTCACTTGTTTCACTGTCTGATATTCTTCATTGGTATTCTCTAGAAAGCCCACTCATTATTGAGGTAAAAGTGCCACGACTTCGTTTTATTCACCTAATTGTCATCTGTTGCTTTTTGATTGTAACTAAGGCAAACGCTTGTGACTCCAGTGTGCCTTGTGCAAAACAAGGAGAGTGGAACTTGGGTATTGCATTGGGGATTGGTGCAAGATCCAACCCCCTAGTAGATGGCGATGTCTTTCCAAATATAGTCCTCGTTGATATAGCGTGGTATGGCGAACAGGTTTATTTCGATAATGCAGAAATAGGCTACAAGCTAATTGACAATGATACTATCGGAGTAGAATCTTATTTAACCTTAGACCGTGAAGCTTCCCACTTCAAATTTTGGCACGTTGGTAATTTTAGTGTTGCGGTGGTTGCGCCGCCTGCTGGTGTGCCAAATGAACCGCCAGATAATCAAGGCTCAGAGGGTGAACTTAGTTATATAGCGTTAGACGAAGTGAGTGATCGAAAATGGGCTGTCAATTTCGGTACTCGAATACATTTTTATCAACCTGACTCCGAGATTACCTTGGCTGTTGAAACAGATGCCAGCGGCGTACATAAGGGGCACAAGGCGATATTAAGCTATGAGCATT
The DNA here is from genome assembly GCF_039523355.1 of Aliiglaciecola litoralis. Classification (NCBI taxonomy): domain Bacteria; kingdom Pseudomonadati; phylum Pseudomonadota; class Gammaproteobacteria; order Alteromonadales; family Alteromonadaceae; genus Aliiglaciecola; species Aliiglaciecola litoralis. The sequence continues at coordinate 3,516 of NZ_BAAAFD010000003.1, read as the reverse complement.
TTTGGGCTGGTAATGATTGGCAGTTCAGTATTCGTCCTAGCTTGACGTGGAAAAGTGATGGTTTGGTCAATTACTATTACGGTATATCGGAACGAGATAGCCCAATTGAAAATGTTCACTATGAGGCCAGTGGTGGGTTTCAGCCATCCATAGCAATACTATTTACCAAAAAAATAAATGACAAATGGCATTGGATTGCAAATGCCTCTTACCAAAAACTTCACAGTGGCATGACGGATAGCCCGTTGGTGGATGAAAATAATATCAACAACGTGTTCGTTGGTGTGGGATATCGGTTTTAGCATGCGAATTTCTATTCTAGCGGACAGAAATCGTCAAATTCACACATTGTGGGCATTGTTTTTGTTGAGTTATACAAGCTTTTGTTATAGTGAGCCTGTTGGTTGGAACGTGCAACCTAAGGTTTGTATAGTCAAAGACAAGGGAGATGTTTGTGAACTGGAACTGACCATTACGACTCGCGGATTGCCTGCCGGAGAATACTGCTTCTTCCAAGATAGCTCACTCATTCTTTGTAAAGCAAATCTGTCATCACATGAAACCATTACTATTCGTTTTTCTGAATCAACTCGGTTGCAGCTCAGAGCTAAAGGTGGAGAAGTTGTGTTGTCTCATGACATGCAGATTAAAGCTAGAGAGAGCAACCGCACGCGTAGGGTAAGACAGCCTTGGAGCTTATTTTGAACAAGCGAATACTGCTGATAGAAGATGATAAGCGCTTAAGTGATCTCATGGCGCAATATCTCACTGAAAATGAATTTATAGTGAAATGTTTATACGATTCTGATGAGCTTAATAGCACAATGGATGAGTTTAAGCCGGATGTGATTATCTTAGATATCATGTTGCCAGGAGCAGACGGTTTCGAGTTGTGTAAAGGCTTGCGAAAACGCTTTCTGGGTCCGCTCTTGTTTGTGACAGCAAAAAGTTCCGATTTCGACCAAGTATTGGGCCTTGAGCTAGGGGCCGATGACTATGTGATAAAACCAATTGAGCCTCGAGTTTTACTAGCGCGTATTCACGCATTAGTCAGACGCAGTGAAACCAAAAAGGTTGAAGACAACAAGGCTTCGCATAAGCTCCAATTTGGAAAGTTAAAAATCAATAAACAATCTAGACAAGTCTTTCTTGATCAGGAAAATATCCAGCTTACAAGTCATGAGTTTGACATGTTGTGGAAGCTAGCGAGCAATGCGTCGCAACTTGTAGATAGAGAAACCCTTTACAACGAATTAATTGGTAGAGAGTATGATGGCCTCGACCGATCCGCCGACGTACGTATTTCTCGATTACGCAAAAAGCTCAACGACAACCCACAAAACCCTTTTAGAATCAAAACCATCTGGGGAAAAGGCTTCTTTTTCGTCCCCGACGCGTGGGATTAAAAGCCGATGCAAGGCTCCTATGAATAACTCTCTACCGTGGACAGGCACGATTATGGCTTCGAATTCACTTTCGTGGACAGGCACCCTTAATAGACTTAATACACTCTCAGATGTTTTGTGGACAGCCACTCCTAAAGAAGGTGATATAACACTTTCGTGGACAGGCATTCCTAACAAAGACGATATAGTAAATTGGTACACCAAAACTCTCTCATCATGGGTAAAAAGTGCCAGAACAGCTTTATCGCCAATGGTTATCGAGTTATGACTCGCCTTTTCCTGAGCTTATACATTTTTATTGTACTGTCATTGATCGTACTAAGCGCGATGCTCCGACACGTGTTTTTTGATTTAGAAGGCGTCAACACAGAGCACCAAGCAATAGTATCAGCTTTAACAGTGTTGAATCGCGAAGTAAAAGACATAGAACCCCATTTAGATCCTAATTTATTTGAGATTACTCACTTGTCTTTAGCGGATATGGCATGGAGTGAAGAAGAACAATTAGCTCTTAATTCAGGACGACCAATCACTCTTTTTAATGAATCAGATAAACTGCAGATATATTTTCAGACTTCTGACGAAGCCTTAATAGAAATAACACTTTTATCAAATGAAACTAATGATATTCACTATTTTTTCTATAGTAGTGTGTTTTTCGTTCTTCTTGCGATACTTATTGCACTTTGGTTATGGCCTTTGTGGAAAGATCTTCAACAACTGAAGCGTGCAGCCGCAAGTATTGATCCTAATGGAGATATTCCCTCTGTCTCGATCGAGCCTCGCTCAATCGTATTTCCAATCGCTGCAACATTGAATGAACTTGGTAGTCGAATTCGTGAATTACTAAACACGCAACGCGAGTTAACAGGCGCAGTTGCGCATGAATTTAGGACGCCACTTTCACGCTTAAAGTTTGCCATAGCAAACCTCTCACAAAAGCTACCAGGACAATGGCAAGAGATGAACGCCGATGTCGATGAGTTAGAAAAGCTTGTCCAAGAAATGCTTAGCTACACAACAATGGAAACTCAACAGCCAGAGTTAAACATATCTAAGATCCCGCTTCTTAGTTTGTGCAAACAACGGGTAGACCATGTTAGCGCAGGATTAGATATCCAACGCGCGACTGAAGATGGACAGCCCCCCAAAATCAGTGTTGACTACAGTGGAGAAGACGCCTCGATTTTAGGTGATGAGCACTATATACAGAGAGCGATTGATAATTTATTTCATAATGCATGTCGCTATGCGAAGTCGGAAATTCAATTTTCGGTGGTAGTTACGGTAGAACACGTCGTATTGCGTATACAAGACGACGGCCCTGGAGTTGCGGAATCTCACCACAAGCGAATTTTTGAACCATTTTTCCGACCAGATCATGGAAGAGATAGAAAGCGCGGTGGTGCTGGGTTAGGACTAGCCATCGTAAAGCGGATAATGCATTGGCACAACGGTCAGTGCTGGGTAGAAAATGTCGAGACCGGTGGCGCCAGGTTTTGCTTAAAGTTCAAACAAAAATGACTATAAGTGACCGATTGTCGAAACAGGTAATTTAAAAGAAAAGACATACCAGAGACAATTTAACATGGACAGGCACTCCAACTAGTCTCCGTTTAAGACCGTAAATTCTTTAATCAAGACTGTCACTCTTGCATTAACGTTGACAGCCACCGCTGTATGAGATGAAAAGGCAACCCGTAGATGCAATAACATGGACAGGCATCATTGTAAGAGATGAAAATGCAATCCGTTGGTGAGTGAACTACCAATTGGATAGTTGTTTTTCGATGTGATTTTTTTTGGCAGGAGTGTTTTAAACTGCCATTCGAGCGTGGCATGTTGAAGTTGAGTTCGGGGCTATTAGCAAGCGAGGTAATTGCTTCACAGGACCACGTTTTTATCTGTGAGTCAAAGGCTTATCAAAGGCGAACATGGCTGGGCGTGATACGCTTGCGCTGAGTATGTGTTTTGTATGACTGCAGTGATGTTAGAGTGCCAGCCGCGACACAGAACACATGTTCGAAATCCTGAATTAGCTCAGTCCAGTGAGACTGATTGAACCCCAAATCAACCAGGATGGGATTCGATAATATGTCCGCATCATCAC